>DAHWKP010000116.1:0-10619 GCA_027343585.1 Acidobacteriaceae bacterium
ATGGCGAAGGTTTCGTAAACTCACACACCCAATGCTTTATTGCTGCAGGATGCCCGCCGTGCGCAGGAAATCAAAACTGCCCGACGGCGCGGGTGTAATACCAGTGAGTCTGCGGTTGTAAATCACTTCAGAGTTTGTATACCAAAGTGGCAGCACAGGCAGTTCGCGCGCCATGATCGCCTGCACCTGCGCATAGGCGGCACGGCGTTGGACTATATCTGTCTCCTCCACTGCCTGTTGCAACAGCGCATCAACTTCGCGGTTGGAATAATCGCCGCGATTAGCTCCGTGTGGCGGCTCGCTGGCCGTGGCCAAAGCGTAGCGAAAAATATCCGGGTCCTCGTTGCCGCCAATCCAGCGCAGGCTATAGATTCCAAATCGTCCCTGCGAAATATCCGCGTAAAATGTGGCGAACTCGTAACTCTGAATGTCGAGCGCAATGCCAACCTGCCGCAGTTCCTGTTGCAAGACCATCGAAAACAGCCGTGCCGTTTCGTCGGTGGAGGTCTTCATTTGCAGATGAAAACGAATGCCATCCACCCCTGCGGCAAAACCAGCTTCATCCAACAACATCCGCGCGCGCGTTGGATCGTACACAATGGGATCGCCCCCGGCAGCGTAGGCCCAATGCTCTGGCGGCAACAAACTCTGCGCCAGACGCGCCTGTCCATGCAAAAGTGCCGCGATGATGAGCGGACGATTGATGGCTGCAGCAATCGCCCGCCGCACGCGCACGTGACGCAAATAGGGGTCGCGCAAATTAAACGTAATGTATTGCACATTGTTGCCCGGCACGCTGGCAACCACCAGGTGCGGATTGTGGCGCAGCGACCAAGCCATGTCCGCAGGAAATGCGTTGACGGCCACATCGGCTGAACCTTTCTGCAACTCAAGCGCGCGCGTCATCGCATCGGGCACTACAGCAAAGCGCAATGTCTGGATCGCTGGCACGCCGCTCCACGCTTGGGGATTGCGCTCCAGAACCACTTCCTTGTCCACCTCTTGCCGCACAAAACGAAAGGGGCCGGTGCCAATGGGATGCTGCTGGAAATCCTGTCCACTGCCATACGGAACGATGCCCGTGGCACCATCAGAGAGATTCCAGAGCAACGAGGCATCCGCATGATGCAGATGCAAAATCACCGTGTGTGCATTGGGTGTTTCCATGCGATCAATACTGGCCAGCGCGCTGGCCTTGGGCGTAATCACGGTTCCATTGCGCATTGATTCCAGCGTCCAGACAACATCACGCGCCGTCAGCAATTGGCCATTGTGAAAATGAACATCCGTGCGCAAATGAAAAATGTACGTCAGCGGATCGGGTGTCTCCCAAGATTGCGCCAAATCCGGCTGCAGTTGAAAGTACGCATCCTTACGCACCAGCGCATCAAAGAGCAACATGTCAATGTGCTCCGACTGCGCATCCACACCCACGCGCGGATCGAGACTGGTTGGACTACTCTCAATTAAAACGGTAACGGTGCGGGTATCGTGTTGCACAGCATGGCGACAACCGCTCACCCCAAGCAAGATCCCAGCGCAAAACAGTCCTTGCAGCAGCGCGTGCCTACGCATAGGTGATCTTTCCCAGCACTGCTGGCCGTGCCGCACCGGTCGCAGTGGGCAGATTTCCAGCACGCCGATGCCATGTTTGATACGCCAGCAGCGCAAAGGCTACGGCCTCCTTGGCTGCAACCGGCAAGCCAAAATCATCACTTGTCCCCACCACAACAGAAGCGTTTTGCTGAACCTGCCCGGCAATCGCACGCAATAAGATAGGATTTTTCGCGCCACCACCAGAGACAACGTAATCTGTTGGCGCGGCGTGCAATGCTGGTTGCACAAATTGCTTCCAAGCCACGCCAATACTCTGCGCCGTCAATGCGGTCGCGGTTGCCACGGCATCCTCTGGCTTCCGGCTGATTTTTTTGCAGTCGGCAAGAAACTTCTGCGCAAACTCGCGGCCAAACTCCTCGCGTCCAGCAGACTTGGGAGGTGGGGTAAAAAAATACTGCAATCCAATGTATTGCCTCAAAATGGATTCCAATACCTTTCCGCGCGCAGCCATGGAACCATTGCGATCCATCTTTTTTTGGAAGCAAATCTCCATCAATGCGTCGATCACCATGTTGGCCGGTCCGGTGTCGAAGGCAAAAACATCCCCGCCCTGTGCTCCTGCTGGAATGACCGTAAGATTGCCGATGCCGCCCAGGTTTTGCAGCACGCGATTGCGCCGCGCATGGCGAAAATAGACCCAATCGAGCAGAGGAACCAACGGCGCGCCTTGACCGCCCAGCGCAAGGTCTGCCGGACGAAAATCCGCAACCACCGGCACGCTCATCGTGGCCGCAATCACTGAGGCTTCGCCCATCTGCCACGTACATGCAACCGGCGCACCACAATACGATTGTGGCGCGGCCTGATGATAGATCGTCTGCCCGTGGCAGCCCACGAGATCAATTTGGATTTGGCTCTGCGCACAGGCAGCGCGCACGGCCTCAGCATATACCTGTCCCAGTCGCCAATGCAGGCGCGAGAGTTCCGCAACGGAGATGCTCTCCGCATTCATCGCACACAGCACCGCACGACGCAGCGCTGCTGGATACGGAGTGGCGCAGTATGCCAGCAGGCGCAACCTTGGTGTTGCATTGGGTTCGCGTGGCGGCAAGCAACGCACCAAGGCCACATCCACGCCATCGGCAGAGGTGCCGCTCATCACGCCGGCAACGGTCCTTGCGGTGTAAGGAATTCCTTTACCCTGCGCGCGCGCGGATGGCATTATCTTGGCTCTCCTGCTGTGCGCGTGGAGATATTCTGCGAAAAATTCCGCAACCGTGTCTGCATTATTTCCATCCGCGCTGGCGTCAGAGCACGCGGTAGTCTTGATTGCTCCAAAAGTCTCTGCTGGGCTTGCCATACCCGTTGCGCAGCGCGCTCCACCAAGAGGGCGAAAGCTGCTGAGCGTTCGGCTTCCCTCAGCACGGCTTCGTATGCACCCAGAATGCGATCCGCGCGATGGCAGACCTCCATCGCATCCATGCCTGCGACGATAGCGGCGATGCAGGCTTCCTCAATCGAGGTCTGCGTTAGTACGCCACCCATCTCCATGTCATCAGAGATCACAAGTCCACGATAGCCAAGCTGCTTGCGCAATACTTCGCCAATCCAAAATTTTGATAGTGATGCGGGCCGCGCTGGCGACTCAATCTTCGGGTAAGCGGCGTGGCTGACCATCACAAATGCCAGCTGCGCCCGCAAAGCCTGGTATGGAGCCAGATCCGCCTGCATCTGTTCCCACGTACGCGCAATCTTCGGCGTGGCCTGATGCGAATCCAGCCGCCCGCCGCCGAGACCAGGGAAATGTTTGCCACAACCAAGAACGCCCTGCGTGCGCAGCCCAGCTAGAAACTCCCGTGCGTAACGCGCAACCATCTTGGGATCTGCAAAAGCGGTACGGCTGCCCATCACCGCACGACTGGCGGGCAGTGCAAGATCCAGCACCGGAGCCAGATTTACATTGAAGCCCAGCGCGGCAAGCATTTGCCCAATCATCGCGCCGTGCTGATGAAAAAGTTTTGCGTCGCCGGTCGCAGCCACAGCGGCAGCTGATGGCGTTCGCCCCATCAAATCCCTCAGGCGATCGACTGTTCCTCCTTCCAGATCCACATAGCGAAAAAACCCTTCACGCGCCGCTGGCGCAGAATCGCGCGTTGCAGCAACCGAGCGCCAGAGCGCGTGTATCTGTTGTGGGGAAACCAGATTGCGCTGGAAAAGAATGATGCCGCCTGGTTGCAAGACGCGGAGCCAAGCCCGCTCGAGTACGGAGACCTCCGCCGATTCCAAGCCAACAACAAACAGTGCGCCCACCTGGCGCCGCAAATGTACTTTCTTCATGCTGGCTCACTCCAGCCTGCTGGCTGTGGCGCAGCACCTTGCGCAATTTCTGCCTGCAATTCCGCCAGCAATTGCAGGGCTTGCATGGGCGTCAGCGCATTCAAATTCAGTGCGCAGATACGATCCACCACCTGTTGCGAGAGCGGAGTGAAGAGCGTCATCTGCAACGTGGGTGTGGCTGACTCTACGGCCTGAATCTCGCGGCGCTCCGCACGCTCATGTTGCACCAATACGGTGCGCGCGCGCTCAATAACAGCCTTCGGCAGCCCTGCCAATCGCGCGACATCAATGCCATAGCTTTTGCTGGCCGCGCCCTCTTCAATCGAATGCAGAAATACGATTCCCGCCGGAGTCTCCTGCACAGAGACGCGCAGATTCTTCATGTGCGGCAAATGTTCTGAGAGCAGCGTCAGCTCATGATAATGCGTGGCAAAGAGCGTCCGCGCGCGAATCGTGTCATGCAAATGCTCCAGTGTGGCCCAAGCCAGCGAGAGTCCATCAAAGGTGGCTGTACCCCGGCCAATCTCATCCAGCAACACCAACGAGCGTGCCGTGGCCGTGTTCAAAATCGCCGCCGTCTCGGTCATCTCCACCATAAAAGTAGAGCGGCCCTGCGCCACGTTGTCACTGGCACCAATGCGCGTGTAGATACGATCCACCAGCCCCAGCCGCATTTGCTGCGCAGGAACGAAGCAGCCCATCTGCGCCATAATTACCAGCAGTGCGGTTTGGCGCAGGTACGTGGACTTGCCCCCCATATTCGGTCCGGTGAGCAACAACACGCGTGTACCCGCTGCATCCATGTGTACGCTGTTCGGCACAAAGCGCCCCTCGGCCCGCTGCTGCATCCGGTTCTCAATCACGGGATGCCGCGCAGCCAGCGCCTCCAGCACACAGCCATCTTCCACTTGGGGACGCACATAATTGCGTGCGGCTGCCAGGTGTGCGAAGCAAGCGATCAGGTCGAATTCCGCCAGCACGGCAGCGGTAGTGCGAATGCGAACGGCACTGGCAAGAATCTGTTGGCGCATCTGTTCGAAGAGTCGCCGTTCAATGGCCAGGCACTCCTCTTGCGCGCCCAGCACCTTGCGCTCATAGTCTTTAATCTCTGGCGTGGTGAAGCGCTCAGCGTTGGCTAGCGTCTGCTTGCGCTCATAGTCATCCGGCACGTTGGCCAGATTCGCCTTGGTAATCTCAATCGAGTACCCAAAGATGGAGTTGTAGCGCACCTTGAGCGAATGAATGCCCGTGCGCTTGCGCTCGCGCTCCTCGATGGCGGCAATCGCCTGCCGTCCATGCAGACTCAACCCGCGCAGCGTATCTAGCTCCGCATCCACGCCTGCGGCGATGACGCCGCCATCGGCCAGATGCACGGGCGCATCGGCAGCGATGGTCTTCTCAATCGCTGCGCGCAAATCTTCCAGGCAATCCAAGCGATTGTGCAACCGCGCACTGGCCTGCGCCCGCAACGGCTCTGCCGCGCGCGCGATTGCAGGCAATCCAGCAAGCGACTGCGCCAGCGCCAACACATCCCGCGGCCCTGCGCTATCGAGAGATATTCGGCTCAGTAGCCGTTCCATGTCCTGAATTTCGCTCAACGCCGTGCGCAATTCCTCCCGCTGCATCAATGCACCCTGCATCTCCGCCACGGCGTCGAGTCGCGCGTTGATCGCATCTGCATCCAACAACGGGCGCAGTAAGCTGGCACGCAGCAGGCGCTTGCCCATGGGCGTGGTGCAGTCATCCAGCGTGGCAAAGAGCGTGGTGTCACGCCCGGCGTCGGGCATCAGCGACTCAACCAATTCCAAATTGCGCACCGAAACCGCATCCAGTTGCAAACAACTGCTGCGTTCGTAATAGCGCAGGCCGTCCAAGTGCTGCAACTGGCTCTGCTGTGTGTTTTGCAAATAATGCAACACCGCACCGGCTGCGGCTGCGGCTGCCGGATGCTGCTCCAATTCGTAGCCCGCCAAACCCTGTGCGCCCAAGTGTCGCGTCAAAAGGGGCTGTGCGTAATCTGCACTGAAGACCCACGGCTCGATCTGGGTCACAATCCACGGCTGGCTGGCTGAGCTTTTTTGCAGCGCAAGCATGGACGGCTCCTGCAAGCCGGGCAACGTGCTCTGCTCCGCCAATACGATCTCCGCCGGAGCGATGCGCTCCAACTCATCCATGCAGAGCGCGGCTGCGTCTGGCCCCAAAAATTCCGTAGCGCGAAAATCTCCCGTGGAATTTTCCAGCAGCGCAAGGCCAATGCGCTGCCCTTCGCGTGCGTTTTTGCTGGCTAGCATACACACAGCGGCCAAATAACGACTGCGCTCCTGTTGCAGCGTTGGATCCAGTGCCGTGCCCGGCGTCAGCACGCGCGTCACCTCGCGGCGCACTAATTTCTTGGTGAGCTTGGGATCTTCCATCTGCTCGCAGATGGCGATGCGATAACCACGCCGCAACAGACGCTGCATGTACGGCTCAGCGGAGTGATACGGCACGCCGCACATGGGCACGCCGTTGTTCTTGTCACGCGAAGTCAGCGTGATTTGCAACTCTTGTGCGGCGATTTTAGCGTCTTCATAAAACAGTTCGTAAAAATCTCCCAACCGGAAAAAGAGCAGCGCGTTGGGGTTCTGTTGTTTGGCTGCCGCATATTGGCGCATCAACGGTGTGGGCGCGGAGGCAGGCGTGGGGGCAGCCATTGCCTCGGGCACGGCGGCTTGCGAATCTCGGAGCATGGGACCGGAGCTTTGCACGGATACAGCCAGCATAGCGCGATTGAAGCAGGCAAGCGAAACGCTGCGGCCAATGCGAATCGGCAGCCATCGTCTAGAGCGTCTGGTGACTGGCGTCACACCAGCCAGGTGATGCGCCGCTTATACTAAGGACGCAGGGAATTTGATTACTTCAGGCTGGATGGCGTCCATGTATTTGCTTTGGCTGCGGGTTGCGCTGGTGTTGTATGGAGCCTCCTGCATCGCCATTCTTCCCGACGTCATCTCCAGCGGTACACGCTGGCGCAGAGTGGTGTTGCCCGCCTGTGTTTCTGCAGGATTCTTTCATCTGGTCGCGCTGGTGGAGATGCTGAACCTGGCGCATCACCTGGTTCCCAACACGCTGCATGAGATGGACACATTGCTGGCGCTCTTGCTGGCAGGCGCATTTTTGCTCGTCTTTTGGCGCTATCGCGTAGCGTCGATCGGCATCTTTCTTCTTCCGTTGATCTTTTTATTGCTGCTGCTACCGGCGGCGGACCCCGATCGCAGTCCGCTGGCCGTTCCGTGGATTCGCAGCGGCTGGATCTTCGTCCACATTGCGCTGCTCCTGGCCGCCTACACTGCGCTCATCCTGAGCCTGCTCTCCGGCCTGCTCTATCTGATTCAGGAACGCCGCTTGAAATCCAAGCGCGTCCATGGACTCTTTCGGCATTTGCCACCGCTCGAAACCATCGATCAGATTGCCACGCGCGCGCTGGTGATCGGCTTCCCTTGCATGACGCTGGGCCTGCTGGCCGGAGCGCTCATCGCGCAGGAAAGTGTGGGTGCCTCATACTTCCTCGATCCTAAAGTTCTGCTCTCCATCGTTATGTGGGCACTCTATGTGTGGATGCTCGCCGTGCGCAGACACTCTGGCCTGCGCGGCAAGCGTGCCGTTTACCTATCCACGCTCGTCTTTTTGGTGGCCGTCACAGTTTGGGTGGCCAACCAATTCAGCACCGTACATCGGTTCGTGATGCCATGAATCTTGTCCTCGTTGGAGTGAATCACAAATCGGCTCCGTTGGAGATTCGAGAGCGGCTCGCGATTCCGCCCGCGCGTTTGTCCGAGGCAACGCAGTCCCTGCTCGGCGTGCCCGGGGTGCGCGAAGGCTTGATTCTCTCCACCTGCAATCGCGTCGAACTGCTCACATATCAGGAAACGGCGCAGGCAAATCTACTGGACTTCATCCGCGACTTTTTTGCTGTGGAACCCGCCGATGTGCGCCCATATCTGTACGAATTTCGTTCGAGCGAAGCCGTGCGCCATCTCTTCCGTGTCGCGTCCAGCCTGGATTCAATGGTCGTCGGGGAGCCGCAGATTCTAGGCCAGGTAAAAGAGTCTTACACCGTGGCACGCTCCGTCGGCGCGGTGCAGGCGCATCTCGATCCCCTGTTGCAGCGCACCTTTACCGTCGCAAAAAAAATACGCACATCGACGAACGTCGGCAACTCTTCGGTCTCCATTGCGTCGGTGGCTGTGCGTCTGGCCTGCCAAATTTTTGGCTCGCTGCACAATCGCACCGTACTGCTGGTGGGAGCAGGCAAAATCGGCGAACTGGCCGCGCGCAGTCTGATGCAGCAAGGTGCGGGCAAGCTCTACGTTTGTAATCGCACTTATGAACGCGCCGTACCGCTTGCCCAACGTTTTGGCGCAGAGGCGATTGCCTTCGAGAACCTACATAATTTTGCCGCGCAAGCAGATGTGGTCATCACCTCAACGGGAGCAGAAAAGCCCATCTTCGAGCCAAAACACGGGCAGGCCTACGCGCAGCAGCGCAAACAGAAGCCCATGTTTTTTATCGACATTGCCGTTCCGCGCGACGTGGACCCGGCGATGAATAGCGTTGAGGGCATCTTCGTTTACAGCATTGATGATCTGCAATCGGTTGCAACCTCGCACATTTCCGAGCGGCAAAAAGAAGCGCAGGCTGCTGAGGCCATCATCCGGCGTGAGGTACAACGCTATCAGGATCACCGCAACACGCTGGACGGCGTACCTGCCATCGTTGGCATTCAGAAGACCCTGGAATCCCTGCGTCAGTCGGAACTGCAACGATCCAGTGCGCGCTTGGCCGATTTAACAGACGAGCAACGGCAGGCCGTCGAAGCGCTCACGCGCTCGCTGGTCAACAAGCTGCAACACGCACCCATTCAGGCCATCAAACGCGCAGCAAGAGAAGGCGACCGCGAAATGCTCGCCATGCTGCAGGGGATCTTTAACGAAGAAGGATCCAAGAACACTGGCCGCGCAGATGCGTCCGTGTCTGATCCAGATGAGGATGCAACCGCTTGATTCACATTGGCAGCCGTGGCTCCCAACTGGCGCGCTGGCAGGCGCTGCACATCGCCGCGCGCTTACAGGCGCTGGGGCACGACTCTACGATTCAGATCATCCACACCACCGGCGACCGCGTGCAGAGCGCTCCCTTCGCACAGGTGGGCACCAAGGGCATGTTCACCAAAGAGATTGAGGAAGCACTGCTGGCGGGAAGCATAGATCTGGCCGTACACAGCATGAAGGATTTGCCCACGGATCTTTTGCCTGAGTTCACCATCGCCGCCACACCAGAACGTGCCGAGGCGCGCGACGCATTTCTCTCTGCATGCTACGACAGCCTGCAAGCGTTGCCCGCGGGCGCAACCGTTGGAACCAGTAGCCTGCGGCGTCAGGCACAACTGCGGGCGCTGCGCAGTGATTTGCAAATTCTAGAATTGCGCGGCAATGTGGACACACGATTGCGCAAACTGTCCGAAGGCCAATACGATGCAATTCTTCTCGCCGCTGCTGGGTTGGAGCGGCTCCGACTTACAGAATTTGTGCGTGGATATTTTTCCATCGCTGAAATGTGTCCCGCCGCCGCGCAGGGAGCACTCGCCATTGAGTGCCGGAGTAACGATGCGAAGACCCAGGCGATACTCGCCGCGTTGCATCACGCGC
Organism: Acidobacteriaceae bacterium; assembly: GCA_027343585.1. Classification (GTDB taxonomy): domain Bacteria; phylum Acidobacteriota; class Terriglobia; order Terriglobales; family Acidobacteriaceae; genus JAJZCX01. The sequence goes on from DAHWKP010000116.1 coordinate 9,582, forward strand.
CAACCAGCTTTGCCGTAACCGTGGAGCGCACCGTGCTGGCGCGTTTGGGCGGAGGCTGCCACTTGCCTGTCGGCGTCCACTGCAGCCAAGATGCAGTCGGCTGGCGTGTCCATGCGGCTGTGGCTCGACCTGATGGATCCGCCGTGCTGCGCGAGCAGGCAACAGCCCAGCCAGTCGATTTGTCCGCAGCTTCTGCACGCGCTTTGGGCAATACTGTCGCAGAAACACTCTTGCAACGCGGGGCCGCTGCATTGCTTGGGGAAACGCACTGCGCAGGGGATGCAGCCGTGGAGCCACATTTGTGAAGCCGCTCGCGGGCCGTCGCATTCTTATCACGCGCGCACGGCAGCAGGCCGGTTCTCTGGCAAATGCATTGCAAACGCTTGGCGCGGAAATCCAAACCGTGCCGATGATTGCGATTGCGCCTCCAGACTCGTATGCGCCGCTCGATGCTGCCTTGCAAACACTCGCAGACTTCGACTGGCTCATCCTGACCAGCACGAATGGCGCACATATTTTTGCCGAACGTGCAGCCGCACTTGGCATCACACCCCAAAAAGCTCCAGCGCTGCGCATCGCTGCCATTGGCCCAGCAACGGCACAAGTGCTGAGTGAGAGTGGCTGGCCGGTTGCTTGCATTCCCAAGGCGTATGTGGCGGAGTCGGTTATCGCTTCACTGCGCGATTCCATCCCCAACAAACAAGTACTACTCGTCCGCGCAAAAACGGGGCGCGATGTGATCCCCGAAGCGTTAACACAACTCGGAGCGCGACTCACCCTTGCCGAGGCCTACCAAACCATCGTTCCCGATGAGGCGGGCACACAACTGCGAGCCATCTTTGCTGCCGAGAATCCATTACCGCACCTGGTTACCTTCACCAGCTCCTCGACAGTACAAAATTTTTTTCAATTACTGCGCGCGGCTGGCTTTGCAACCTTGCCCGCAGGCATCGCCACAGCCTCCATCGGCCCCATCACCAGCCAGACATTGTGCGCGCACGGAATCACACCCACCATCGAAGCCGCCGAGCACACCAT
>DAHWKP010000131.1:0-3281 GCA_027343585.1 Acidobacteriaceae bacterium
AAGGCGACGCCAAGTGCGACGAGAAGAAATGGCGTCGTCCAGGGATGCTCTCGCATGGCGGTGGTTAGAATCAAAAATTCGCTGGCAAAGACGCCAAATGGCGGCATACCGAGAATGGCGAGCGATCCCAACATCAGCCCCCATCCTATGGTTGGACTGATACCCACCAGGCCGCGAATGCCATCCATATGCTGTGTGCCTGCGGTCTGCGAGGCGTGTCCAGCCGTAAAGAAGATCGAAGACTTGGTGAGCGAGTGGACCGTCATGTGCAACAACGCAGCAAAGTTTGCAATCGGCCCGCCAATTCCAAATGCAAAGGTGATGATGCCCATGTGTTCGATGGAGGAGTAGCCGAAGAGCCGTTTAATATCGCGCTGTCTCCATAGAAAAAACGCGCCCAGCACCGCAGAGAGCAGACCGAAGGCCATCAGCATCCGGCCCGGAAGATACGAGCCGATTGATCCTTCGACCAGAACCTTGCAGCGGATGACTGCATAGAGTGCAACATTTAATAGCAGGCCAGAGAGTACAGCGGACACGGGGGTTGGGCCTTCGGCATGGGCATCCGGCAGCCAGTTGTGGAGTGGGGCCAAACCGACTTTCGTCCCATAGCCGACTAATAGGAAGACGAAGGCCAAGCCCAGCACACGGGGTTCAAGCTGCCCCTTCACTGCATTGAGGTGCGTCCACAACAATGCAGTCATGCCTTGACTGCCCAAAACATGCTCTGCCGCAAAGTACAACAGAATCGTGCCAAACAGCGCTTGTGCGATGCCGACGCCACAGAGGATGAAATACTTCCACGCTGCCTCCAGACTGGCGCGCGTACGGTAGAGCGAAACCAAAAGCACTGTCGATAGTGTGGCGGCTTCCATCGCGACCCAGAGCAGGCCCATATTGTTGGTCAGCAGCGCCAGAAACATGGCCGCCATAAACAGTTGATACATGCTGTGGTACAGGCGCAGCCGCCGTTGACTGAGCCGGCCCCGTTGTTCTTCGATGCGCATGTAGGGCCGCGAAAAGAGTGCAGTTGTGAACCCAACGAAGGCCGTCAGCGCAACCAGAAAGACGTTGAATGAATCGACAAAGAACTGTTCCTGCAAGGCCAGCAGCGGCCCGTGCCGGAGAACACGCAGAACAAGAAATGCGACCGCAATCAGCGTTGCAAAACTCATGCCGGCATTCAGTTCGGCGGCATAGGTGCGCGCTCCAAATAAGGCTAGAAGGAGTGCTCCCAGCAGCGGCAAGCCCAGAACGATCAAAAGATCCAATTCATTCCTCCTTCAAGGATTCCAGATGGCTTAGATCGAGGCTGTCGAACTGCTCGCGAATCTGGAAGAAAAATATCCCCAGGATAAAAAATCCAACCAAAAGGTCGAGTGCGATGCCCAGCTCGATGACCATCGGCATGCCGTAGGTCGCGCTGGTGGCGGCGAAGAACAGGCCATTCTCCATCGCTAGAAATCCAATCACCTGTGTAATCGCTTTGCGTCGGGTAATCATCATCAGGAAGGCGAGGAAGATCACGGCAAGCGCAATGCCAATGGTGTTGCGGGTGATCGTTGTCGCCATTTTGCTGATCGGTTGTGCCAGACCGAAGGCGAAGATGACCAGGCCCAGGCCGACAAGCATGGTCGTGGGGATATTGACGAGCGGTTCACTGTCCCATTGCGCGCCCAAACGCTGAATCAGGCGATGGAGGATCCACGGCAACGCAATCACCTTCAGCAGCAGCGTCAATACGGCGGAGTAGTAGAGTTCCGTAAGCCCAGCACTGTAGGCCACCAGAAGTGTGGACGCAAAGAGCACCGAACCTTGCCAGGCGAAGAGCGTAATCAACCGCTGCGTTCGCCTCCGCGACAGCATGGCAAAGGAGATTAACAGCAGACTCGCCGCCAACAGTTTCAACAATTCGGCGATCATGTGCGATGGATGCATGTTCTTCAAGCTCCCAGCAGAAGATGAACCAGTAGACCGAGCACGGCGAGCAAGAAAGCCATCGCCAGATATTCCGGGGCGCGAAAGATTCGCAGTTTTGCCGATAGAGATTCAATCAGCGCCAACACGGCTCCGGCCACGATCAACTTTGCCAGCGGTGCAATGACGGCGACTCCCAACGCAAGGCCACCATCCGCACCGTGGGTCGCGATGCCCCACGGCAGAAAGAGCGCAAAGCCAATGCAGGCGTAGTTGAAAATCTTCAAATCTGAGGCCCATTCCACCAGCGCGAGATGACGCGCAGAATATTCGAGCACCATCGCTTCATGGATCATGGTCAGCTCTAAATGGGTTGCAGGATTGTCGATGGGAATGCGCGCGTTCTCTGCCAACAAAACCATGACGAATGCAACCGCCGCGAAGACCAGGCTGGGATCAATGAGGAACGGATGTGCAGTCGATGCTTCGACGACGCTGGGCAGAGCCGTGCTTCCAGACAGCAGGAACGCATTGAACAGAATCATTAGCAGGGCAGGTTCTGCGAGAAAGCCGATCATCATGTCGCGGCGTGCGCCCATCGAGCCGAACGCGTTGCCGATGTCCATCGCCGCCAGAGACAGGAAGACGCGGGCCGTAGCAAATAAACCGATGAGTGCAATCGCATCGGCCACGCGCGCGAACGGTAGATCGGTCGCAACCGACGGAATAATGGCTGCCGCCAACACCATTGTCCCAAACAAAATATAGGGAGTCATGCGAAACAATGCGGATGCGTCAGCGGCGAGGGCGACATCCTTATGGAACAGCTTGCGCAACATCCGGTACGGCTGCGTCAGTGGAGGTGCAGATCGATTCTGAAGCCATGCGCGGCATTGCGCGATCCATCCGGCAAACAGGGGTGCGATGGCAATAGCCAGCAACACTTCGCCGAACTGACGAACCATGGTGAGCGCGCTCATAGGACAAACACCAGCAATGCAATCAGAGTGAGAAAACTGTAGAGCAGATAGATGGCCAGCCGTCCCCCTTGTAGCAGGCCAATCCAGTCTGCCAGCCGCTGTACCCCGCGCGCGATTGGCAGATAGAGTGCCCGCCACAGACGGTCCTCAATATGGACCCGGTAATGGGGAGCGGTGTCGGCAGGCGTGGGTAATTCGCGCTCCATGTGAAAGAACGGCCCAAAGATATGACGGATCGGTTGGCCGAAGCCTTCCGCGGTGTCCTGTATCCGCGATGTCTGCCACGGATAGCCGCAGTCCCAGGCAGCGGTCCGCCGGATGCGTCCATGAGCCAAGATGCGCACCATCACAAACGTAATGCCCACGACTCCGACAATTCCCGTC
>DAHWKP010000135.1:0-12368 GCA_027343585.1 Acidobacteriaceae bacterium
GGCCTGCGCACAGGCCATTGCGGAAATGGCCAAGGACGGCAACCAGGTCGCCGTGGTCCACGGCGGCGGCGCAGCGCTGACGCGCACGCTGAAGCAGATGGGCAAGCAGAGTGAGTTTATCGCGGGCCTGCGCGTCACCGACGCCGAGACGCGCGATGCCGCGCTGATGGTGCTGGCTGGCAGCGTCAACAAACAATTGGTGGCCGCCATTAGCGCACGCGGGCAGATGGCCGTCGGCCTCTCCGGCGGCGACGGCATGGTCTTTCGCGCGCGCAAAAAGCGCACGGCACCCGACTTGGGATTCGTTGGCGAAATTGCCGCCTCGGATCCACGCTGGCTGCACGCCGTCTGGCAAATGGGCGGCATTCCCGTGCTGTCCAGCATCGCGCTGGGCTTTGACGGCGAGTATTACAACATCAACGCCGATGAGATGGCCTCTGCTTGCGCCGTGGCCTGCCGGGCTGAGGCCTTGGTCTTTTTGACCGATGTACCCGGCGTGCGCGGAGCCGATGGAGAAATTATGCGTTGGCTCAGCCTAAAGCAGATTCCTGAACTCACCAGCTCGGCGGTCATCAGCGGCGGCATGTTGCCCAAGCTGGGCGCTTGCCGCGAAGCCTTGCTGCACGGCGTGCAGCGCGTACGCATTTTGCCTGCGGAGTCGGCCAAGATTCTGCCCGATCTTTGCTCCACCAAAATTACCGAAGGCACGGAGGTGATGGTCGCATGAAGCTGGACAACATCCGCGCAGCCGAGGCCCGGCTGCTGGTGCAGACCTATGAACGCACGCCCGTGCTCTTTGTGCGCGGCGAAGGCGTACACCTATACGACGAAAACGGGGCCGCTTATCTGGACTTCTTGAGCGGCATCGGCGTCAACGCGCTGGGCTACGCGCATCCGGCAGTGACGGCCACCATCGCTGCACAAAGCCAAAAGCTGCTGCACACCTGCAACCTCTTCTACCACGAAGGGCAGGCAGAGCTGGCGCTGCGGCTGACGGAAATCTCCGGCATGGATCGCGCCTTCTTCTGCAACAGCGGCACCGAGGCGCAAGAGGCCGCGATGAAGATTGCGCGCGCCCACGCCGGAGTGCTGCGTGCTGAAGGAAAAACCATCGGCACTAAGATTCTGGCCTTTGAAAACGGTTTTCATGGCCGCACGATGGGCGCAGTCTCCACCACGCACAAGGCCAAGTACCGCGAGCCTTTCGCGCCGCTAATCCCCGGCGTGGAGTTTGTGCGCTTCAACGACGCAGCCGACTTCCGTGCAAAGTTTTCCAGTGAAGTCTGTGCCGTCGTAATCGAAACCTTGCAAGGCGAGGGCGGCATTCATCTGGCCACGCCGGAATTTCTGGCCACCGTGCGCGAGATGACACAGCAGACCGGAGCGCTGTTGATCGCCGATGAGATTCAGTGTGGTCTGGGCCGCACGGGCCAGTGGTTTGGCTATCAGCACTCCGGCGTGCTGCCGGATGTGGTGACGCTGGCCAAGCACCTCGGCGGCGGTCTGCCCATCGGCGCGCTGCTGTGTACCGATGAAACCGCGCGCGCCATTACGCCCGGCATGCACGGCACCACCTTTGGCGGAGGGCCGCTGGCCTGCGCCGTGGCCTGCACCGTGGTGGACACGCTGCGCCAGCAAAATCTGCTGGAACATGTGCGCACTGTGGGCAGCTACTTCCAAGACAAGCTGCGCGCCTTGGCGCAAAAGCATACCTGCATCACTGCGGTGCGCGGACTGGGCCTGATGCTGGGCGCAGAGCTGGCCAACGCAGAACTGGCCAAGCAGGTGGCCGCGCAGATGCTGGAGCGGCGCATCCTCATCAACCGTACCAGCGAAACCGTGCTGCGCTTTCTGCCGCCTTACGTTATTGAGCGGCTCCACGTGGACCAGGTCGTCGAGGCGCTCGACACCGTACTGACGGCAGCCGCCGTCGCAGGAGCCAAACACGCATGACCAGCAAGACCATCGCCCTGCGGCAGCCGGTTGCCGCCAACGCCGCCGCTCCGGCAGCTGTTACGAATCCCATCGCCGCTGGGCTGCAAGGCCGCGACCTTTGCTCCATGCGCGATCTCTCCTCAGCTGAGGTCGAGTGCATTCTGGACACCGCGCTGCAAATCAAGGCGCAGCCGCGCCTGTACCGGCACGCATTGGAGTCGCGCCAACTGGTAATGTTTTTTGAGAAGGAATCGCTGCGCACGCGCTTGACCTTCGAAACCGGCATCAACACGCTGGGCGGCTCGGCAATCTTTGTCGATCAGACCAGTTCACGGCTGGGCCAGCGCGAGTCGCTCTACGACGTGGCGCACAACTTGGAGCGGTGGATGGATGCGATCGTGCTGCGCACCTATGCGCACGAAACCATCACCGGCATGGCGGAGTTTGCCCACATCCCGGTCATCAACGCGCTCAGCGACATTGAGCACCCCTGCCAGTCGCTGGCCGATGTGCTCACGCTGCGGGAGCGTTTTGGCAATCTGCACGGACTGCGTCTGGCCTACTTGGGCGATGGCAACAACGTGGCGCACTCGCTGATGCTAAGCGCTGCGCATCTAGGCATGCACTGCGTGCTGGCCACGCCGCCACAATACGGCCCCGCGCCGGAGTATCTGGCTGCGGCCAAGGCCATTGCCAGCGTAACCGGCGGCAGCGTGGAGTGGATCCACGACCCGCGCGAGGCTGCAGCTGGAGCCGACGCCATCTACACCGACGTGTGGACCAGCATGGGCAAGGAGCAGGAGATGGAGCAGCGCAACCAAGCCTGCCTGCCGTACCAGGTCAACAGCGCCATGATGGCCCTGGCTGCGCCGCACGCGGTCTTCATGCACTGTCTTCCGGCTCACCGCGAGGACGAGGTCACCACAGAGGTGCTGGAGGGGCCGCAGTCGGTGGTCTTTGACCAGGCCGAAAACCGCATGCACGTGCAAAAGGCGATTCTGCTGTTGTTGGTTGGCAGCGGGCCGCAGGATGTTGCCGCAGACTTTGTCCCCGGCAACGCGGCAACTGCACCGCGCAAACGACCGCAAATGCCGTCCTACTCTTAAGAGCAAGTCGCCCCTGCGTGCAGTCGATAGAAGCGTGCCGATCCTCACAGAGGCGAATCCCCAGATGCGCACACAATGGACTGGAAAGTACTTCATCGGCTGAATTTGAGAAAATACGAATGTCACGCATGTGGCGTTCCCACATGCAAACAGAAAGGCTGAACAGGATTTTTATGGCTAAGAAAGTTGTTCTCGCATACTCCGGCGGTCTCGACACATCGATCATCATTCCCTGGCTGAATGAAAACTACGGCATGGACGTCATCGCCATGGTCGCCGATGTGGGCCAGGGTGAAGACCTGGACGCAGTGGTCGCCAAGGCCTACGCCACCGGCGCAAAGAAGGTTGTTGTCCGCGACCTGCGCGAAGAGTTTTTGCGCGACTACGTTTACCCCACCGTGCGCGCTGGCGCTGTGTATGAAGACAAATATCTGCTGGGCACCTCGATTGCACGCCCGGTAATCGCCAAGCATCAGGTGGAAGTGGCGCTGGAAGAAGGCGCAGAAGCCGTGGCACATGGCTGCACCGGTAAGGGCAACGATCAGGTGCGCTTTGAGCACGCCTATCAGGCGCTCGCGCCCGAGCTGCAAGTGATCGCACCGTGGCGGGAGTGGGATTTGCACTCGCGTGAAGATTGCCTGGACTACGCCGAAGCGCACAACATTCCCGTAGCGGCCAGCCGCACCAAGATTCACTCGCGCGACCGCAATCTTTGGCACATCAGCCATGAAGGCGGCGAGTTGGAAGATGCTGGCAACGCGCCCTTGGAAAGCACCTGGGTCTGGACGCGCTCGCCGCAGGACGCTCCCGACAAGGTGGAGACGGTGGAGATTGGCTTCGAGCAAGGCACGCCGGTTTCCGTCAACGGCAAGCACATGGCGCCGATTGCATTGGTGGAACTACTGAACGAAATTGCTGCGCGCAATGGTGTGGGTCGCATTGACATTGTCGAGAACCGCTTCGTCGGCATGAAGAGCCGCGGCATCTATGAAACCCCCGGCGGCACGCTGATCCTGACTGCGCTGCGCGAGTTGGAAGCGCTGACGCTGGACCGCGAAGTGAAGCACCTCAAGCAGGAGTTGGCGCTCAAGTACGCTGAGATCGTTTACTACGGCCTGTGGTTTACGCCGCTGCGTGAGGCGCTGGATGCCTTCGTCAACAACACGGTGCAAAACGTGACCGGCTCGGTGCAGCTTGCGCTGTACAAGGGCAATGTGAACATCGCCAGCCGTAAGAGTCCGTTTGCGCTCTACTCTGAGGAGCTTTCCTCCTTCACGATGGGCGCAAGCTACGACCAGAAGGATGCTGCGGGATTCATCCGTATTCTGGGTCTGCCGGTGCGCACGCGCGCACGGTTGCTGGGAAGCCGCCTCATCGACAAGCAGGAGAGTGTGCGGTGAAGATGTGGTCTGGCCGCTTCCGCGAACCGCTCGATCCGCTCTTCGAGCAGTGGCAGCGTTCGTTTCCCTTTGACTGGCGTCTGCTTCCCCACGAGGCAGCCGCCAGCAAGGCGCATGCGCGTGCGCTGCAAACCGCTGGCGTGCTCACCACCAATGAGCGCGATGCGATTGTGCGCGGACTCGACGAATTGCTTGCCGCCTTTGCGCAAGACAAGGGCACGGCGGCCAATGCCATCTTCACGCTGCATCCGGATCTGTGTGAAAAGGCCGAAGACGTGCATCACTTCGTCGAAATGGCGCTGCACGCACGCATCGGTGAAACCGCGTTAAAGCTGCACACCGGACGCAGTCGCAATGAACAGATTGCCACCGATCTGCGCTTGTATGTGCGCGCGTCCATCAATGTAATGCTGGCCAATCTGGCTGCTTGGGCCGACGCGCTGGTGCAACAAGCCAAGCAGGCCGAAAACGCCGTAATGCCGGCCTATACGCACCTGCAACGCGCCGAACCCGTGCTGGCCGCGCACTGGATGCTGGCCTACGTGGAGATGATTCTGCGCGACGCCACGCGCCTGCAGGATTGCCGTGAGCGGCTGAACCGCTGTCCGCTGGGCTCAGGCGCAGTCGCTGGAGCCACGTTGACGCTGGACCGCGCGCAGATTGCGGCAGATTTAGAATTCGACGGCCCCACGGCCAACAGCATGGACGCCACCAGCGACCGCGACTTTGTGCTGGAGTTTCTGCACGCGCTCGGCTTGATCGCGCTGCACGCCAGCCGCTTTGCCGAGGAGATTACGCTCTACGCCACGCAAGAATTTGGCCTGGTGGAGTTGCCGGAGTCCTTCTCCACGGGATCGAGCGCAATGCCCCAGAAGATGAATCCCGACTTCACGGAATTGGTGCGCGGACGCACCGGGCGCATTCTGGCCGCAGCGCACACCATTGAGGTGCAGATCAAGGGATTGCCGTTGGCCTATAACAAGGATTTGCAAGAGATGCAGGAGCCGCTTTTCGACGCGAGTGAACGCATGGAGACGTTGCTGCACCTGTTGGCACTGTTCACGCCGCGCCTGCGCTTGCGCCAGGATCGTATGACGCTGGCCAGTGAGACGGGCTACTTGAACGCGATGGCAGCGGCCACCTATCTGGTGCGCAAAGGCATTGCCTTCCGGACGGCGCATGAGATCGTCGGCAACGCTGTGCGCTACGCTCTCGATCGCAAATGCGAATTGGACGCTTTGAAGCCAGAGGAATTGCAGCGCTTCAGCAAAGCCTTTGCGCCAGATTTTTACGACGCCATTGCGCTCGAAGCCACCTTGGACTGCCATGACGTTCCCGGCGGCACAGCGCGCAAGCGTGTGGCCACAGCTCTGGCCAATGCGGAGACGCGCGTCGCAGCTTTATTACAGACGCACGATGCCACGCGACAGGATCACTTACAGGAGGCGCACCATGCGCGTGCGTAAGGCGCGGCTGCCCGATGCAGCCAACATCTACGAACTCATCAACAGCCTCTCCGGCGATGGCACGCTGCTGCGCCGCAGCTTCCCAGAGATCTGCGAGAACATTCGCGACTTTACCGTCGCTGAATCCGACGCCGGAATTTTTTTGGGCTGTGGTGCGCTGCATCTGTATGGGCCGCATTTGTCAGAGATTCGCTCCATCGTTGTAACCCCAGCGGCTAAGGGAAAAGGCGCGGGCGGGAAAATTTTGCAAGCGCTGCTTGACGAGGCCGAATCGCACGGCGTGGCCTGCGTCTGCCTGTTCACGCGTATCCCCGACTTTTTCTTCCGCTACGGATTTCGCCAGGCCGAGCGCACGGCGCTGCCGGACAAGGTCTACAAGGATTGCACCAAGTGTCCGCGCCTGCACGCCTGCGATGAGATCGCCATGGCACGCGGTCCTCTGCCCCGCGTGGCCGTGCTGGGTCCAGCGCGCATGGAAGAAAATCTATTGACGATTTTGCAACCATAAAACGAATAAAATTCAATCATTCATGATGCACACATCCAGCAATTCTGAAGCCAAGGTTTTTATTGCGCCGGAGTCCATACCCGCCGGTTTTCGTTTCGCAGCGCTGCGCGCGGGCATCAAACCCAGCGGCAAGCCAGACATGGCCTGCGCATTGGCCGATGCACCCGCCACAGCCGCAGCCCTATTCACCAGCAATCGCGTGGTGGCTGCGCCGGTCACGGTTGGACGCGAGCACCTGCGCGCGAGTCATGGTTCTGTGCGCGTGGTTGTCGTGAACGCGGGCAACGCCAACTGCGCCACAGGTGAGGCAGGCCTGGCAGCGTGCAACAGCGTTTGCGCGGCTGCGGCCAAGGAATTTGGCTGCCCGGAGGAGCAGGTCTTTCCATCTTCGACCGGAATCATCGGCGTACCGCTTCCTGCGGAAAAATTGATTGCTGCGCTGCCAACAATTCAGCACACGGCGGGAGCGACACCGGAGCATCTATCCCAGTTTGCGCACGCAATTTTAACCACGGATACGCGGGCAAAAATAGCCGCAGCTCAGGTTCCTGTACAGGGAAAATCCATTCGCATCCTTGGCGTGGCCAAGGGCGCGGGCATGATTCATCCACAGCTGATTCCGCACGCCACCATGTTGGTGTACATCTTTACGGACGCACTTCTGCCCGCGGATCGCCTGAGCCGCATGTTGCAAGATGCTGCGGAGGAAAGCTTCAACTGCATCTCCATCGACGGCGACACCTCCACCAACGATACGGTACTGTTGCTGGCCAGCGGTGCCAGTAACGCGGAGTTGGCCGCCAACACGCCCGATGCGGAGTTTTTCGCCTCTGCGCTACGCGAGGTTTGCGCCTCTCTGGCCCGGCAAATCGTTGACGACGGCGAAGGCGTGGACCACGTGGTTGAGTTGCAGATTGAAGAGGCGGCCAATCGCGCGGACGCCTTGCGCATCGCGCGCAGCATTGCGCACTCGCCGCTGGTGAAGACTGCATGGGCGGGATGCGATCCGAATTGGGGACGCATTCTTGCTGCCATTGGTTACTCGGGTGTGGCCGTGGATCCGGCGCGCATCTCCATCTGGATCGGTGGCCACGCCGTCTGCACGCGCGGCGGACGCGCGGCAGAGATGAATGCCCACCAAGTACACACGGCGATGCTGGAGCGTAGCTACACCATTCGCGTTACGCTGGGCCTGGGCAGTGGACATTGCAACTTCATCACCAGCGATCTAACGGCGGAGTATGTGCGCGTTAACGCGGAGTACTCGACGTAGCGAACGTAGGATTCCAGTGCGACGTACTTTCCGAACAGTTACAGTCCAAGTGTTCAGGGTCGGAAATCCATGGGGTCTCTCACGCAAGCCGCAAAGAGCGCGTCTAAGATGGGTACTCAAGATTTTATGAACGCTGGACAGGAACAAGCATCCGTTCCCGAACGAAGATAGGAATCCAAACATGGCAGCAAAAGGCGCGGCGAAAAAAATCTGGTCGCTCATCAGCGAAGAGAAGCTGCGGCTGATCTACACAAGCATGCTGCGTTACAGGCTCTTGCAGGAGCGACTACGCAAACAGAGCCGCTCCCGGCGTAGCCATGCGGATACTTCCCTGTGCGCGGCACCGGAGGCAATTCTGGCCGGAACGGCTATCGATTTGCGGCCAACGGATGCAATCGCACTCTTGCAGGGAAATGCTGCAGCGGCCTGGATCCAAGGTGTACCGCTGCAAACGGTACTTACACATGCCGACACAAACACGCCCTCGCAGAATTTCGCGCACAATTTTCTTCCGACAGCATCCTCCCCGGCTGCGTTGCTGCATCTTTGCCTGGGCTTTGCCTGGGCACATGCGCAGCAAAAGGATTCTGCCGTCGTTGTCGCTTATTTGAACGAAAGCTCCACTCCTGTTGCGGTACTGCAAGAGGCACTGCGCACCGCCAGCGCGCACAAACTGCCTGTGCTCTTTGTTTGCACAATCGAGGAGAGCGCAGCGCAATCGCAGTCTTCTTCTCGAAAAAAATTGACAGCCCTGCACACGCAAGCCCAAATCTGCGGCGTTCCCGGCATTCCCGTGGATGGCGCAGATGCGGTTGCCATCTACCGCGTGTCCTTTGAAGCACTGCAACGCGCGCGGAATGGCGGTGGCCCTACGTTGATTGAGGCAAAGCTACTTCGCGACAAAACCGCCGCGCATGCTTTTGCGGACCCCATCGCAACAATGGAGCGGTACATGGAGCAACGCGGAATCTTCGATGTGAAATGGAAACAAAAGACCGCTGCAGCGTTTGCAAAAGAACTCGACAAAGCAGTTGCCAGCGTGGCAGCAAGGGGTCGCAAATCCTCCCGGCAAAAACGGAATCGCTAAAGTTTTTTATCGATCCCCAAAAATAATTCGTACTTTTCCGCTACAGTTGTGTCTAACGTAGAGGCGGGTGCAGCCAATCCGCACGGGAGGGACAGAGCCGTTGAACAAGAGCAGAGTGACACGCAGAGAGATGCTGCGCACCGTTGGCGCGTCCTTGGGTGCGTCGGCGGGAGCATTTGCATTGGCGTCTCCGCTGAATGCGTTGACGCAACACTCCACACAGCCATCGGCCACACAAGCTCCAAAAACCGAAACGGAAACGGCCAAGAAATATCCCCACCCGCCGGGCGTCTTCATCAACCGTCCGCTCACACAGGTTTCCAAAGTTGCAGAAGCGCTGCTTGATGACATTGAGGGCCGCGGCGTCACCTATTTTTTTGAGCAATCGCACGCAACCACCGGCCTGGTGCGCGACCATGCCCGCTCTGTGGGCATCACGACCAATCGCCAGGGCAGCATCGCCGCCACTGGCTTTGGATTGAGCGCGCTCTGCATTGCCGCAGAACATCACTATCTGCCGCCCATCTTGTGTGAAGAGCGCGTGGAGCGCACCCTGGCCTTCCTGTTGGAAGAGTGTCCGCATGTTCACGGCTTCTTGTATCACTGGGTGGATATTGGCAGCGGCCAGCGCATGTTCAACTCTGAAGTTTCTTCCATCGATACGGCATTACTGCTCTGCGGCGTTCTGCATTGCAAGCAATACTTTGCCGGCAATGCGCGCATCGTTGCGCTAGCCAACACCTTTTACAGCCGCATCGATTGGCAGTGGATGCTCAACGGTGGCACGACACTCTCGATGGGCTGGACACCGGAGAATGGCTTCATCCACTATCGCTGGGACACCTATGCCGAACTGATGAACATGTATCTGCTGGCCATCGCCTCACCGACACATCCCATTCCTGCTGCGACGTGGAATGCCATCGATCGGCCCATCATCGAGTTTGGCGGCATTGAATACATCAGTGGCGTAGAGCCGCTGTTTGTTCACCAGTACGCACATGCCTGGTGTGATTACCGCGGGTTGCGCGACCTGCACGCAAATTATTTTTTGAACTCGATTGCCGCCACGCGCGCGCACCAACTTTTTTGCCTAACGCTCGGGCGACAGTTTCCATGGATCAATCAAAACCTCTGGGGCATCACTGCATGTGATTCGCGGCGTGGCTACTCTGTTTGGGGAGGGCCGCCGGAGTTTGGCAATGTCGATGGCACCATTGTTCCCTGCGCTACGGCAGGATCTCTGCCCTTTATGCCGGCGGAATGCGCGCATGTACTGCTCTCCATCCGCCAGCATTACGGCGAGCGCGCTTGGACGCGTTACGGCTTTGTAGACTCATTTCAGCCTGTGGCGGGCTGGTTTGCGCCGGACCTGTTGGGTATCGACCTCGGCGTAAGCATTTTGATGGCAGAAAACCTGCGCAACGGCGGTGTTTGGAAATACTTCATGCGCAACCCAGAGATCCAGCAGGCCATGCAGGAGGTTGGCTTCCATATCGACGCCGATCCAGCTGGAAATCTCTGCGCAGAGTCCTAGGCCCCAAAAATCCCCTCGGGAAAGACTTCCATGGACTCCCAGAGAACGGAAATTTCCATCGCAGAAATCCAGACGAGTCTACAATCTTGGATAGAAAGTAAATGCAACAAAATTATCTTCCACGTTAAGCGGTTAGACCTTTGTCCAGTTCACTCCATTCAGATTCGAGTTCTTGTTCGCTCACAGCTGTGCCAGAAGCGCAGGCAAAAAGGTTTCTACCCACATGGAGAGTGTTCTGGGTAGCGTTTCTGGTGCGCGTCGCCTACATGACGCTAGCGCACACCTACCGCTTCCGCCCGTATGGCGATCACTTCCAATTTGGATGGGAGATGGGCCGCATCGCGCGCGCGCTGGTGACCGGCTACGGCTATGCGGATCCATTCCGCGGCCACACCGGTCCCACGGCCTGGGTTGCTCCACTCTATCCACTGCTGCTGGCGGGCGTTTTTCGCATCTTTGGCGTCTTCACGCTGCGCTCGGCTTGGGTCATTCTCACCATCAACAGTTTTTTTTCTGCGCTCACCACGCGCACCACGTATGAAATTGCCGCACGCTGCCTCAATCGTCGCGTAGCAGTTTGGGCAGCGTGGATTTGGGCGCTGTATCCGGCGGCCATGCAATATGCCGTGCGCTGGGTCTGGGAGATGTCGCTAAGCACCTGGCTCTTCACGCTGGTGATTGTGCTGGCGCTGCGGATGCGCGGTATCGGTGAGCCGACAGAAACCGATTCACGGACACTGCCGCGCTGGCTGCTCTTCGGTCTACTCTGGGGGCTGATTGCGCTTAGCAATCCTTCCCTGCTGCTCTTTCTGCCAGCTAACGGAATTTGGATTCTGCTGGGCACGCACTCCATCCGCCGCCAGATAGCCTTCGCCTCAGCTGCTGCGCTGCTCTGTCTGGCCTGCATCGCTCCTTGGATCGTGCGCAATGCACTGGCCTTTCATCAATTCATTCCCATGCGGGCCAACTTTGGTGCCGAGCTGTACCTGGGCAATGGCCCCGGCGCGCAAGGTTTCTTGATGGAATACAACCATCCTTTCCAATCGCCGGATCAATTGCGGCTGTATCGCCAGATGGGCGAGGTGGCCTACGCCAAGATGCGCGGGCGTTTGGCCAAGGCCGCCATTGCCGCCGACCCCGGCCTGTTTGCGCGCAATTGCATCAAACGCTTTTATTTTTTCTGGATCAGCGTGCCGCATCCCTCCGACGATGCTTGGTATGTGAAGGCGGGCCGTGTGGCCAACTTCGCCTTCGCCAGCGTGGCCGGACTGCTGGGTTTAGCCTGGGCCTGCAAGCGAAAAATGCCCGGTGTTGCGCTGTTTGTCTGGGCCTTTGTCACTGTTCCGATGGTGTACTACTTCGTTACGGTTCACGCTCGTTTTCGCCATCCATTGGAGCCGCTGATTGCCATCTTGGCCGTGTATCTGTTTCAGTCCGCGCAGCCCCGCAACCCCGCCGCACACAAGCCGGTTGACGCGCAGCCCGCAACCCCGTTACTATAGGATAGTTAGGCGACCCGCGTTCCCTGCATTCCATCAATCTGTACACGATGGCTGTGCGCTCAGGCTGGCTTGGCCCCGTGCGATTTTTGCATTTCGGGCAATACCGCTGGCCCACCAAAGCATGGTTTTGCCTGAAGATTTTTTCTCCGCTGCGGCGCATACGCCCGGCGGCTTGGAGGATGTATGTACGCAGTCATTCGCACAGGTGGAAAGCAGTACCGGGTCGCTCCGGGAGATGTGCTCCGCGTGGAAAAACTGGAAGGCGCAGAGGGCAGCATCGAGTTCACAGACGTGCTGGCTGCCTCGTCCGAAGCAGGAGCCGTGGAGATCAAGCCAGCCTCGGTGAAGGTTGTCGCCTCGGTGCTCAAGCAAGACCGCGCCGCCAAGATTCTTGTCTTCCACTTCAAGCGCAAGAAGCAGTACAAGAAGATGCAAGGGCACCGGCAGTCTTACACGGAAGTGCGCATCAACGAGATCAGCATAAACGGCAAAAGCTATACAGCAGCCAGCGCGTAAGCGGGCGCAGATACAGGAGAGGATTGTTCCATGGCACA
>DAHWKP010000137.1:0-16091 GCA_027343585.1 Acidobacteriaceae bacterium
CCCCGATGAGCCATTGGCTGAAGGTTCCATGCAAGGCGAATACCTGCGTGCTCACGGACGCTGCCTGCTCTGCGACACGGTGCAACTGGAGTTGCAGCAGGCGGAACGCATCATTTGCGCGAATGAGGAGTTTGTCGCGCTTGTGCCTTTCTGGGCGGTCTGGCCCTTTGAGGCACTCGTGCTCAGCCGCCGCCATTGCGGCGCGTTGTCATCGATGGACATGGGACAGCATGCGGCTCTGTCAGAGATTCTGCAACGCCTTACGCGGCGCTATGACAATTTGTTCGCGACCAGCTTCCCATACACGATGGGACAGCATGCGGCACCGACGGATGGCCAGATCCATCCCGAATGGCACTTCCACGCACATTTTTACCCGCCGCTGTTGCGCTCAGCCCTCGTGCGCAAGTATATGGTTGGCTTTGAAATGCTTGCCAACCCGCAGCGCGACATCACGCCGGAGCAGGCTGCCGCACGTCTGCGCGAAGCCGGAGAGGCTCTGCGACTGCCTGGATGTGTTTGAAGCAAGCGCCGCGCTGAACCTGCGGCTTTCTTCGTCGTGGTGAGCGCGCTGGGAATCGAACCCAGGACCCACGCATTAAAAGTGCGTTGCTCTACCATCTGAGCTACGCGCTCTCACCTAATACCAATTTACTACAGTGCAACGGCCCTGCCCACGCCCACATTTCATCCCAAAATGAAACGGATCGGTACGAAGGCGCGTTCATTCCCATTTTTTCTCTATTTCTATGCGCGCAGAGTATCGAGTGGCGACACTGCTGCCGAAAAGCGAAGAAGGAGCAGCAGTGAGTCCGCGTTGCTGCCCCAATGTGTCAAAACGTGAGGGACCGGATGCGTCCGCCAGAGTCGGAGCCAGCCATGACGTGCAGCGCCCGGAAGAATCCGGCGGATGTGGAAGCACTGTTTGCCTACATGGGCGCGCAGGGATTTCCATATCACGATTTTTCTTCCAGCTGCAGGGCTTGCAGTCCGGAGCTGAAGGCGCAGCCTGCATCGCCACCCGCAGAGGACTTTGCGCATAGCGCAGGGCCAGAAGCGCCCCAATCCGAAGGGTCGAATCTTCGCTTTTGGATCTCTGCCGTCGCCATGCTGCCACCGTTTGTTGTGTTGCTGGCCTTGGCAGGATTGCCGCTGGCCGCGCGGCCACAAGTGCTGCTCACGACCATGTTGTTTGTGCTGGCAATGGTGCTGAACAAATGCAGTCGCGCGCATTGGATGACGCTGCTGCTCATCTGCCTCTCCGTGTTCGTTACGCTGCGCTATGCGATTTGGAGAACGGAATCTCTATACACATTTTTCTCCAATCCTTCCTCGCGCTGGAATGCGCTCGACTTGCTTTTTATCTTTGCGCTCTTTGGCGCAGAACTCTATGCATTTTTAGTGATGGCCCTGGGGTATCTGCAAATGCTGTGGCCCTTGCGCCGCAAGCCCGTGCCCATGCCGGATTGCATCGCAGAGTGGCCGGATGTTGATGTGCTCATCCCCAGTTACAACGAACCGCTGGAGGTGGTGCGCTATACCGCGCTAGCCGCCGCCAACATAGATTGGCCAGCGGAGAAGCTGCACATCTACATCCTGGACGACAGCCGTCGGGAAGAGTTCCGCATCTTTGCCGAAGAGGCGGGCATTGGCTACATCACGCGCCCAGACAATCAGCATGCCAAGGCTGGCAACATCAACCATGCGTTGCAGCAGATTGCATCGCCATTTGTCGCCATCTTTGACTGTGACCATGCGCCCACGCGTAGTTTTTTGCAGGCAACCATGGGATGGTTTTTTCAGGATGCCCAATTGGGGCTGATGCAGACGCCGCATCATTTTTATTCTCCCGATCCATTCGAGCGCAATCTGCAGAAATTTCGCACCATGCCCAATGAAGGAGAGCTGTTTTACGGCATCATTCAGGATTGCAATGATTTTTGGGATGCAACATTTTTCTGCGGATCCTGTGCCGTGTTGCGTCGCTCCGCGCTAGACGCAGTGGGCGGCATCGCCACGGAGACCATCACCGAGGACGCACACACATCGCTGCGCATGCAAATGGCAGGGTGGAACACGGCGTACATGAATGTGCCACAAGCTGCCGGGCTGGCCAGCGAACGGCTCTCTGGCCATGTGAAACAGCGCATTCGCTGGGCGCGCGGCATGATCCAGGTGTTGCGCACCGACAACCCGCTCTTTGCTCCCGGGCTGCATGTATCGCAACGCCTGTGCTACTTCAACGCCATGCTGTATTTTCTCTACGCGCTGCCGCGACTGGTCTTTTTGACGGGGCCGCTTATTTATTTATTGCTGGGGCACGTCAACATTCCTGGAACCTGGTCGCTGATTCTCGCCTACGCGCTTCCACACTTGGCGCTTAGCGTGTTGACGAATTCGCGTATTCAGGGCGAGCGCAGACATTCGTTTTGGAATGAGGTGTATGAAACGGTGCTGGCTCCATACATTCTTCTGCCCACACTGCTCGCGTTGGTGAATCCAAAGTTTGGAAAATTTCAGGTGACCGACAAAGGCGGCGTAGTGGAAGAAGCGTATTTTGATGCGCGCATTGCACAGCCATTTTTGGTTTTGTTTTTGCTGAATGCTCTGGGACTGGGGATGGGCGTTGTGCATCTGTTCCATCCCGGGGAAGCGAACCCTGGCACGGTGTTGATGAACTCCCTTTGGACGCTGTTCAACATGATGATCCTGGGTGTCTCCATGGCCGTGGCTTATGAATCGCAGCAGCGCAGACACAATGTGCGTATTGAGATGGAGCGTCCACTGCGCATTGAAAACGGGCGTGGTGGCAGCGGTGCCGGGAAAACTGTGAATATCTCCGGCGGTGGCGCGGCCATTCATTTGGAGGAGTCGGTAGCTCTACTGCGCGGGGATAAAGTCTCCGTAATTTTGAAAACCCCGTTGGGCGAAGCCAGTCTGCCTGCGCGTGTACTTCTATTGCGAGGAAAAAATCTGCGCGTTCAGTTTGACCACCTCAGTATCGCCGAGCAGGAGCAATTGACGCAGGCCATGTTTTCCCGTGCTGACACTTGGCTGGATTGGAGCAAGAACAGAGGCGCGGATCATCCCCTGCACAGTCTGATGCAGCTTGTATGGCTCTCGCTGCAAGGCGTAGCGCTGACGCTGCGCGGCTTGTTGCAAACGCGGGATACGTTTGCGGCGGGGCCGCCCAAACATCGTCCGGCCTCTGCTGCCGTGCAAGGGCTGTTCTTTCTGTTTGTGTTGTTGGGACTGAGCGCATCCAAGGCGCAGGCCAAGGGAATCCCCGATCCTGCTGCAAGTCCGTCTGGAATGAGCGTCTCCGGCTCATTGGCAACATCTGCTGGAAGCAGCGTGGCTGTGGCTCCTGCCCCAGCATCGGTTGTGCCGACCTCGAATGCCACCGCTGCAAGTCAGTTCCAAGAGCAATTTACTCTGCGCGATTTAGGGGTACGAGATGCCGTTGTTTTACGAGGGGTGGAAAGTTCGACACGGTTTTTCTTTACACTCCCACAGACCGACGTCGCCACTGCTGCCACGTTGCAACTGCGCTGTCGTTTTTCTCCATCGTTGCTGCCTGCGCTGAGCCACATCAGCATTTTTTTAAATGGTTCGCTCTTTGCCGTCGCTCCCATGCCACTGCCGGGGCAAGATCCTGCCTTTGTGCAAACACTGAATATTCCTGCAGAATTGTTGGCGCACACCAATGTGCTGAGTTTTGAGTTTATCGGCCATTATGCGCCAAGCGGGGAAGACCCATCCAATACCGCGCTCTGGTTGCGGCTGGATCCGGCAACCTCCGTGCAAATCGTGGGCAATCGCATGTCTTTAGCCAATGATCTGCGCTTGCTTCCGGTTCCTTTTTTTGATCCGGATCTGGTGCAGGCGCAGCAGGTTCCCATCGTTTTTTCTGTGGCTCCATCGAGTAGAGCACTGCAAGCCGCAGGCGTCTTTGCCTCGTGGATTGGGGTTTTGGCGGATACGCGTGCCGTGCAATTTCCTGTTTCCATTGGGAACATTCCCGCAGGCAATGCCGTGGTTTTTTCCGAGTCGGCCAATTCTGCACGTGCGCTGGGCATTGCCGATGTCACCGGCCCGACTGCGGCCATTCGCGTCAATCCGAATGATCCGTATGGAAAAATACTCATTCTTGCCGGCGTCAATGCGGACCAAGTTTTGCAAGCCGCGCAGGCCGTTGCGCTCAATCCGTATGTGATGCACGGCGACACAGTGCAACTTGCCGTGCAATTGCCTGCACAGCGCCAGCCGGATGACGCGCCACGTTGGTTGCCGCTCGGGCGCAAGACGCCCGTGCAAGACCTGGCCACGGGCAGTTTGCAAACGGATGGCTATGCACCCATGCAACTTTACTTGCGTCTGCCGCCCGACATGAATGCCAATGGGAAAATGGATGTGCCGTTTTTCCTGCGCTATCGCTACAATCCCATGCCATTGGCTACGGATTCGAGCATCAACATTTTGCTCAACGATAGTTATATCGGCTCGGTGCCGCTGCCACAAGGAAATCGTCCGCTGCGGGAGATGGCGGCAAACGTTGCTTTGCCGTTCAGTGATTTGCATGCGTTTCAAAATACGCTCAGTGTTGTTTTTTACTTTCAGCTGCACAAGACTCCTGATGCCGGAATGCCCATCAATCAACAGGGTGCGTTACTGCCAGATTCCAGCATTGACCTGCGCGGCATGAGCCATTGGGCCGCATTGCCGAATCTGGCTTTATTTGCAGACGCTGGTTTTCCCTTTACGCGGCGCGCAGACTTGAGCACGACCACAGTGATCCTTCCCAGCAGTCCAACCACAAATGAGCTGGCACAATATCTCTATCTCCTGGGACGGTTTGGCAGTTCCACGGGCTATCCAGCGCTCCGCATCACCGTGGCAACATCTGCGGTGTTGGGCGCGCAGTCGGGCGGGAACTATCTCGTTCTGGGAACTGTGCAAGATCAGCCTGCGTTGCGGCAACTGTCTGCATGGCTGCCTGTGCAGGTGCGACAGGATGGGCTGTTGATTCGCAATGCCGACGGACTCTTCGCTCCTGTCCGCCGTGTGTGGTGGAAGTTGCAGGGGTGGCAACAGCCGGAGAGTGGCGCGGATGTAATCGCTGGCGGATTGCCGGATGCGATCTTGGAAGCTATTGAGTCCCCCTACCATCCAGGGCGCTCCATTGTGGTTGCTGTTGCGAGCAAAGATTCTCTCCTTGCCAACTTTGCAGGAGTCTTCGCCTCGGCAGCAGCTGAGGGTGCAATCGAGAAATCCGTCAGCGTGCTGCGCAGCGGAACCTTTTCGTCAGTACGGCTTGGGGACAACACCTATTTTCTCGGTCACCTTTCTCTGCGTCGCCGCGTTAGCTTGTGGAGCGAGCAATATCCGTACGCTATTGTGCTGATCATTTTGTCCTGCTGTTTGATGCTGTCGATTTGGATGCTCTTCAATCTGCGCGCACGTGCAGCGCGACGTGTGCAGTTGCGCTTGATAAAGCGGACGACCCCAACGGGAAGGCAGTCCGCATGAGCGCCGTTGCATTCGATCGCGCGCACCTTGCCAGCAGATTGCTGCTACTGGCAGTCTTGTGTGCAATCACAACGCAGAATTTTCATGCGCAAACTTCGACACAGCCGCAGCCCACTGCATCCACGCTGCAAGTGCTACTGGATCGCGCACATTCTTTGGCCGCGCGCAATGAAAATGCAACTGCGATCCAACTTTGGCAACAGGTACTGTTGGCCGATCCCAAGAATCAGGAGGCACTCGAAGGCTTGGCGCTGGCATGGCGACGGCAGGGAAATCGGCAGGAATCAGAAAAATATCTACTAGTACTTTTACATCAATATCCAGCGGATTCACGCATTGCTGAGATTGAGGCCACGCCAGTACAGACCGCTGCGGATTCGCTGTTGCGTCAGGCTGGCACCTTGGCTGCAAACGGCCATGCTGCACAGGCAATGACTATTTATCGCGGCCTCTATGGAGAGACTCCACCCGATGGAGACATCGCTCTGGCATATTACGAAACGGAGGCATCGCTGCCCGCGCAACGACAAGCTGCCATTTCTGGATTGCGTGCGCTAGTGGCGAAATACCCTGGCGACGCGAACAATGTCATCGCGCTGGGAAAAATTTTGATTCAAGATCCATCGACTCGCGTGGAGGGAATTGGACTGCTGCAACCCTACGCAGCTGACAGTACGGATGCCGGGCGCGCGCTGCATCAAGCCTTACTCTGGTCTGCGCAAGACCCAGCCATGGCTCCATTTTTGCGGAAGTACTTGCAGCAAAATCCTGACGCAAACCTACAGCAAGAGATTATCCATGTGCAGACACAGGCGGGCATCCCGCCAGATTTTACCCCCGTTGCAATTGTTGGCCTGGCAAATACCCCAGAAGAAATTGCCGCATTTCGTGCGCTGCACGATGAAAAAATTCAACAAGCGGAACACTTGTTCCGAGCCATTCTTGCCAGTAATGAAAAAGATGGCCCTGCTTGGGCTGGGCTGGGATTTGTACAAGAGCATCAGCAAAAATTTACGGACGCAGAAGCATCGTTTCTCCGCGCAGAGCATTGGGGTGTGCCTGCATCGCTGGTGCGCAAGCCGCTGCTGACTGCACATTTCTGGAAGACGATGCAGGCAGGCACGGACGCATTGCAGCAAAAACATTGGAGTTCTGCCGAGTCCGCATATCAGGATGCGCTTGCGCAAAGGCCAAACTCTCTCGATGCGATGCAGGGTATGGCTGCGGCGCTGCTGGCAGACAACAAGTTCGATGCCGCCGCAGCTGCCGATCGCAAGCTGTTACATCTGGCTCCAACCTCGCGCGACGGTTGGCGCGGACTACTCTCCGCGTTGGTGCAATCCAATAAAGCGGACGCGGCATGGCAGGAGTTGCAGCTCGTGCCCAGCTCCGTTCAGGAACAACTGCGCAACGATTCTGGATTTTTGCAATCCAAGGCGACCATCGAAGAGGCTCATGGCGATGTGCGTGCATCGATGGAGACGTTACATCACGCGCTGCAACTTCCCCCGTCAGCGTTGTCGCCCGCGCGGCGAGATCAGATGCAACTGCAACTGGCAGGGTTGTTGGCGCTCTCCGGCAATACATCCGATGCGCTGAATGCTTACCAGAAGGTTTTAGACGCTGATGCAAACAACGCTCCAGCCTGGCAAGGAAAGCTAGCGACACTGCACGATCTGCACCGCGATGCGGAAGCGTGGCAGCTTGCACTACATTTACCGCCGCTTGTACAAAAGGCAGCCAACGCAAATGTAGGCTTCCTGGTCACGCTGGCGAACGTGGCCGCATCGTTGCAGAAAGATTCCGATGCGCAAAGAGATCTGGACGCAGCTATGTCGCTGATGCAAAAGCAGGGCAGCCAGCCTTCCGTCGCTCTATTGATGCAAGCCGCCGCACTGTCATTGCAAAGCGGGGACTCAGTGCAAGCAGCGAAAAATTATCGTCGTGCCTTGGACGGCAAGCCCTCAGACGCAGATGCCTATATGGCTTGGATGGGATTGCTGCAAGCACTGCACGCTGCTGGGCAGGATCACAAGGCGCAAATGCAGGAGCAATCCATCCCGATCGCTCTGCGAAAACGCTTGCTACTGGACCCAAAGTTTTTATTGATACTGGCTGCTATCGAAGACGCACTTGGCGATACGCAGCACGCTATCCAAAACATGCTACGTGCCGAGATCATCGACCAGGAGACACAGCGCACGATCGGCGTACAACAGCAACTCACGCTCTGCTGGCTTCTCTATAAAGCACGGGATGGTGAACAGCTTTTGCCGCGCTTGCTACGGCTCGACCGCGAGAATGATCTCAACTTGGCAGAGCAAGAACAGCTCGCGCAGCTCTGGATCTATTGGAGCCTGCGGCGCACGGATCATGCACGACAGATCGGACTATACCCGCTTGCCGTGCAGATCATGGAAGCTGCGCACGCCGCGTTCCCGCAGAATGCACGGCTGCGCGAAACCCTGGCCGGAGCATATATCCAGAACGGGCAGCCGCAAAAAACTGTGCAGATGTATGCAGAGAAAAATCTACGCATGGCTACGCCAGAAGATGCGCGCGCGGCCATCGGTGCGGCCATGGCCGCAGCGCAAGAGGGAAAGGCAAAGCGTTGGATGCAAGAAGCGCGTCTGCGCTATCCGCAAAATCCGGCGCTACTCGTGCTGGATGCGCAGTGGGAAAAGGATCACGATCAGGAAGGCCAGGCCATACATGACCTGCAACGCGCGCTGCCGCTGATGTCCGGGGACTATCAGGTGGATCGTCCCACACCGAGCGATTTCATCGGAAACAGCACGGCAAACGGAAATCCATTTGCAGCGCATATGACCATTGCTTCCAGCCCCAGCCAACTTCCTCCGGGGGAACGTTCCGCATCGCCGCAGGCACTGGAGGCTTTGGGCAACGCGCTGCAAGCTGCCGCGCAAAATAAATTGTTCACAGTACAAGGGCACAGAGCAGCGGCCGTTGCATCAGCACCCGTACCCATGCGGGAGCAAGCCGAGAAGCGATTGCAGCAGTTGCAAGGCAGCATGAGCTCTTGGCTGGGCACAACCCCTTACATCAACCATCGCAGCGCTACGCAGGGAGTGGAACAAATGCAGGACATTGAAACTCCCACCGCTTTGTCGCTGCAATGGAACAACACGATTCGCTTCACGGGCATTGCACGCTGGGTCTTTGTGCAAGACGGAATACAGGTAAGCACGGATCTTTTGCCTATGGGTACAGCGCCCACTGGCTCCGCACTGTCGGCGCAGAGCACCAGCGGCATGGCGGGAGAGCTGCAAATCTCCGCGCGGAATATCGACATCTCCGCTGGCATTTCTCCGTGGGAATTTCCTGTACACAACATCTTAGGCAGTGCGACAGTGCGCATTCCCAGCTCGCGGCTTCAACTCAATTTCACGCGTGCGAGTGTGCAAGATTCCGAACTTTCCTACGCGGGCCTGCACAACAACGACCCATCCGCCAATCGAAGCTCAGCTACAGCGCAGGTTGCTGGAAAAATCTGGGGCGGCGTTGTCTCCAACCTCGGCGGATTGGATTGGAGTCACGGCAGTGCGCGTCGCGGCATTTACTTTACCGCCAGCGCAGGCGAACTGACCGGAATGCACGTGCAATCCAACCGTATGGAGCGCGGCGATGCTGGTTCCTACTGGCGTTTATACAAAGGCGATGCGGGCACGCTAATGTTGGCAACAAATTTCTTCGGCATGGCTTATCAACACGATGAACTCTACTTCACCTATGGCCAGGGTGGATACTTTAGCCCGGAGTATTTTCTGTTGGAAAATTTTCCGCTTACGTGGACTGGGCATCACGGACGCACATTGCATTACGATTTCGAAGGCACGTTGGGCGTGCAAGATTTCCATCAGGCTAGCGCGCTATATTACCCGCTGGATCCAGTGCTTCAAAGCGCGAATATTACTGCCAATCCAATCTACGCAGGCCAAAGCACTTTGGGTTTGAACTATGGAGTGCAGGCAGACGCAGCCTGGCTCATCGCGGGCCACTGGTATCTGGGAGCATTCGCCAACGCCAACAACGCATCCAATTACAATCAGCAGATCGGCGGTATCTCGCTGCACTACACGCTGCACCGCCAACACCCCAACGCAAAATTGCCCACAGGGTTTTTCCCGTACGCTGGCATCAACACGCGCAGGATTCCATAGCCTCAAGCGATACCGAGCTTGCGCTGCATCTGCTCCAGCGTCAGACCTTTGGTCTCTGGATACACAAAGAGCACGATAAAGAACTGTAGTGCCATCATTGCTGCAAAAAAATAAAAAGGTGCGCTGGCATGGCGCAGCGCAAAAAGCGGAAAAATTCCAGAGATGATTGCATTGCTGATCCAATTTGCTGAGCTACCAAGACTCTGCCCCTGCGCACGCACATTGGTCGGGAAGACTTCTCCCAAGTACACCCAAACCACCGCGCCCTGTGAGATGGCAAAGGCAACAATGTAGCAGATCAGCAGCGCCAGCAGACTGCTGGTGTTGCGCCCGGTTTGAAAGATGAGCGCTACCAGAGACAAGCAAACCGTCATGCCTGCCGCTCCGAGCAGCAGCAGCGTCTTGCGACCCAGCCTGTCGATGAGCGTCATGGCCGCCAGTGTCGCCAATAGATTTGCCAGGCCAATATAGACGGCTTGCACGTCGCTGGAGAGTCGACTGAAGCCTGCCTGCGCAAAAATATCATTCAAGTAATACAGTATGGCGTTGATGCCGGAGAGTTGATTGAAAATTCCAAGGGTGACGGCAAGAAAAATCGGCAGCCAATATTTTTTTTGAAACAGTACAGATGCCTGCGCGGTCTCGTCAGCATGAATGGATTTGAGGATCGCCTGCATTTCCTCGTTGGCATTGTCCGCTCCGCATTGCACCAGCGCCGTGTACGCCTCCTGCAATCGTCCTTGCAAAGCCAGCCAGCGCGGACTGCGCCCCACGCTAAAGAGCATCAGAAGAAAAAAGAGAGCAGGGAGGGTGGCCGCTCCTAATTGCCAGCGCCACTCCATTGCCCCCAGATGCAGCAGGGCAATTAGAAAGTTCGACAGATACGCCAGCAAGATTCCAACGACAATGTTGATCTGGAAGGTGCCCACCAATCGTCCCCGCCACGCTGCAGGCGCAATTTCGGCAATATACATGGGCCCAAGCACCGAAGAGCCGCCAATGCCCAAACCGCCGATACTGCGAAAAAACAGCAGCGCAGGCCAACTCCACGCAAAAGAACAACCCAGAGCAGAGATTACATACAGCAGGGCCAGTATGCGCAAGCTGTCGCGCCTGCCGATGCGTTGACCGGGAATGCTGGCCAACGCCGCGCCGAGAATCGTGCCAACCAGCGCACTCGAAACGGTAACGCCCAACTGCGAACTGCTGAGGTGATATTGCAATGTCAACGCGTGCGTGGTTCCGGCAATGACAGCGGTGTCAAAGCCAAAGAGCAATCCGCCAAGCGCGCCCACCAGCGTACTGCGCAGCAAGTATGTGTTCAAATTCATGCGGGATCCACTTCTTTGCCCACCCTGTCGATACTGCCCAGCAGCATTTCTTTTTCGCGCAACGTGCGAATCTTGTCACGCAGCTTGGCGGCCGATTCAAATTCAAACCTCTGCGCTGCTTCCCGCATTTGTTTTTCGAGAGCTGCGATGTATTCCTGCAACTCTTCCATCGTCGCGCTCTCTGGCAAGGATTCAGTTTCTTCGATTACGTCGGCGTACTCTGCTTGCAAAATGCCCGCCAGCGCCATATCCGCCGAACGCAAGATTGATGTGGGGGTGATGCCGTGTTCTTTGTTGTGCGCGCGCTGCAACTCTCTGCGTCGGCTGGTTTCATCCAGCGCGCGACGCATGGAGTCCGTGATTTTATCGGCATATAAAATCGCACGGCCCTCCACATGCCGCGCTGCGCGGCCAATGGTCTGGATCAACGATCCTGCGGAGCGCAAAAATCCTTCTTTGTCTGCGTCGAGAATCGCCACCAGCGAAACTTCCGGCAGGTCGAGTCCTTCCCGCAGCAGATTGATTCCGATCAG
This sequence comes from Acidobacteriaceae bacterium, assembly GCA_027343585.1. Lineage (GTDB taxonomy): Bacteria > Acidobacteriota > Terriglobia > Terriglobales > Acidobacteriaceae > JAJZCX01. The sequence continues at coordinate 11,575 of DAHWKP010000137.1, forward strand.
CACGTCGTACTCGCCCTTGCGCAGATCTCGCAACAGGCGCACGCGCTCCAGCGTTTCAATCTCCGAGTGCATGTAGCGGCAGCGCACGCCCACCTCGGTGTAGTAGCCGGATAAATCCTCGGCCATGCGCTTGGTCAGCGTGGTCACCAGCACGCGCTCATTGCGCTGCGCACGTGTGCGAATCTCTCCCAGCAAGTCGTCGATCTGTCCGCGCACAGGTCGAATCTCCACCTCTGGGTCGACCAAACCCGTAGGGCGAATAATCTGCTCCACGACGACGCCCCCTGTTTGCGTCAATTCATACGGACCCGGCGTGGCGGAGACATAGACGATCTGACCCGTGCGCTGCTCAAATTCCGCAAAGGTCAGCGGGCGATTGTCCATCGCCGAAGGCAGACGAAATCCGTACTGCACAAGATTCTGTTTGCGGGAACGGTCGCCGTGCCACATGCCGTGCAATTGCGGCACCGTTGCGTGCGACTCGTCGATAAAGAGCAGATAGTCCGGAGGAAAGTAATCGAGCAGCGTTGGTGGTGGTTCCCCCGGCTGACGACCTGAAAAATGCCGCGAATAATTTTCAATGCCATGGCAGTAGCCGACAGATTTGATCATCTCCAGGTCAAAGCGCGTGCGTTGATGAATACGCTGCGCTTCCACCATGCGGCCCTGCGCCTCCAAATCTTTTCCCCACGTATCCAACTCTTCCAAGATGCTTTCCATCGCGCTGTTCCTGCGTTCCGGCAATACAACGTAGTGGCTTTTGGGATAAATGGGCAGGCGCGTGTAGGTCTTCTGAACTGTGCCCAATAACGGATCGAGTTGCGATAGAGACTCGATTTCATCGCCGAACATTTCAATGCGATACGCACACTCTTCGTACGTTGGGTATATCTCGATCACGTCGCCGCGCACGCGAAAGGTTCCGCGGCGAAAGTCCACATCGTTGCGCTCGTAGAGAATCTCCACCAGTCTGCGCACCAATTCCTTGCGACTGATCTTCTGGCCTTGCTCAAGCACAAAGAGCATTCCAAAGTACGCCTCTGGTGAACCAAGACCGTAGATGCAACTCACCGAGGAAACAATAATCACATCGCGCCGCTCGAAGAGCGAGCGCGTCGCCGATAAGCGCAGCTTGTCGAGTTCTTCGTTGACCGTCGATTCTTTTTCGATGTAAAGGTCCCCGGAGGGAATATAGGCTTCTGGCTGATAGAAGTCGTAATACGAAACAAAATACTCGACTGCATTTTCAGGGAAAAACTGTTTGAATTCATGGAAAAGTTGTGCCGCCAGCGTCTTGTTGTGCGCAAGGATGAGAGCCGGCCTGCCGGACTGCTCAATAAGCTTTGCCATGGTGAAGGTCTTGCCGGAACCGGTGACTCCAAGCAGTACCTGATGTTTTTCGCCCTGCGCCAGGCCACGGCTCAATTCGTCAATGGCGCGGCCCTGGTCGCCTTGCGGCTGATAACTGCTGACAAGCTGAAAATCCATACTGGCTATGCTACCGGAGAGCGCACGACTGCGTGGTTGCTCGCTGGTTGGAACCAACGCAGCAACACCCATCCATATCAATCCGCACACCGCCGGCCCTGGTGCAACCGTTCTTAGGGAATGGAGCTGAATGGGGAAGCGGGCAGCCCATCGTGATTAAACAAATTGCAGGTTGGATTCGAGGCCCACGCATAGCGCACGTATTTGGGATTGGGCACGGAAGCGCTGGAAGCCACCACGCTGTCGCCCTGTACCTGCGCCTGTGCTGGGACAAATTTTTTGTCAGCTCCGGCGACCTCGAAGCCCTCTAACTGTTTGCCATGCACATCCAAGCCGCTTTCTGCGTGGTCAAACCAGACGTGCATTTTTCCATTCTCGGGCACGGCTTGGCGAAAGAGCGGACCGGAATCTTCCCCATGCTCGCCATAGGCAATGTCCAGCGCCCAAAGCGCCAAGCGATGTCCCACATCCTGTTTGTCCTTGGGATGCACATCGTCCGGGTTCCCAATGTCGATGGTCACGGCCATGCCGGTGTCGGGCAGGGAAAGCGCCTTACGCTGCGCCTCGCGTACTTGGGCCCATTCATCATCGGAATTAAAGTTGGCGATTTGCACAAAAAGGAAAGGAAAATTTCCCTGCGCCCAATGCGTGCGCCAATCCTGAATCATGCTGGTAAAAAGCTTTTGATAAATCGGTGCTCGCGAAGCATCCGTATTACTCTCGCCCTGGTACCAGATCACGCCGCGGATTGGCAGCGGGATCAGCGGAGCGATCATGCCGTTGAACAAGCCGGCTGGTGCCCAGGATTGCGGATCGGGATGCCAGGGAATTGGCGGTGGCGTTTTGCCTTGTTCCTTGGCCAATGCGGCGGCGCGTTCGTCGGCCTGCGTTTGCAGCGTGCGCGTCACTTCTTGATCCATGGACTGCGCGCGCGCAGCAAAGACCGGCATCAGTCCAGCGTCTGCGCTCAGTGCGTCCAGGCTGGTCCAAGACTCGGCAGGTGTGCCTCCCCAATCGGCTTCAATGATGCCCACTGGGACATGCTCGTGATCCATAATTTCGCGTGCAAAGAAATATCCGACAGCGGAAAAATTGGCTGCGGTTGTGGGCGTGCATGCACTCCAACCGCTGGAGGCCACATCCGCCATGGGGTACATCGCGTAGGTTTTGTGAATTTGCAGCAGCCGCAGATTCGGCACGTTGGCCGCTGCCAAAACATTCTTCCAATCGAAGACGCCACTGTTGCTCCAGGCCGTCTGCGCGATCATGAACTCCATATTGGACTGGCCTGAGGCGATCCAAACATCGCCCACAAGAATGTCATTCCAGGTGATGGTGTTCTTGCCGTGGAGTGTCAGCGGAAAGGGACCGCCTGCCTCGCCCGGTGGCAGATATAGACTCCATCGGCCCAATGTGTCGGTCACTGTGCTGGCGTGGTTGTCTCGAAAATCGACGGTGACAACCTCACCCGGATCGGCCATGCCCCACAAATGTACGGGGCGGTCCCGTTGGATCACCATGTGATTGGCTAGCACGTTGGGCACTGTAATGTTGGCCAGCGCGGGCAGACTGCATGCACAGAATGGAAGGGAAACAAGCAAAGGAAATAATCTTTTATGAAAGCGCACAATTCCTCCCGAAATTTTCTGTCCCTAACATCGTAACCGCTACGGAGAATGCTCAACAGCCTTGGGGCAAATTTGCTGTCGTGAGCCGACCACCGTGGCCGTCTGGGTGGGAACTGGTCTGCCAGAATGCGAGATCGCAATGCGAGACTTGGAAGCCGTTTTCAACAAGTTCTTAGAGCAGTGATATGCTCTTGCCTATGGATTGGTTCCCTTGTTCGCGTACGCATCCAGCGCCCAACCGCTCGTATCGTTTGCCGGAGTCGCTCGAACCCCGTGTCTAAACGCCGCCAAATTCCTTTACTGATCGGTATCGCCCTTATGGCTGCGCTTGCGCTGGCTGTATATCTGCGCAAACAAGCTCCACCAGAGGTTGCGCGTCTGCTACCAGAAGCCGATGCCATCGTCTATTTTGATCTGAAGCCGCTGCGCACACTCACGCACTTCGATTTGCATGTTGGCACGCGCGCCGCTGCCTATCAGACATTTTTGGATGCAACCGGCATTGACCCAGAACGTGACTTGGACGAAGCCGCCTTCGCACTGCATCGCATGGCCAATCCAAACGGCCCCAACGGCTTGGTTGCGTATTCGGAGGTCTTCGCCGCGCGCTTTGATGGCGCGCGACTCTCGCAGTATCTCTCCACACAGGCTTCGGCCACGGAGAGCTATGCAGGCCATACCATCTTTGATATTCCCATCGATGGCCGCACGCTGCGCGTCGCAATTCTCGGCTATGAGATGGTCGCCGCCTCCAACGCGCCCACGCCAGAACAGATTCACTCCATCATCGATCGTTACCACACTGCGGCGCTGCCCTTCAGTGGCTCCACACTCTTAGCCGAGCATTACCATGATGTTCCGTTGCTCAGCCAAGTCTGGGGCATCGGCAAGATCGGCCTGCCTTTTGCCGACGGTCATACGCTAAGTCTGCTGGGTATTCCTATCCCACTCTCGGCGGAGACGACGTTCGTTGCCAGCGTGCGTTACCTTGGCTCACTGCACCTGCGTGTGGAAGAGATTGCCGCCAATGCTGACTCCGCGCAGGCCACCACGCGCGTTGCTGGAGTCGCACTGCAAGTGCTGCGCTCCTTGCAAGCCGCAGATATAAGTTCAGACCCAGCCAAAGTTGCGCTGGGAGATTTTCTCAATAGCGCTACCGTGCAGCAGCAAGACAATCGTGTTGTACTTCGCGCTGTCGTGCCTACATCGCTGTTGGAGAATCTTGTCTCCGGCACAGGCCCCACCAGCCAGCCTGACGGCACAGGCACAGTCCCAGCACCGTCGCAATAAATACAGCGCATCGCCTGCGCAGACGTTGCGCATTGCTTTACGGGCATTCTTGCCAGTACACTGGATACGCAGGGCGTTTCCACTCCATCCATGCGCATTCAGCGTGGGAGT
>DAHWKP010000212.1:0-8245 GCA_027343585.1 Acidobacteriaceae bacterium
CGGATGGCTGCAAGTGGCGCGCGGAGCACTCACCGTTAATGGGGAGTCTGTGGCTCAGGGCGACGGTGTGGCGATCACTGCGGAGTCGCAGGTGAACCTGCAGGCAGACGCGAAGAGCGGTGCGGAGCTATTGCTCTTCGACCTGGTGTAGCGCGGATTCGCTGCAAGCCATGCTGTTGGGGGATGCAATCTGCGCTCCCACCCTAGCTGCAAAAAATGCGGCTAGGGTGGGGCACCGAAGATTGGGATGGGATAGGGCAGAGCTTGTTTCCGCTGGCCTGCAATCGACGCTAGCGGGGTGCGGTGGCGGGCAGAATCTCGTCCACATCCACCCACGCCGTGGGGTAGATGCCGGTGTAGCAGGCGGTGCAGTAACGCAGATCGCCGGTCTCGCCGCAGGAGTGCAGCAGGCCATCCAGCGATAAATAGGACAGCGAATCGGCCTCAATAAACTTGCAGATCGTCTCCACCGATTGCGAGGCCGCGATCAGCTCGCGCTTGCGGGGCGTGTCCACACCATAAAAGCAAGGCGAAATGGTGGGTGGGCAACTAATGCGCAGATGCACTTCCTTCGCGCCTGCTCCGCGCACCATGCGCACAATTTTCCGACTCGTTGTCCCGCGAATGATGGAGTCGTCAATCAAGATGACGCGCTTGCCTTCGAGTAGATTGCGGACCGGGTTCAGCTTTAGCTTGACGCCAAAGTCGCGCACGCGCTGCTCTGGCTCAATGAAAGTGCGGCCCACGTAATGATTGCGAATGAGGCCGAAGCGAAAGGGAATGCCGCTCTCCTCTGCGTAGCCGATGGCCGCAGTGACGCCGGAGTCGGGCACGGGCACGACCAAATCTGCGGGCACGCCGGACTCGCGCGCAAGCTGGCGGCCCATCTCCTCGCGGCTCTCCTGCACCCAGCGGCCAAAGATGCGGCTGTCGGGCCGTGCGAAGTACACATGCTCAAAGACGCAACTGGCCTGCTCGACGCCACTGGCGAATTGGCGACTGCTGACGCCTTCTTTGGAAACCATGACCAGCTCGCCGGGGCGGACATCGCGCTCATAGGTGGCGCGCAGCAGGTCAAAGGCGCAGGTCTCGCTGGCGAAGACGATGGTCTCGCTGCCGTCGTCATTGCGCACGCGGCCCATGGAGAGCGGGCGAAAGCCATGCGGATCGCGCGCGGCAAAGATGCGGTCGCGCGTCATCATCACAATGGAGAACGCGCCTTCGACCTGGCGCAGGGAGTCGGCGATGGCGTCGATCAGCGTCTGCTCCTGGGAGTGCGCGATCAACTGCACAATAATTTCGGAATCGCTGGTGGTCTGGAAGATGGCGCCCTCGCGCTCCAAGCGCGTGCGCGTGCCGCCCAGGTTCACCAGATTGCCATTGTGTGCGATGGCGATGAGGCCTTTGGTGGACTCAACGCGAATCGGCTGCGCATTCAGCAACGCAGAGTCGCCGGTAGTGGAGTAGCGCGTGTGCCCAATGGCCAGAGGGCCGGGCAATTTTTCGAGCACGTCGTCGGTAAAGATTTCTGCGACGAGGCCCATGCCTTTAATGTTCCAAAGATTTTCAGAGTCGGCGCTGGCGATGCCGGCAGACTCCTGCCCGCGATGCTGCAAGGCGTAGAGGCCGAGATAGACCTGACGCGCCGCATCGGGGTGGTTGTAAATGGCAACGACGCCGCACTCCTCGCGCAGCTTGTCGAAGGGAACATCCGCATCGGGCAGGGGCTGCAACTCGGGATCAATCATGCCTGTACACCTTCGTGTTGCAGCATTTGTTCTAGGCTCTTCGACCATGCAGGAGCCAGCTCCGCAATGGTTGTGTTGAGCAAGGTGCGCTGGCCGACGCGGATGGCGAATGCACCGCTGGTGACGGTGCCGCGCGCTGCGATGTGCAGTCCGTGCTCTGCGGCGATGGCCTCTACGCGCTGCACGGCAGCGGGTGCGCAGCTCACCACGACGCGGCTGGCGGCTTCTTCAAAGAGTGCGAGCACGTCGTTGGTGGTTGCGTCGGGCAGTGTGATCTCTGCGCCCAAATGGTTGGTAAAGCCGCCCTCGGCCAGCGTAACGGCCAGGCCGCCATCGGAGATGTCGCGTGCCGAACGCAGCAGGCGCGCCTGCGCCAGTGCTGCCAACGCGCGATGCAGATTCGCTTCCGCCTGTAAGTCGAGCGCGGGAGGCTGACCCCAGAGCGTGTGCAATACTTGCCGCGCATATTCGCTGGAGCCGAAGCGCGGGAGCGCATCCGTTGTGGGAGCCTGCGTCTTGGGAGCCAGCACCAGCACGGCGTCGCCTGCCTGCTGAAAATCCGCAGCCACGGCAGTGCTCACATCTTCCAAAATGCCAACGATGCCGACGATCGGCGTGGGATAGATCGCCTCGCCGATGGTCTCGTTGTAGAGCGAGACGTTGCCGCCTGTGATGGGCGTGCCGAGCGCGGTGCAGGCTGCGGCGATGCCGTCAATGGCTGTCGCAAGCTGCGCCATAATCTCCGGCTTTTCCGGATTGCCAAAGTTCAAGCAGTTGGTGGCGGCCACGGGGGTGGCGCCGGTGCAGGCCACTTTGCGCGCGGACTCGGCCACGGCGTGCGCTGCGCCGAGTTGCGGATCGAGATAGCACCAGCGGCCATTGCCGTCGAGAGCCATGGCCAGTGCGCGCTGTGTGCCTTTGATGCGCATCAGGCCGGCCTCATTGCCGGGGCCTTGCACGGTGTTGGTTTGCACCATGCTGTCGTACTGCTCATACACCCAGCGCTTGCTGCAAATGTTGGAAGAAGCCAACAGCGTGCGCAGATCGGAAAGATTTTTTTCCGCAGTCTGCGGTGCGGTTAGCGCCTGCGCCACTGCGGCTGCGGGCTGCGCGGCCACAGGAGCCTTCCACTCGCCGACGGGCCGGTGGTAGCGCGGCGCATCATCGGTAAGCGAGACGTTGGGAATGTCGGCCATCAACTTGCCGTGGTGCTCAATGCGCAGGCGCGGCTCGGCGATGACGCTGCCGACGATGACTGCATCCAGTCCCCACTTGGCAAAGACCCGCAGCACTTCATCGGCGCGGCTTTTTTCGGCCACCAGCAACATGCGCTCCTGGGATTCGGAGAGCATCATTTCGTAAGCGGTCATGTGCGCTTCACGCTGCGGAATCTGGTCCAGATTCATCGCAAGGCCCACGCCACCGCGCGCGCCCATCTCGCAACTGGAGGAGGTCAGCCCGGCTGCGCCCATATCCTGAATGCCGACGATCGCGCCCGTGCGCATGGCTTCCAAACAGGCTTCGAGCAGCAGCTTTTCCATGAACGGATCGCCGACCTGCACGTTGGGCCGCTTTTGTTCGGAGCCTTCGTTGAACTCTTCGCTGGCCATGGTCGCGCCGTGGATGCCGTCGCGGCCCGTTTTGGCGCCGACATAAATGACGGGATTGCCAATGCCGGAGGCCTTGCCGTAAAAAATCTCATCCTTACGCATCAGTCCCAGCGCAAAGGCATTCACCAGTGGATTGCCGCTGTAACACGGCTCAAAACGTGTTTCGCCACCCAGGTTGGGCACGCCAAAGCAATTGCCATAGCTGGCAATGCCGCTGACTACGCCTTCGAGCAGCGTGTGATTTTTGTGCACCACGGAGGCCGGCGCTTCGCCGCGCGTGGCTGCCTCGGCATGGATCGGGCCAAAGCGCAGCGAGTCCATCACCGCCAGCGGTCGCGCGCCCATAGTGAAGATGTCGCGCAGAATGCCGCCAACGCCGGTGGCCGCGCCCTGGAATGGTTCGATGTAGGAGGGATGATTGTGCGACTCGATCTTGAAGGCGCAGACCCAGCCGTCGCCCACGTCGATGATGCCCGCGTTCTCGCCCGGCCCTTGCACGACGCGGGTGCTTTCCGTGGGCAGGCGCTTCAGATGCACGCGCGAGGACTTGTAGGAGCAGTGCTCGCTCCACATCACGCTGTAGATGCCGAGTTCGGTCAGGCTGGGCGTGCGGCCCAGCGCGTGCAGAATGCGCTCATATTCGTCGCGGGTGATGCTGTGTTGCCGCAGCAGCTCCGGCGTAATCGTTGCCGGTTCGGGGGTCGCAGTGGTGGTCGCTGGGTTCATGCCGGGAATCTTTATTGTTGCACGCCGGGGGCCTGTCTGTGGATAGGCGCGGATGGAGGCGGCTTTGCTGCGCGATGTGCGGAGTTCTGCGCTCTTTCTGATACACTAAGCAAGCGCGTGGCAGATTGATTCCAGGCCCTTGTTTCTTCCGCGTGTTCCGCAGGATCCATCCAAAAAGCCGCAGCAACAAGTTCGGGGAGTGGCTCAGCCTGGTAGAGCACCTGGTTCGGGACCAGGGGGTCGGAGGTTCAAATCCTCTCTCCCCGACCATTTTTGCGATCCATACCGTATTGTTTCCGTTTTCATTCGATGAACGGCGTAGCCGTGCCGCTATGCAGCCGGTTGGGGCAGGCATCCTTCGCCCGATGGCGCACCCATGAAATCTGGATCGTTCCGGCAGCCCAGCCAAGGGAATGCGAGGATGTTGCTACCACTGCGTGGTGGCGATGACGCGCGGCGGGCCGGGATTGCCGTCGATGACTTCCGTGGAAAAAACGACTTCGAGATTCGGATGGGCCGGGTCTGGACGCAGCTTGCGCAGGAGCGGCTCCATATATTGTTCGTTGAGGGACAGCGCGCTGGCCGCAGCCGTTCCATTTTCGCCGATGCCGGCGGCAACCACCACCATCTGATCGGTCTGCGGATCATGAAAGCGGGCCAAGATTCCAAAATCCTGGGTGATGTGCAGATAGGGAGTCTCAAAATTCACTGACCAGGCGTGGTTTTCCGGATGCTCCCGGTCTGCGATGGAGGAAACCGCTCCCGGCTCCTGCACGAAATGGAAGCGCAGCGGTTCGGTGAGGCGGAGCGTCCAAGGATTGTCCAAGCCTGCGATCAGAATGCTGGGCGTCCGTTGCAAATCCGCAAAGCTGGTTGTCGTGGAGGATTGCATCAAGAAGGATTTGTTGTGTGCCTCTAAAAAACCTGCCATGCGGGTGAGCGTAACCGCGTCAGAAAAGGTGATGGGATCGCTGGCCAGCGGATGGGCGCTCAAGGTTGGATTGGGGTTGAGGGGCATCCCCGCCGCTGCGGAACCAATGCACAGGAGCACGGGTGTGGGCGATTGCAGCAAAGGCGACCAAAACGTGCGGAGCGCAGGCGGTAACGAATGTGCGGTACTGCGTCCGGTGCGGAAGCCGACTACGGCAGTCAGTACCAGCAGCGCGAGAGCGGCGATGCTTCCAGGCAGCGTGCGCGATGCCTTTTTGCGTTGCCCCCCAGATTCTTCCAGAAGAACAGCGGGCAGCGGCAGGATTTCCTCCGCTTGGGTTCCGGTCGGATCGGGCAGGCGAAACTCTGGGACATAGGAGCCAGAGGGCAGGTCAATGCGCAGCTCGTCGCGGTGTTCCTCTTGCGTGTAGTACTGGGCCAAGCGCTTGCGCACCTCCCCTGCCGTGATGCGCACCACGGGGTCGGCGTTGGAGTCATAATCCGGCTTGCGATGGAAGACGGCCACGCCGAGAGTGCGTTCTTTGAGGGAGTCGGCTTGGCCTTGCAGGGTCTGCTCCACCACATAGCGGAGCAGGTCGGGGTAGCGTTTGCTGTTGCGGAAGAGGACGTCGGAGAGCAGGCGTTCCAATTGCTGCTGGATTTGTTGCGGCTCCACGGTCTCGAGCGCGATCTGCATGGGTTGACTCACGGCGAAATTCCAGCGCTGGAACCAATCGTGCCCGCGCTCCGTACCTAGAATACGCCGGCAGTGGGAAGGCTGCTGCCTTGGTAAAAGGTTGCAGACAAATGCGCTACCGTATTCGCTACGGTAATAAACGGTTTTGTTTTCTCTGGAAACCTGTATTGTGATTATGCAAGCCAAAGCCAGCCTGCTTCGATGGGAAGCGGCACGATGAGGATGAATCGAATGTTGAAGAAAGTATTGTTCTGGTGCGCAATTGCCACGGTGGCGTTTGTTGCCGCCCGCCCGGCGAGGGCGCAATCTTTACCGCCGCAAGTCCAAGCGCAATCCCCGGCCCAGATTCAGGCCTGGCTCAAAGCACGGGGCATCAACGTGACCGTGGCGCAAATCGAGGCCTGGCGCAAAGCGCATCCGCCCCGCCCCACCGGGCCGTGGATGAACACGCAACTATCGCCCGATGCGCGCGCCAAGCTGGTGCTGGATCAGATGACGTTGCAGGAAAAGATTGATCTGTTGCATGGCAACGGCATGCCGCACGCGGACAACTGGACGACGCCGCTGACGCATCTTGGCAACGGTGGCGCTGGCTCTGTGGTTGGCGTGCCGCGCCTGGGCATTCCTCCCATCGTCATGGACGATGCCGCTTATGGCGTGCGCAGCAGCGGGGCGAATGGCCGTTACTCGACGGCGCTGCCCTCGGATTTGGGCGCAGCCTCCAGTTGGAACCCGCAGGCCGCCTGCCAATATGGCATGGTGATTGGCAAAGAGTTGCGCGCGCAGGGCTTCAACATGACGTTGGGCGGCGGCGTGGACGTTGCCCGCGAACCGCGCGATGGCCGCACCTTTGAATATGCCGGTGAAGATCCAATTCTGGCTGGAACCATGGTCGGCAATCTGATGCAGTGCGAACAGGCCCAGCACGTGATTGGCGACATCAAGCACTACGCCATCAACGATCAGGAGACGGGCCGCAATATCGTCAACGCCATCATCAGCAAGCGCGCCATGCAGGAGAGCGACCTGCTCGCCTTCCATATCGCGCTCGATATTTCCCACGCCGCGGCGGTGATGTGCTCCTACAACCGCGTCAATGGAGTTTACGCCTGCGAAAATCCTTACTTGCTGCATGACGTGCTCAAAGGTGAGTGGCATTATCCCGGCTTTGTGCTCTCCGACTGGGGCGGCACTCACAGCACGATTGCCGCCTCTGCTGCGGGGCTGGACCAGGAGCAGCCGATGGCCGACTACTTTGGCCCTGCGTTGAAGGCCGCCGTGGATGCGGGCAAGGTGCCCATGTCGGAGATCAACGACCACGCCGAGCGAGTTCTACGCTCGGAGTTTGCCGCAGGCGTTGTCGATGATCCCATTCAGAAGAGCGTCGTCGATCCCTTTGCCGATGCTGACATTGCGCAGCACATTGAGGAGCAGAGCATCGTGTTGTTGAAGAACCAGGGCGGGATTCTGCCTCTCCGTGCTGCCGCGCTGCATCGCGTGGCGCTCATCGGCGGCCACGCGGATGTGGGCATGCTCTCTGGCGGGGGCTCGGCACAGGTGGATCCCATCGGCGGCAACGCCATTCTGCCGCCCGGCCAGGGCGCTTCATATTGGCAGGAGCATATCTGGTTCCCCACCTCGCCGATGAAGGCGCTGCAGGCTGATCTGCCCAACGTGCATGTGGAGTACAACTCTGGCGATGATCCAGCCGCTGCGGCTGCTTTCGCCAAAAATGCGGATGTGGCGATTGTCTTTGCCCACCAGTGCGAGTCCGAAGGCATGGATCTGCCCACGCTGGCGTTATCGGGCAATCAAAATGCGCTGATCGCGCAGGTGGCTGCGGCTAACCCAAACACGATTGTCGTGCTGGAAAATGGCAGTCCGGTCACCATGCCGTGGATTGGCCAGGTGCGCGGAGTGGTGGAGGCCTGGTTTGCCGGCACGCGCGGCCACATCGCGCTGGCCAACGTGCTGCTGGGCAAGGTGAACCCCACGGGCAAGCTTGCCATTACCTTCCCGATCAGCGATGCCGATCTGCCGCACCGCACCATTCCTGCGCTTTCGGCGGAAGACATGGGCCAGGGCAACGGCGCAGTCAACGGCCCGACGCACATGCAATCCAAATACTCCGTCACCTACGACGAGGGGCTGAAGGTCGGCTACAAGTGGTATGACGCGGAAAAGAAGCCGGTGCTCTTCCCCTTCGGCTTTGGCCTGTCGTACACCACGTATAGCTACTCCGGCCTGTCGGTGGCTCCTGATGCCAGCAGCGTGCGCTTCACCGTGAAGAATACGGGCAGCCGCGCCGGTGCGGAGATCGCGGAGGTCTACGCCATGCTGCCCGCAGCGGCCAATGAGCCGCCGAAGCGCTTGGTGGGCTGGGCCAGAGTGGAGCTGAAGCCCGGCCAAAGCCAACAGGTCACCGTCAACATTGACCCGCAGTATCTGCTCGTCTTTGACGAGACGGCGAATGCGTGGAAGCGTGTTCCGGGAGCGTATAACTTTGCCGTGGGCGGCTCCAGCCAGAGCCTGCC
>DAHWKP010000217.1:0-2399 GCA_027343585.1 Acidobacteriaceae bacterium
GCCTTTTGATCCCACGGCAGCAGGTAGCCGGTGAAGCCCATGCCCAGCACCAGCATGGAGAGCACTGCGCCTGAGAGCCAGAGCAGCTCGCGCCGACCTTTGAAAGAGCCGTAGAGAAATGTCTGCAAAAAGTGCAGGCCCAGTACGATGATCATTGCGCTGGAGCCGTAGTAGTGCAGGCTGCGCAGAAAAGCTCCTGCGGCCACCTGCTTGGTGATGTAGGCCACGCTGGTGTGCGCCGACTCCGCCGAAGGCACGTAGTACAGCGTCAGGCACAGGCCGGTGATCACCTGCGAGATAAAGATGAACAGCAGGCCGGAGCCGAAGACATAGGCCCAGCGCGCACCGCCGGGGATTGGCTCATCGAGCGACTCGTGCATCAGGCTGCCGAGGCCGGTGCGCTTGTCGATCCAGCGGTAGAGCCGCTGGGGCAGGCTCTTCGGCGGCTGGTTCTTTCCCGTTGCGTCAGAATTCATTGCAGCATCCTCACAAAATCATTTCCAGCGCGGAGGTCTCCAGCGCCTGCCAACGTGCGCCTGCTTAGCCCAACACTTCTTGATTGGGGACGTTCTCGCGGAAGTACTGGAACTGCACCATCAGCTTGCCGTTGGCAACCTTGGTGGGCAGTGGGTCCATGCCGCGCGGCGGCGGACCAAAGACGTGCGTGCCGCTTTGATTGAAGCGACCGCCGTGGCAGGGGCAGACAAACTCACTTTGCGTGGTTTGCCAGGAGACGCTGCAACCCAGATGAGGGCAGATGGAGGAGAGCACGGTCAACTGGCCATCCGCGCCTTTGGTGACGTAGACCGACTGCGCGGAGTCAATCTCACGCCAGCCGTCAAGTTGTTTGAACTCGATGGTCTTGCGGATCGGCTGCGACAGGTTGGAAAACTCGCCGATGTCGCCGACCTCGGACCAGCCATTTTTGCTGGCTTTTGCGTAGAGAGGATAGAGAACATAGCGCAGCACGGGCACGGAAAGCAACGCTCCCATGCCCGCTGTGCCAATGCCCATCAGCACTCCAAAAAACGAGCGCCGATTGATGACCAGAACATCCTTGTTGGCAGGCTGGCCGGAGTTGCCTCCGGCCGTCTGCTCTTCCTTCGAGTGCTTGGAATCCATGCCTTCTCCTAAAAGTTGAGCCACAGCGCCATGTAGACCGTGTTGTTGTCGGAGGCGTTGCGGTTGGCGCCGTCATAATTCGTGCTGGCACCGTTGAATTTGGTGTAGCCAGTATAGGCCAGAGTGATGTCAATGTTCTGAACCGGCCAATAGCCGCCCTGCACGATGTAGCCAGCCGTGTTGGGGCTGCCATTGTTGCTGCCCGTGACCGCCGCAGGCGCGTAGAGCGTCGCGTCGGCATTGCCCGTGGTGGTGAACCAAGCGCCGGTCATGCTGTAGCGGTTGGTCCAGTGGAAGGTGCTATCCAATTTGACGGTGTTGAGATGATCGTCTTTGTTGGCGGCCGTGCCTGCGGCTACGTCTGCGCCCAGGTTCGTCATCTCGTGGATGTAGGTGCCGTGCGCGTCCAGCAAATTCGCGCCAAAGGGATGCTCGTATTGGAAGTCAAAGGAGGGATCGACGAAGCGGTTGGTCGGCCCACTGACGGCTCCCGGATAGGCGTTGACGTAGATGCCGTAGGTACCCACTTCCAGATAATTGCCGCCAAAGTTCTGCTGCCAGGCCGCGCGCCAGTAGGGTGCCGCGCCGCTGATGTTGTGGTCAAAGTTGGTGCCCGTGACCGGCGTCGGCCCGCCAGCGTGCTCGGAGCGGTAGACGCTGACATCGCCGTACAGATGCCCGGCGTACAAGCCATAAGCGCCCAGGCCGGCCACATCCTGCGCCAGGCCGCCGTTGATGATGGGTGAGGCGATGGGGCTGACGCCAGAGCTGGTCGAAATCCACGGGAATCCCCATGTCGGCGTGCTGTTCCACACATCCTCCACCGTAGGGCTGTTGTTCAGCGTGATGCCATAGAAGAGATTGTGCCCGCCGAGCGTGGTGTGGTCGGCATAGCGCAGATCGGTGTTGTCCATGGTGAAGTGGTCGCTGGCGTGCGTGTAGGTGAACTGCGCCATCGCTCCAAAGCGTGGGGCCAGTGCTCCAGCCAGAAAGAGGCTCAATTGCTGGGGAAAGCCTGCCGTGCCATTCTGCGTCTGCGGCTGTGTGGCTTGCATTTGGGTGTCGGAGATCATAATCATCGCCGACAGCGGAATGTATTTGGTCAGCAATAGATCATGTCCGTTGCCGATTTTGTCCTTGGGTTGGGTGTTGCTGAGCGTGTAGCCGTGCAGCTTGAAGTTGCGTCCAAACGCCGTCAACTCCGGCGGGTTGCTGTGGCAAACGTTGCAGGATAGCCCCGTCTGCCGTGCGAAGCTGGGTACCGCATAGCTGCTGGC
>DAHWKP010000220.1:0-2285 GCA_027343585.1 Acidobacteriaceae bacterium
ACGGCTTCGCCCACCAGACTATTCGGATGGCTGGTGGTGATGCGCACCGGCAGATAGTTGCCCGTCGCAGGCAAAATCGGCGTGTTCACGGTAAAGTTGACGGTCTTGTTTTGCGAGCTGCGGCCCATGACTTGATTGCGCACCGGGTTATAGCCTTCAACCATCACTTCAAGAATCTCCCCGATATGCTTGGCGTAATTAACCCTTTGAATCTCACGTTGCCGATCCAGCAGAATTTGCAAACGCTGACTCTTCACTGCGTCCGGAATACTGTCTGGCATGGATTGGGCCGGTGTGTTTGGACGCGATGAATACTTAAAGGCAAAGACTGCGTCGTAGTTCCCTGCACCCAACAGCGTGATGGTCTCTTCAAAGTCCTCGTCCGTCTCGCCGGGAAAACCAACAATAATGTCGGTCGTCAGGCTGATGGGCCTCCGCGCGGCACGAATCCAGGCGATGCGCTCTAAGTACCACTCGCGCGTGTACAGGCGCTGCATGGCGGCCAGCACGCGCGTCGATCCGCTCTGCACCGGCAGATGCACGTGATCGCAAAGCGTGGGCACGGCGTCAATGGCCTCGACAATGTCGCGGGTAAAGTCGCGCGGGTGCGAAGTGGTAAAACGCACGCGGCGAATGCCGTTGATCTGGCCTACTGCGGCCAGCAGCTCGGCAAAGCTCATCGCGCCCGACGGGTCGCGGTAGGAGTTGACGTTCTGGCCCAGCAGTTGAATCTCCGTAAAGCCGCTGTCGGCCATGCGCCGCGCCTCGGCCAGCACGCTTTCAGCAGTGCGGCTGCGCTCCTTGCCCCGCGTAAACGGGACGACACAGTAGGAACAAAACTTGTCGCAGCCCTCAATAATGGTGATATAGCCGCGATGGGGATTGCTGCGCGCGGTGAATTCTGTCTCAAAGGTCTCTTCGGTCTGGCGATCGTCCAGGCCGGTGATGCGCTCCTCGCCGGCTTCCAGCCGGGCCAGCATCTGCGGCAGATTGCGATAGGAGGCCGAGCCGGAGACCAGCGAAACATAGGGCGCGCGGTCGAAAATCTTTTCGCCTTCCTGCTGCGCCACGCAGCCCAGCACGGCAAAGCGCTTGCCTTTTTTGTGCAGCGCCTTGTAATCATTCAGGCGATTGAAGACCTTCTGCTCCGCCTTGTCGCGGATGGAGCAGGTGTTGTACAGGATCAGCGAGGCCTCGGTCTCTTCCTGCACCTGCTGGTAGCCCTGCTGCACCAGCGTGCCGATGACTTTTTCCGAGTCGTGGACGTTCATCTGGCAGCCAAATGTCTCCAGATAAAACGTCTTCTCGCCCGCATTGAAATTGGTGGCCATTCAACGTGAGTATAGCGCAGCCGGGGCACCGTTTATAGCCACGGATGCCCCAGGTCTGGCTTTCGAGACCTGGGAATTACATCCCCCATCCGGCAAGTTTAGAATCAGTGAATCAGACAAATGTTTTTGGGTTGTTAAAAGGAGCGATTGATGAACATAGGAGAAGAACTCGTTTCCTCATATCTGAGATACATTCTTGGGTGTGAATTTGTTCAAAAGAATCTTTCCACGGTAGAGTCTCAAGGCGAAATCGACGTTGTAGGTATAAATCTAAAAGAAAAAACTGTCTACATTTGTGAGGTGGCAACACATCTAATCACTGGCCTTCTGTACACCAAAGGCACGTCCCCTAATAACGTTCAGAAGCTCACCGAAAAACTGAGCAGAGACATTGTGTATGCCAAGGCTTATTTTCCTGAATACACACACCACTTTATGCTCTGGAGTCCAATCGTCAAGAGCGGTAAAGACGGTGCGAAACACAGTCAGATACGAGATATTGAAGAGATTAAGCTCAATGTGTCCAATCAACATCAAATTGAAGTCGAGTGCATTATGAATGAAGACTTTTCAAGGCGCATTGAGGAGATGCACAAATTCGCACGGGAGAAAACCGAGGAGTTGAAATGCCCAGTCATGCGCTTCTTGCAAATCGAAGAGCACCTCAACAAGCATGTAGAAAAAATAAACAGTTAACCAATAACCGCAGTTTGCCAGGTGCCCCATTCAAGCCTTCTTTTGGCTTGAGTGGGGGAGAATCTCTCGCTTTCTGGCCACCCATCCTGATTCAATCTCCACGCGCCCTTCGATGCCCGTGGCGTAGTGGAGAAAACTGCTCCACGCCCAATCTTCCGGGCGCTCACACAATCCGCGCTTCACCGGATTGCGATGAATATAGCGCAGCTTCTCCGCGAACTGCCGCTGATCTCGGACATTAAAATCGTAGTAACGCTT
>DAHWKP010000227.1:0-4420 GCA_027343585.1 Acidobacteriaceae bacterium
TCGGAACCGGCTGCAAGCTCCGTGCCAGCAAATAGGCCAGTGTGTTGGCCAAAATCACCGGTAAGATGATCGAGTAATTTCCGCTGACCTCCAGCACCATAAAGACGCTGGTCAGCGGCGTGCGGATGAAGCCTGCAAACAACACGCCCATGCCCACCAGCGCGTAGGAACCGACCGAGCCAGTCAAATGTGGAAAGAAGATTTTCTCCACACTGCCGACAGCTCCGCCCAGCATGGCTCCGATGAAGAGCGTTGGCGCAAACATGCCGCCGGGGGTTCCGCTGGAAAAGGAGAGCGTTGTGGCCAAAATTTTTAGAATCGCCAGCGCCAACAGAACGTGCCACAGATACTCGCCGTGCATGGCGTGGTCGATGACTTCATAGCCCGGCCCCATCACTTGCGGAAAGCCGAAGTAGCCAATCGCGCCCACCAGCAAGCCTGCGATAGCTGGCTGCCAGACGATCGTGCTCTTCGGCAACGTGCGCAGCCAGGGACGCAGCCATCCCAGCAGGCGCGAAAAAAGTACAGAGGCCAGCCCGCCCGTGATGCCCAGAACGGCGTAGGCCAACAGCTCCCGGTTGTCGCGCAGGTTGACGCTGGGAATGCGGAACATCGGCTCGGCACCCCAAAAGGCGCGTGCCACCACCACACTGGAAACAGCGGCCAGCACGATGGAACCCAGCACGGCCGCGCTCCAATTGCCGATGACTTCTTCAATGACAAACAGAATCGCAGAGATGGGTGCGTTGAAAGCCGCAGCCAGACCTGCCGCCGCGCCGACGGGCGCAAACAGGCGCAGGCGTTCCCGCGACAGACGCAAATGGCGGCTGACCACGGAGGCCAGGCCAGCGCCAATTTGCAACGAGGGATCCTCTGGCCCCAACGAATGGCCCGCACCAATGGCCAAGGCTGACGTCAAAAACTTTCCCAACATCGTGCGGAACGAGATGTAGCCGTTGTAAATGTAGAGCGCAGCTTTGGTCTGGTTGATGCCGCTGCCGCGCGCGTTGGGGAAAAAGTAACGCACCAGCAGCGCAACCAGCAGCCCGACCAAGGCCGGCGCATACAACAGCCGCGCCTGCCCCGGATGCGGCACCGAGCCAAGCAACAAAACCTGCAACCACTCGATGGAAATGCGGAAGCAAACGACCATCAGGCCAGAAAGCACACCAATAAAAATGGAGAGCACCAAAAACAGACCCTCCCCGCGCGCAGGGGCGATCTGTTGAATCTCTTCCTCGCTCAGTGCGAGTGGCGTGCTCTTCGTACTTGCATCCGTCACTGGGGGCGTTATCTCCATTTCGTTGCGGCTACTCCGTTCGGTTGGGCGCAGTGGCCAGTTGCAGCAACAAGGCGTCATCGCCTGTCGGCGGGCCGCACAGCTTGCTGGTCCAGATTTCGGTTTGATCGATCAGCGATTCCATCTCCTGCTGCATCGGCTGGCTGCTGGCCAGCCGCGCTGCGACGGGATGCGCAAATTTTTTCCATTCCGGTTCAAGCGATGTCAGCGTGGCCGCTCCCGGAGTAGTCAGCATCTCTGTCATCTGCTGTGCATTGCAGGCGGCAAAGCGCTTGCGTGCGATCTCTGCATCATTCAATAATCGCTCGGCACGTTCGCGCGGCAACAGGCTGGGCATCGGCTCCAATGCCTGCAACCGTTGCAACCGGTCCAGCGCCGCCTCAGCTGTATTCACCGGCTCCGGCGGATTTTTTGCGGAGCGCGCGTGCGTCACGTAAAGCTCGAACGCGTGCAAGGCCGTCGCGTATTCGCCCATTGGCTCGGCGACTTTGGCTATGCCAAGCAACGCCTGCAATGCCTCCGTGCTGTTGGCGGGCGCGCGCTGCAACGTACGCTGATACGCGGTCAGCGCATCATTCGGAAAGCCTGCCTGATCCAATAACCCAGCAATTTGATTCATCACCGCTGGGTCTTCCAGCGCGTTGCCTTCTGCCGTCAACAACTCTGCTTCCGCCTGCATAGGCATGTGCTGCGCCAACAAATAAGCGGCCAGTTCCAGCCGAGCTTCGCGTCTGCGATAGACGCCCTCAGCCTGCCAATCCCCGTTCAAGGCCGCCCGATAGTAAGCAATCGCCTCGGCAGAGTCTTTCTTCTGCACCGCCAGCCGGGCCAATTGCAAATTGAGCAGGCCGTCGCCGGGCTTGGCTTCACGCAGCGTGGAGTAATACGCGAAGGCCTCGTCTGTGCGTCCGGCTGCGGCCAACGCCCGTGCCAGAGCCATCTCATAAGTCAGGTTGCCAGACGAAAGCGCCAGCGCCGAGCGGAAATCCTCCACCGCATCGGCTGCATGTCCAGCCGCTACGGCCTTTTGCCCACGCGCGTACCAGCGCGCTTCCAAAATCTGACGATGCACGCGAAAGGAGGAGAAAAAGAAGTACGTCAAAATTGCCAGCGCCAGCGTAATGCCCAACAGGCTCAGCAAAGCCGCGGCGTCCTGCACCATCAGCCTGCGACGTTGGGAACGTTGCGTTGCATTCAATGTGCCTATTGCCGCATCGTGAGCAGCCGTAACCTTCATCGTCTTTCATCATAAACGCTGGCCTGCGCCGGAAGGATGAGTTTGCGTGCCTTGGGGCGCATCCGAAAAAATTTATTTCCCCGACCTGCTACCGGATTTCGCTGGCAAACGTCTATCAGGCAACGGTGCAGTGCCGGTTGTATCCGGACTTGTATTCGGAATTGCATCCGGTATGGCTGCCCCCTGTAATTTCTTCATCCAAACGCAACCCAAGGCACCGTCCGTTTCCTGTAGACTGATGGGGGCACTGGCAAGAGTCCACTGGTTTTTTTTGAACGAACGATGCCGGACTATAGCAAGAACCAATTTCGCAAGCACGATGCACCGTGGCGCATGACGGCAGAGCCGGAGCGTGCCAAGGTGGGCGGGCGCTATTGGAGCGGTGTCAGCGTGGGCTGGTTCGTGCTGGCCTTGGCCATTTTTTACTGGGGTCTGCATTACCGCCTGCAACAATATGAGTCGGCCCGGATGCGCAGCGCCATTCCCATGGCCAAAATGTGGCTGGGGGGTGAGCGCGGCCACGCCATCCACACCGCGACCATGCCCAACTTGTATGCCAAGCGGTCTGCACACACTGCCGCTCCCCTGCTGTTGGTTGGGGTTCTGCTGGCATTCTGCATCCCGGTCGCGTTCACACAGGAATTTTTCGCTCTAGGCTTGCAATGCATCCCGCCTGTCCCGGCAACTTGCATCGCTCTTTTTTCCCGGCCTCCCCCCGTTCAGCCCAGCCTCTAGTGCCTGCGTTCCATCTGCGTCTGTCTGCGGCTGCCCATTTCGGGCTGCACCGTGGCGCGCAGAAGGTTTTCAACCGTACATTCCGTGCCTAAGAGCACGCTCAAGAATGTTTTTGAGGGATAGTTTCGATGAGCACTTCCAAACGTAAGCCTTTGTTGATTCTTTTTGCCGTAATCCTTCTAGTTGGAGCTTGGTTTTGGCACAAGCACTCCGAAGATGCCCAGCACAAGGTCCGCGCCGAACGGGTCACTGCGCCCACCGCTGCCGTCGTTGTGGTGCGCCGCCTGCCTGCCATCTCCACGATCACCGTCCCCGGCATCTTTCAGGCCTATCAGGATATTTTGGTGCACGCCAAAGTCTCCGGCTATGTGAAAAAGATCAACGTCGATATTGGCGACATCGTGCACACAGGCGAAGTGCTGGCCGTTTTGGAAGTCCCTGAGTTGCAGGCACAAGTGGATGCAGCCAATGCTGCGGTCGTACGCGACCGGGCGGAGGTGCGCCGCACGCAGAATGATGTAGCCCGCGCCAAGGCCATCCATTCGGCCCTGCACGCAGAGTACGTCCGTTTGGTGGGTGCGGCGGCAACGCGCCCCGGCCTGATCGCGCAGCAAGAACTGGACGATGCGCAGGCGAAAGATCTTTCCTCCCAAGCGCAAATTGATGCAGCCCGTTCTGGCCATGATGCCGCCTTGGAAAAGTTGACCGAGGATCAAGCGGAGTTGCAGCACTATCAGGCGCTCTTTGCCTACACGTTTGTCCGCGCGCCGTTTGATGGCGTGGTCACCTTCCGCTACGCAGACACAGGCGCACTGCTGGCCGCAGGCACCGATGAAAGCAAGAGCGCCATGCCGCTCGTCCGTCTAGCGCAAAGCGGACTGCTGCGTCTGCGCATGCCCGTGCCGGAATCCGTTGCCGACTACATGCGCATCGGCGGCCCAGCTACAGTGGTGGTGCAAGCGACCGGAGAAAAAATCCACACCAAGATTGTGCGCTTCACCCGCTCCATGGATCGCAACACGCGCACCATGTTGACGGAAGTGGACATCCCGAATAAAGACTTGCATCTGTCCCCGGGCATGTATGCCAACACCACCTTCCCGCTGATTGATCACGGCGACGCACTCTCCCTGCCCATTGATGCCATT
>DAHWKP010000252.1:0-8436 GCA_027343585.1 Acidobacteriaceae bacterium
CGTGATTGAAGACGCTCCCGCAGGTGTGGCCGCGGGCAAGGCTGCAGGCTGCTCCGTTCTGGCCCTGCTGACCACGCACGCGCCCGAAACCCTTACCGCTGCCGACTGGTGCATCCCCACGTTGGCCGATTTGCGCTTGGAAACTGTCCTCAGCGCAGGACAGCGTGGCAGGCTGCAATTTTCCATCGCAGGAAGATAGTCATTGGATTTTGCGCGTGGCCGTTCCTCGACGCGCGCAGAACTCACCGCGTGGAGAGCCACCAACCTTGGCCGTGGAACCAGCAATGCTCATCCGGTGCGTCATTGCGATGGAGCGACTTCACTTGGGTCCACGTGCCACGGCGGAAGGCCTCTGTCAGCCGCGCTGCCGTGGACTCGTCTTGCGCTCCCATGCAGGGAACAAACCGCGCCTGCACCAAAAATTCTGCCGAGTACGCTCCGCTTTCCTGCTTGGTGACCAGAAGCAGCGCACCCACGCCGTCCGCAGGAGCCAGCGGAAACAGCAGCCGCCCCTTAGGCCGCAGCGCATCCAACCACAAAGCCAGTGGAGCGTTTGCGCCCGCGTTCACGTAGATTTTGTCGCAGGCCGGCAAGGGACCCTCCGCGCCCGAGCGGGCATGCACGGTTACGGAAGCAAAGCTGGACAGATTTTTCTGCGCGCGCTGCGCCAAGTCCAAATCGATCTCATACGCATCGACTGTGCCCGCTGCTCCAGCCAGCTTAGCCAGCACCGTGGTGTAGTAGCCGCTGCCCGCGCCGATGTGTACGATGCGGTCTCCCGCTTGCGGGGCGAGCGCGGCCAGGCAAAAGGCATGCAGAATGGGTTGGCCATTGTTCAGTGGCTCGTCCCGCCCCAGAGAAACCACAATGTCCTGATATAAAAACGCAGGATCGTCTGAAGGAATTTCGATGTAGCCCACCGGGGTGTAGACCTTCCACGGCAAGGGGCCAACGAATTGTTCGCGCGGCGTGGATGCCAGCGCTGCCTCCAGCGCACTGCCGGGCGCAATGCCCGCGCTGGCCGTCACCAACTGGGCGAAAAATGAGCGGTGCGCCTGAATGCGCGCGTTGAACTCGGTCGGCTCGCGTTCCATTGTGCTCCTCCAACGTGGGCGTGCGTACAGGTTTGACTGAGGAAACGGCTATCGCAACCGTCGCAAAATCTGCGGGCGGATTAGATAAAAGAAAAAGACAAAATTCACCAGCGTCAGCACCCAGTATTGCGACATGTGATAACGCAGGATGCTGTAGACACCGAAGGTGCTCGACAAGAAGGCCGCCGCCAGAGCCAGCGCCCATCCCCAGCGGCGCAGGCGTAGCAGGCCCAGGCCCGCCAAGGCCAACAGCGTGGCAATGGCCAGCACGGACAACCGCGTGGAGTGGCCGGGAAATTGCCCCTTGAAGACTCCCGCCACACCGATTAACGACTCCACCAGCAGCCAGAGCGCGATGGCGGCCACGCCGGGCAGCGCAGTGGGTTGGGCTGGCGTATCCGTTGCAGTCGACTCTGTGGACTCTGTTTCCTCAGCGGCGTGCGTGCCAAGGTTTTGCGAATGGTTCGTGTCTTGTTGGCTCATAAAGTATGCAAGTAGGCCAGTAGCGCCTGCATCTGCTCTTCGTTCAAATCGTTGCCGAAGGTGGGCATCATGTTGCGGCCATGTTCAATAACAGAACGAACGCGATCATCATTGGCCGGTGCGCCGCTGGGCAAATAGGGCTGCTTGTAAAGCGCCTGCAGGCCCGGCCCATGCAGCGCGCGTGTGGAGTTGGCGTTGTGGCAGCGAGCGCAGTTGGCCTGGAAGATCCCGTGGCCCTGCCGCTCCACGGGCGTCAGTTGGTCGAGCGGCTTGGAAGGCGGCAGATGGCGACAGCCTGCGGCGATCAGCACCAGCGCACACGCTACTGCACCCAGTCGAGCTATTGCGCCGAGCCATGCTGTCGCCCTTCCCGACGCAAACTGCCTGTCTAGTTTTTTTTGACCCGCGCGAATCTGCAAAGCTCCGGCTCTCCTACCTCCACTATAAGCTGCGCGCAGCTAGACGCGGAAGTAATCGGCGCGCCAGTTCTGAATGGCCTGCTTGATCTGCTTCTGCGTCAACTTCTCTTGCAGCGTGCGCGCCACCAGAGCTGGAATTTCCGCATCCGGGGCAAAGCGCAGACCGACAAGCTGGCTCTCGCTCAACTCCCCGATGCGGGCACGCAACGGCTCTTGCAACAATGTGCTCAGACGCAGCCGCTCTTCAAGGCGAATTACGCGATCCTGCACCTTCAGGGAATAGCGACGCGCAGTGCCAAGTATCAGAATAAAAACAAAGGCCAGTAGTGCCAGCCAGCCACTCCATAAATTGGGATGGTGCGCAAAGTGCGCCAGTGTGGCGATCCAGTTGATAAGCAGCACGGGAATCATGAAGAAATGAAAGGCGGGATCGAAACGCGTGTGGTTGGCGTAGTTCTGTGGCTTAGGTTGAGACACGGCAACACTCCGGGCGAAAAATCGCGCAGCCTAAGCATGCGCCGCGCGCGGGCCGCAAGGCAAGAAAAATTTTGAAGAATGCCCCCATCCTCCTCGCGCTGCACCGGTCCGCTCAGTTGGCTGCGGCGATCGCGGCCACAATAGCATCGATCGTGCGTGCAGCTTGAGGGGAGCCATCGGCGGCTTTGGCATCGGGACGTTCATCATTGCAAAGAATCGAGAAAGCGAGCAGCTTGCCGCTGCGGGCGCGCACATAGCCGCTCAGCGCAGAAACTTCGCGCAGCGTTCCCGTCTTGGCAAAGACGCGGCCCTGCAACGGCGTGCGAAAGAAGCGTCCGGCCAGCGAACCATCCACACCACCCACGGGCAGGGTGGCGCGGAACTGCGCGCCCCAGGGCTGCGCGGCCACATACCGCAACAACTGCGTGAAAGCGCGCGGCGTGATGCGATCTTGTGTGGACATACCGGAGCCGTCATAGAAAAAAAAGTCCTGCGCTGGCACGCCTGCATTCACCAAAAACTGCCGCACCACACGCGCTCCCTGCGCAAAGGATCCATCCAGTCCATATTGACGGCCCAGCAAGCGCAGCATCAACTCTGCGTGCAGATTTTGACTGGCTTTGTTGGTGACGGTGATCTCTTCGCGCAAGGGAACCGAGGTGTGCGTGGTCAGCACCATAGCGCCCTGGGGCACCGGCGCGGAGCGCAGCGGCACTTGCGCAGGAAGCTCTGTGGGCAGGGTGACGGGTGTGCGCTGCTCGGCAGAAAAATGCTCCGCGTCGGTGGAGAGGCGATGGCGCGCCAGTGCCTGTCCATCCACGCGCACGCCGCGCGCCTCCAGCATTTGTCGCAATGCGACTGCAACAAACTCCGCCGGGTCGTCGATGGCCAGCGCCAAGTGCTTGCCCGCGCTGGTCACGGGCAGCGTGCCAAACAAGCGCACAATTTTTGATCCCGGCTGCCGATCCACACCCAACGCGGGCTGCGTGCCCGGAAACGCCGTGTGCGCGGAGTTTCCCAGCGTGTAGTACTGCGCAGCAAAATCGGGATTCCAAACCACGATGACTGGAGCGCCAGGCTGCGCGCCTGGAAAAACATTCAGATAGACGGCGTTGTCGTTGATGGTGAGCGCCGAGACCGGAGCGCCATAGCCCCACAGCAGATCGTCCCAAACCCAGCCCGATCCGTAACGTTCATCAGAAAAGGCCGTGTCATCGCCAAGAATGTTGCCGGTAATTTCACGTACTCCATGCTGCGTCACCTGATCGGCCAGGGCTTCGAGCGCGGCCAGCGGCGCAGCGGGGCGCTCGGTGTGCAGCGCGTAGGGATAGGAGCGTCCAGAAAGGGTGGCATCGCCATTGCCTTGCACGATCAGATCGCCGTGCAATCTGCCCCGCGCATCGATTGCGCCCTGTGCCAGCACGCGCGTCACGGGCTTGGCATCCGGCCCCAGCAACGCCCACGCCGCCGCCGTGGTACACAGCTTGGCGTTGGAGGCTGGCGCAAACAACTGCGCATCATTCTTCGCGTACACCACATGGCCATCCAGCGTAGTGACGGAGATGCCCCAATGCGCCTGCGCCAAATCGGGCGCAGCCAGCAGCGCCTCAATGCGATGGGCCAGTTGTGGCGACGGGGTTGCCGCGCGCGGCGCAGCAGAAAGCGAAGGGACAATTCCCATCGGCAGCAGCAGCAAGGCATACAGCAACCAGCGAGGCATCGCCGCGAGTGTAGCACGCGTCGCGCATCCGAAAAACTCTCTGGAGGAAATTATCTCGACTCTGTTTGCTCCATTTGGAATAGCGCCATGCCGCTTGCGCAGCCTTGCCGCTACAATCTGTGCATGACGGATGCCAGCATCGTTGCGCCGCGGCCAGAATATGCGTGGACACTGCGCAGCCGCACGCTCACGCTGGGCGCGCAAACCCGAATTCTGGGCATCGTGAATGTAACGCCCGATTCTTTTTCCGATGGCGGACAATTTCTTGCGCCGGAGCGCGCCATCGAACATGCGCTGCGCTTGCTCGACGAAGGCGCAGACATTTTAGACATTGGCGGGGAGTCCACGCGGCCCGGTGACCATGCGCCGGTCTCCGCGCAGCAGGAGATTGACCGCGTGCTGCCCATGATCGAAGCGCTGCGCCAGCAACGGCCCGATGCGATTCTCTCCATCGACACGTACAAGGCGCAAACCGCGCAGGCCGCTGTTGCAGCAGGCGCGGAGGTCGTCAACGATGTCAGCGGATTTTTGTGGGATGTGGCAATGGCCTCGACCTGCGCGCGTCTGCGCTGCGGCGTGATTTTGATGCACGCACGCGGGCACATGGCGGAGTGGCGCAATCTGCCACCACTCAATGCACAGGATGTACTGCCGACAATTGAGCGCGAATTGCGCGAACGAGTACAACAAGCGCTGACCGCAGGCGTTGCTCGCGAACAGATCGTGCTCGATCCGGGCCTGGGCTTCGGCAAAAACTTTGAGGAGAATTATCCCGTGCTGGCCGGCCTGCCCCGGCTGCATGCGCTGGGCTATCCGTTGCTGGTCGGCGCTTCGCGCAAGTCATTTTTGACGCGCACGGCTGCACACTCCACGCACGATGACCCCGCCAGCCTCGCAGAATCTGCTCTGCATACCACGCTAGCCGCGCACACAGCCGCAGTACTTGCTGGAACGCATCTGCTGCGCGTGCACGACGTGGCCGCAGCACGCCAGGCCGCAGCCGTTGCCGATGCCATCCGCGCTGCCACGCAACGCGGTTGAGAGCCGCAGGTTTCTCGACTCCGCTTGGAATGACAAGACCTTAGGTTGCGCGATGTCTGCGCCGAACAAAGAGCCGAAGGGCGCGACTACTCTTCCTGCACGCTCTCGGCGCTGGCGGCCAATGCGAGATTTTCCTGCGGCACCACCCAATCGCGGGCCTGCAACGTTCGCGTGGATTTACTCAACGGCTCGATCGATTCGATCTCCTCGCCCTTGAGTCCCAGCTCTTTCATGCGGCGCGCAGCGGGCAACACGCTGCCCTCCAGCGAGCCGATGAATTTGTCGTAGCTCTCCACGCTCTTATTCAGATTTTTTCCAAGGCCCGCCAAATGCCCGGTGGCCGTGACCAGCCGCTCGTAAACAGTCTGCGCTTGTTTCAATATCTCCTTGGCCTCACGACGCAGCGAGTCTTGCTGCCAGCCAAAGGCCGCGGCCTTCAGCAGCGCGATCAACGTGGTCGGTGTGGCGAAGACAATTTTCGCATTCGCCGCTTCTTCAAAGAGTCCCGGCTCCGTTTGCAGCGCGGCAAAGTAGTACACATCGCCGGGGATAAAGCAGACGGTGAGGTCGATGGCATCCTCAAAACTCTTCTCATACTTCCGCTTGGCCAAGCCCAAGGCGTGCGTGCGAATGTTGCGTGCATGTTCTTTCAACTTCTGCTGGCGCAGGGCTTCGTCCGGAGTTTCTGCGGCCTCCAAAAAACTTTTGACGGAAGTCTTGGCGTCCACAATGA
Organism: Acidobacteriaceae bacterium; assembly: GCA_027343585.1. GTDB lineage: Bacteria > Acidobacteriota > Terriglobia > Terriglobales > Acidobacteriaceae > JAJZCX01. Next base: position 5,968 of record DAHWKP010000252.1, read on the forward strand.
TCGTGCGTCCATTGGGCAAGTGCACGATCAGGTCGGGGCGACCATCGTCTTGCGTCTGCTGCTCGCTGAAGTCGCAATGCTCGGTCATGCCGGCCAACTCCACCACGCGGCGCAGCACAATCTCTCCCCACTGGCCGGTGGTGCGCGTATCGCGCAAGGCCGAGGAGAGCGATTGCGCAGCCTGCTGCAAGCGGGCCTGCTCGCTGCTCAACTGCATGAGCTGCTGCCCCAATTCTTTGTAGGCACCTTCGCGCTTGATCTCCAACTGCTGGGTCTGCTTTTGCAATTCGCCCAGCGTCTCTTTCACGGGCTTCAATAGCGTGTCGATGGCCTGCTGTTTGGCGTCAAACTTTTCCGTGGCCAAGGTGAGGAACTGCTTTTGCGAGCCGGTCAGCGCCTCGGTGGCCAGTGCCTTAAATGTGTCGGTCAGCTTCTTTTGCGCTTCGTCCAGCAGCTTGCGCTCGTTGGCAATGGCCTGCTGCGCGGCTTCGGCCTGCGCTTCAGCGCGCGCAATCTTTTCCCCAGCCGCACTCACTTGCTCGCGCAGTTTGCCCAGCTCGTTCTCCCGCTCGGTCAGGCGCTTTTCCAAATCGCCCGCGCGCTGCTGGCTGGCGGCCCGTTCGGCAGCCCCGGCGGTCTTGCCCAAGGCAAGACCCTGGCCGCGCCCGACCCACCAGCCCAAGGCCAACGCAACCGCAGCCACAACGATTTCCAACATGCCCATGCCCCCACTCCCCGCGCGCCTGCGCACTGTGCATTTCCGAACGATTGAATTCCTGCGTGAGCCACCTTTGCTGCTGCAGCCAGCGCCTAAACGCCCGCTTGCTTTACACTATCTTAAGGCGTCAGTACACTTGGAGTTTCCAGCGCCGCATCCAACGGATGGGGTGGATCGACGGGAAACCGTCGGCACGTGCCCGGCATCAGAACCTTGCAGAACCTTAAGTACGAAAATCAGGAGAGAACAATGGCAGCAGCAGAGAAAGTTAAGCAAATTATCGTGGAGCAATTGCAGGTCGATGAGGCCGAGGTGACTCCCGGCGCTTCGTTCCAAGAGGATCTGGGCGCAGACTCGCTCGATGTGGTCGAGTTGGTGATGCAGTTTGAAGAGGCCTTCGAGATCGAGATTCCCGACGAAGACGCTGAGAAGATCAAGACCGTTCAGGACGCGATCAATTATATCGACGCACACGCGAAAGGCGGCAAGTAGACTTGAAGCGGCGCGTCGTTGTCACCGGTCTGGGATTGATCTGCGGCGTGGGCAACACTGCGCCGGAGGTCTGGCGCAATCTGCTGGCGGGCAAGAGCGGCATGGCCCCAATTACGGGCTTTGATACCACTGGCTTCTCCGTCACCTTTGCCGCAGAAGTGAAAAACTTCGACGCGCACAACTTCATCGACAAAAAAGAAGCGCGCAAGATGGGGCGCTTCATTCACTTCGCCTTAGCCGCCGCGCAAGAGGCCATGGAGTCCTGCGGGCTGAAGATTACGCCGGAGAACTCTGAGCGCGTTGGCGTGCATATCGGCAGCGGCATCGGCGGCTTTGACGTCATCGAACGCGAACACAGTGCCATGCTGGCCGGTGGGCCGCGCAAAATTTCTCCATTCTTCATTCCCGCCTCCATTGTGAATCTGGCCGCCGGGCAAGTCAGCATCCGCTATGGCGCGCGCGGACCCAATGAGGCCACGGCCACGGCCTGCACCACCAGCGCGCACTCCATTGGCGACGCCTATCGCATCATCGAGCGCAGCGACGCCGACGTGATGATCGCTGGCGGCGCAGAGGCAGCCATTACACCGATGGGCGTGGGCGGCTTTGCAGCCATGCGCGCTTTATCCACGCGCAATGACGACCCTACGCACGCCTGCCGCCCCTTTGAAAAAGACCGCGACGGATTTGTCGTGGGCGAAGGCGCGGGCATTTTGATTTTGGAAGAGCTGGAACACGCCAAGGCACGCGGTGCAAAAATTATGGCCGAGATCATCGGCTATGGCATGAGCGCCGATGCCTACCACATGACCGGCATGGCCCCGGAAGGCGAAGGCTGCGCGCGTTCCATGCAGAATGCCATTCGCAGCGCGGGCATTCTGCCGGAGCAGATTGACTACGTCAACGCGCATGCCACCTCCACGCCGCTGGGCGATGCGATGGAATCCAAGGCGATTGAAACCGTCTTTGGCGAACACGCCACCAGCCACCAGTTGAAGGTCAGCTCCACGAAGTCCATGACGGGCCACCTACTAGGCGGCGCGGGCGGACTGGAGGCAGGCATCACGGTGATGGCGCTGCAAAATCAGGAGCTGCCGCCCACGGTGAACCTGGCGCATCCTGACCCCGATTGCCGTTTGGATTACATCGCCAACCATCCAATGCGTCACAAAGTGGAGATCGCGTTGTCGAACTCGTTCGGCTTTGGTGGCACCAACGGCTCGCTCATCTTCCGCCGCTGGGCAGAGTAACCGCACACA
>DAHWKP010000254.1:0-14543 GCA_027343585.1 Acidobacteriaceae bacterium
GTGGAGATTGAGCGCCTGCTGGGCACGCGCGTCTATCTGGAACTCTTCGTCAAGATCGCCTCGGACTGGCGCAGCTCCGGCCCATTCTTGGATGCGCTGGACTGGAAAAAGCAGTTGGAAGATTTAGGCTCGCGGCCAAAAGAGTAGCGCACGCATCCCAGGCCACCGTGAGCGAAATCGAGCAGGAAATCGAGTGCCCCAGGTCTCGATTTTGAGACCTGGGATTGCCGACTCACCCGCGTTTTTACGCCTGCGCCTCGCGCGCTGCGATGCCGAGCGTTTTCATTTTGCGGTACAAGTGGCTGCGCTCCAGGCCCAGAGCTTCTGCGGCGCGGCTCACGTTGCCGTGGCACTCGTCGAGCTTGCGCAAAATGTAATCGCGTTCGTAGGCCTCTCGCGCCGATTGCAACGAGGGAAACTCCGCACTGCGCGCTGCGCCTGCATTGCGGTAGACCAACACCGGCAGATGTTTGCGCTCCAAACGCGTGCTCTGCGGATTGAGAATCAGCATCCGCTCCACGATATTCTTCAGCTCACGCACATTGCCCGGCCAGTGGTACTGCTGCAAGGCGCTCAGCGCATCGTCGGCAATCTCCACGCGCGGCCGGCCATATTGTCGGCCAAATTCGCGCATTAGCTCGCGCACCAGTAGCGGAATGTCTTCTTTGCGTTCGCGCAGCGGCGGCACAAAAAATGGAATGACGTTGAGCCGGTAGAAAAAATCTTCGCGGAAGTTGCCCTTGGCGATCTCTTCTTCCAGATTTTTGTTGGTCGCTGCGATCACGCGCACGTCGACGCGCACCGGATGCGCCGCACCCACCGGCGTAAACTCCTGCTCGTCCAGGGCGCGCAGCACCTTGGCCTGCGTCTTCAGGCTCATGTCGCCGACCTCATCCAGAAACAGCGTGCCGCCGTGTGCGCGCTCAAAGGTGCCGCGCTTGTCGCTCTGCGCCGCGCCGCGCCGGGAGCCGAACAGCTCCGCCTCAATGGAATCCTCTGGAATCGCCGCGCAGTTCAGCTCCACAAAGACGTGATCCTTGCGCAGGCTTTCGCTGTGAATGGTGCGCGCGATCAATTCTTTGCCGGTGCCGGATTCCCCATAGATGAGCACGCGGCCATTCGTGGGAGCCATCAGGCGAATCTGCTGGCGCAGGGCTTTGGCCGGCACGCTTTCACCTGTAATGGTGCCGCGCGTGAAGGCTTGCCGCTGGAACTCCTGATTCTCCAGCCGCAGCCGCCGCGTCTCCGTCGCGTTCTTCACCACGATCAGCGTGCGCTCCAGCGTCAGCGGCTTTTCCAGAAAGTCGAATGCGCCCAGCTTGGTGGCGCGCACGGCGGTTTCAATCGAAGCGTGGCCGGAGATGACAATTACCTCCGGTCCGGCGGCGGGGTCGGCCTTGCGAATCTCTTCGAGCGCTTCCAAGCCGTCGCGGTCTGGCAGCCAGATGTCGAGCAGCACCGCATCATAGACCGCGTCGCGCACAAGCGTAACGGCTTCAGCCGCCGTGGATGCCGTCGTGACGGCATAACCTTCTTCCGTCAAAATCGCTTGCAGCGTGGCGCGGATGTCCGCCTCATCATCGACAACCAAAATATGATTCACCGCGCCGCTCCTCCGTTTTCGCTTTGCAACATTGCACCAGATTGGGCCGGCTCGGCAAAGGGCAGCTCCACGATGAAACGCGCACCTGCCGGCTGATTACCCTCGGCACGGATGCTGCCGTGGTGTTCTTGCACGATCTTGGCTGCAATGGCCAGACCCAACCCGGTACCGCGCCTGCGCGTGGAGAAAAACGGCAGAAACAGGCGCTCGCGCATCTCCTCCGTCAGGCCGTGGCCGGTATCGGCGACGATGATCTCCGCCATGGTCTGCGTCTCATTCCATCCGGTGCGCACCGTTAGCACGCGCACCAGGCTCGCGCGCATGGCCTCTGCCGCGTTGTCGATCAGATTGGTCAAGGCCCGCTGGATCGCTTCTGGATCCGCCATCACCGGCGGCAGGTCTGGCTCCAAGTGCAGCACAATCTCAATGCCCTCCAAACGACCAGAAAACATCTTCAACGTTGCATCAATCACAGCATTCAATGCGATGGATTGCGGCTGCGCCGCCGGAAAATCTGCCAGCGCGGAGAATTGTCCCACCAGCAGCCGCAGCGTTTCCACGCTGGCGCGGATGACCTGCATGGCCTCATCAATCCGCTGCCGCGTTTCTGCGGGAATCTCCTGCCCCGCGCGCTCCAACAAGCGCTGCGTGCGTTCGGCAGAGAGAGCGATGGGCGTCAGCGGATTTTTAATTTCATGCGCCACGCGCTGCGCCACTTCCTTCCACGCCATTTGTTTCTGCACCAGCAGCAGATCGGTCACGTTGTCGAGCACGATCAAATATCCGCGACCGCCGTGGGTATGCAGCGGAGCCGCAGTCAGTGCCAAATGCACCGTGGCCGGATCCTGCCCCGTTTCGATTTCTGTTGTGGACGCGGCCAGGCGCAAACTGCGTCGCAGCGTGTGCTGAATCTCCTCGCCTGCCTCGGCGGGAAACAGCGACAGCAGTGGCCGCCCCTCAAAGGTCTGCACGCCCTGTGGGTCCAGCATCTCGCAAAAGGCGCGGTTGGTTTGCACGATGCGCGAGTCCGCATCCAGCACAGCCACGCCGCTGGGGATGGTTTCCAGCACCGTCTCCAACTCCTTGCGCCGTGCGTCGAGCGCAGCGTTCGCCGCAGAAAGCTGGCGCGTGGACGACTCCAATTGCGCGCGGCTGCTCGCCAGGTCCGCTGCCATGTGGTTGAAGGAGCGCACCAGTTCGCCCAGTTCGCCCGCGGCGGCAATGTCGGCGCGGTGCGTGTAGTCGCCGCTGGCAATTGTATCCATCGAGTCGGCTAGCATCTCCACAGGACGCGTCACCTGTTTCGAGAGGAAGAGGGCCAGCCAGCTTCCAATAAAAAATGTCAGCGCCGCCAGCAACAGCAACATCATTAGATAGGTGATGCGAATCCTGTGGCGTGCGTGATACAGCGCCCAGTAGGTGTCGGTGCTGGCGCGAATGCTGCGAATGGCATTGCCCATCTCCTGCGGCAGCGGCAGACCCACCACCACCACTTCTCCGTTGGGCGTGGAGGCGGATCCCAGCGCGTACTCCGCCGCGCCAATGCGCAGAATCGGTTCATCGGGCCGCTGCGCCGCCTGCAAGATCGTCGTGGAAATGGGCTGGCCTACCGGAACCGGCACCAGAGCGCTGGAGGTGATCCACGAGTCGATGGCGATTCCATCTTCTGCCGTGCCGGGATCCATCGGCACCTGATAGGCGCTCACCAGCTCGTTGTCGCGGTAGAAGACGGCGAAGCCGCCTTGCAGCGTAATTTTATGCTGGTGCATCTCCGCTAGAATGGCCTGCGCATCGCCGTCATTGCGCGCGGCGGGTGCAATGGCCAGCGACTCGGCCTCGGCACGCGCGTTTTCCTCCGCATAGCGGGCCATCTCCACGGAGACCTGCGTCAGGCGTTCACGCAGCAACACGCCGGGCTGGGAGAACCAGCGGTCAATGGAGCGGTTCATCAACAGGAAATTGAAGAAGATCATGAAGCTGGCCGGGATCAGCGAGAGCAGCAGCGCACCGGCCAGCATGCGCGTGCGCAGACGCGAACCTAGCACGCGGCTCTGGCCGTCTGCGTACAACTTCAAAATGTTGCGGGCCAGCAGCACCAGCAGCAATAGAAACAGCAGAAAGCTTAGCGCAGAAATGGAGGTGAAGATGAGGATCGACCCGGTGCTGCGCGGCGCGACCGACTTCAGATTGAAGGCATTCTGCGTGATCAGAAACAGCAGCACCAGTAGTGCAAGCGCGCCCAGAATCCAAGCTGCCGACCTGCGTTGCGTCTGCTCTGGGTCTGGCACGGAAATAGCCTCCTGCTGCGGCGGTGCTGCCGGGAATCTGCTGCCCATTATAGGAGTTTGCAGCGTTCGGCACCGGCCTTGTTCTTTTCCTCATACTGCGTCCCTATAATGCCAACAGCCGCACTGCGGCTTGCGTACAGACTGTTTCCAAAGGAATGCACGATGAATCCTATCCGTAAAATCGCCGTTGCAGGTCTCCCCCCGGCTCTGGCGGCCATGTTGTTGCTCAGCGCCGGTTGCAGCAAAAAGCCCACAGACGCGCAAATCACTGCACAGGTGCAGAGCGCTTTGTCCTCTGACGCGGCGTTGCAGGGCCAGCCGATCACCGTCAGCGTCAACAACGGAGCGGTCACGCTCTCGGGCATAGTCAACGGCCCCGGCTCGCGGGAGCTGGCTTCGAATGACGCTGCGCATGTGGTCGGCGTCAGCACGGTCATCAACAATCTGACCACGCAGACCGGCGCAGCATCCCAGGCTGGCAGCCAGCAGCAGGCGGGCTATGCAGGCAACACGCCTGCACCGAACACGCCCAGCTACTCCACGCAGCCGCCGCCACAGCAGCAGGCTTCATCCGCCCCACAATACCAAGCGCCTGCGCCGCCGCAGTCCATCACCATCCCCGCAGGCACGGCCATTCGCGTGCAACTGGGCCAGACGTTGAGCACCCAGGACAGCCAGATTGGCGAAACCTTTACCGCGACGGTTGCCGACCCCGTTGTCGTCAACGGACAGACCGTGATTCCGGCGGGAGCCTCCGCTAGCGGCACGGTGACAGACGTCAAGAAACTCGGCCACTTCATGGGCAATGCGCTGCTGGCCGTGCGACTGGACAGCATCAGCTCCAATGGAGCCAACTACCCGGTGCGCACCAGCACGGTGGAGCGGTTTGAAAAGGGCAAAGGCAAGCGCACGGCTTTGATGACGGGCGGCGGTGCCGGCGTGGGTGCATTGCTCGGCGGCCTGTTTGGCGGCGGCAAAGGCGCACTCATCGGCGGTGCCATTGGCGCAGGCGCAGGCGGAACTGGCAGCGCCTTTACCGGCAACAAAGATTTGGTGCTGCCTGCTGAGAGCCTGCTGACCTTCCGCTTGGAAAACGATGTGACTGTGCAACCTTAGTTCGGTCTTGTTGCAAAAAGAAAATGGCGCGGCCTGTAGGCTGCGCCATTTTCTTTTGCAGGTGAAGATGACTCTAAGGAAACTCTGAACCAGTGCTCATCGCTTCCTCAGCGGCTAAAGCCGCACCGCAACGCTTGGACGTACGGACGGGCTGAAGCCCGTCCCCTTCAAAACATAGACTTGTTCAAAGATTCCCTATGCTGCGCTAATCACCTCGGCCACGGGCTGCCACGGTTTGCCTTGCGACTCGGCCACGGGTTTGCAGGTCAGCGTGCCCGCATACGTGTTCACGCCCTGGCTCAATCCGGCGTCGGATTGAATCGCCGCGCGTGGCCCGTGTTCGGCCAGCTTCATCACGTAGGCAAAGGTCGCATTCGTCAGCGCCAGCGTGGAGGTGTTCGGCACGGCCGCAGGCATGTTCGTCACGCAGTAATGCACCACGCCATCGACCACAAAGGCTGGATCGCTGTGCGTGGTGGGCCGCGCGGTTTCGATGCAGCCGCCCTGATCAATGGCTACATCGACCACGACCGCGCCGCGCTTCATCTTGGCGATCATCGCGCGGGTGACGATCTTCGGCGCAGCCGCGCCGGGCACCAGCACGCCGCCAATCACCAAGTCCGCCTGCTGCACCGCGCGGGCAATGTTGTAGGCATTCGAGGCCAGCGTGGAGATGCGGCCATGGAAGATGTCGTCCAGCTCGCGCAGCCGGTTGAGATTCTTGTCCACCAGCGTCACCTTCGCGCCCATGCCCAGGGCCACGCGCGCCGCATTCGTGCCCACGATGCCGCCGCCAATCACGCAGACATGCGCCGGGGGCACGCCCGGAACGCCACCCAGTAAAATGCCGCGGCCTCCGCGCTCACGCTCCAAGTATGTTGCGCCCACCTGCACCGACATGCGCCCGGCCACCTCAGACATCGGCGTCAACAGCGGCAGCGCGCCGTGTTGATCGCGGATCGTCTCATACGCGATGGCCGTTACTTTTTTCGCCAGCAGCTTTTCCGTCAGCGCCGTCGCTGGAGCCAGATGCAGATAGGTGAAGAGCACCAATCCTTCCCGGAAAAATCCATACTCTTTTTCGATCGGCTCTTTGACCTTGACGACCATCTCCGCCAATCCCCAAACATGATGCGCCGAGCCGACGATCTCCGCACCCGCCGCCTGATATTCGTCATCCGTAAAGGCCGACTCTTCGCCCGCCTTGGTTTCCACTAGCACCTTGTGCCCGGCATCGGCCAGAGCTTTGACGCCTGCAGGCGTAATGCCCACGCGGCTTTCGTGATCCTTCACTTCTTTGGGAACACCAATGATCATCCTGTCTCCTGCGCGCTTCAGTCGATCTGCGCGCGCTGCAATTTGTTGGAGTAATCCACGTAAACCGTCTTCCACGTGGTGTAAAAGTCGATGGCTCCGGTGCCGCCTTCGCGGTGGCCGTTGCCGGTTTGTTGGACGCCGCCAAAGGGCAAGTGTACTTCGGCTCCAATTGTCGGCGCGTTAATGTAGGTGATGCCCGCATCCAGATCGCGCATGGCTGCGTAGGCGCGGTTTACATCGCGCGTGTAGAGCGCCGTCGAAAGCCCATAGGGAACATCGTTGGCCACAGCGATGGCTTCGGCAAAGCTGCCCACTTCCATCAGACAGACGACCGGGCCAAAGACCTCTTCCTGCGCGATGCGCATGGCAGGCTGCACGCCCGTCAACACCGTGGGCGCAAAAAAATGCCCGTGCGCAAGTTCTGCTCCGTGCAGCACGCCGCCGCCGGTCCGCAGCGTTGCGCCTTCAGCCAGCGCATAGCGCACATAGCGTTGGCTGGTCTCCACCTGCTGCGCGTTGATCTGCGGCCCCACCTGCACTGTGGGATCAAGTCCGTTGCCGACGCGCAGTTTTTTTGTGCGCTCGACCAAGCGATCCGTAAATTTTTGCGCGATTTTTTTGTGCAGCAAAATGCGGCTGGTCGCCGTGCAGCGCTGGCCCGTTGTGCCAAAGGCTCCCCACAGCGCGCCTTCCACGGCTAGGTCAAGATTCGCATCTTCGAGCACGATCATTGCGTTCTTGCCACCCATTTCGAGCGAGCAGGGTTTGTTGTGTGCCGCAGCACGCTGGCCGACCCAGCGGCCCACTTCGCTCGATCCGGTAAAGCTGACGGCGCGCACATCCGGGTGCTCCACCAGCGGCGCGCCTGCCTCTGGCCCCAGGCCATGCACCACGTTCACCACGCCCGGCGGCAGCCCGGCGTCCACCAGCGTCTGCACCAGATTGTGCGCCGACAGCGGCGTGTCTTCGGCGGGCTTCAATATGCAGGTGTTGCCCGCCACCAGCGCCGGAAAGAGCTTCCACGACGGAATGGCCATGGGGAAATTCCACGGCGTAATCAGCGCGCAAACGCCGACTGGCATGCGCACGCTCATGGCAAATTTTTCGCGCAGTTCTGACGGCGTGGTCTGGCCAAAGAGGCGGCGACCCTCGCCCGCCATGTAATAGGCCGTGTCGATGGCCTCCTGCACATCGCCGCGCGTCTCGGCCAGCACCTTGCCCATCTCGCGCGTCATCTGGCGGGCGTATTCTTCCTTGCGCTGGGTCAGCAACTCGCCGGTGCGGAAGAGAATCTCGGCGCGTTTGGGTGCCGGCGTCAGCCGCCAGCCATCGAAAGCCGTCTTAGCCGCGGCGATGGCTGCTTCCGCGTCACGCCGGTCGGAGGCTGGAAAATGACCCACCACGTCGCGCGTGTCGGCGGGGTTGCGGTTCTCGAAATACGCGCGCCCCTGCGCTGCGCGTGCCTTGCCGCCAATCCAGTTGGAATACCGCTCTGCCGTCATCGTTCGCCCCCTGTTTGCGCACCGTGCCGCACGCTGCCGTGCCGCGCGCGCCTGAACCCCTGAGCATACCGCAACTGGCGGCTGGGGCACCGCGCTTTTCCCCGGTCTATGCGCTCGATGCGTCCCGAAGAGCCTGCCAGTTCAAAAATGATTCCCATTTTGTGGATTTCTCTTGCAAAAGCCCGCACAAAGCCCCGTGATTAGCCGTACAATGGACATTCACAACGTTGCCTTAGGATCAATCGGATATTCATGTCTTCGAACGGTTTTCAATCTCGGTTTGCGCGCGGACACAATCTGCGCTCGCTCTTCAGCCTTTTTTCCAGCGACTTGGCCATTGACCTCGGCACGGCCAACACGCTCGTCTACGCCGCCGGCAAAGGCATTGTCGTCAATGAACCGTCGATCGTGGCCATCAACAAAGTCACCGGCGAAGTGGAGGCCGTGGGCAAAGAGGCCAAGGAGATGCTGGGCCGCACGCCTGGCAACATCGTCGCCATCAAGCCGATGAAGGATGGCGTCATCGCCGACTTCAAGGTCACCGAGCGGATGTTGAATTACTTCATCCAAAAAGCGCACGGGCGCAAGATGTTGGTGCATCCGCGCATCGTGATCGGCGTGCCGTCAGAGATCACGCAGGTGGAAAAGCGCGCGGTCGAAGACTCCGCCTATCGCGCCAAGGCCAGCGAGGTGTATCTGGTGGAGCAGGCCATGGTGGCCGCCATCGGCGCGGGACTGCCCATTACGGAGCCGGGCGGCAATATGGTGGTTGACATCGGCGGCGGCACCTCCGACATCGCCGTCATCTCGCTCTCTGGCATCGTCTACTCGCGCTCGGTGCGCATGGCGGGCAACCAGCTCGACGAAGCCATCATGAATTATCTGAAGCGCAAGTACAACCTGCTGGTGGGCGAACGCACCGCCGAGCAGATCAAGATTGAAGTCGGCTCGGCCTATCCGCTGGACAAGCCGCTGACCATGGAGATCAAAGGCCGCAATCTGATCGAAGGCGTGCCGCGCACCATCACCATCGACGACAGCGAAATCCGCGAAGCGCTCACCGAGTGTGTCTCGACCATCATGAACGCCATCCGCGTCGCTTTGGAGCGCACACCGCCGGAGCTGTCCGCCGACATTAGCGACCGCGGCATTGTGCTGACCGGTGGCGGCGCGCTGCTGAAGAATCTGGATAAACGCATTCGCGAGGAGACGGGCCTGCCCGTTTCTGTCGCCGACGATCCGCTGGCCTCTGTGGTGCTGGGCACCGGCAGAATGCTCTCGGACTTCGGCCTGCTGCGTAAGATCAAGATCGACTAGCGTCCTGCGGCCCGGCCCAAACGCCGGGCTGTACGCGTTGCCCTGTCACCGGAACCGATGCGCGCATGGAATCCTTTTACAGCCGGTACCGCAACGTTCTGCTGCTGGTGGCCCTGCTGCTCGCCCAGGTCATCGGCCTGGCCGTGCAGGTGCGTCGGCCCGCTGCGGCGGACTCCAAAGACGCGCCGCAGGTCCGGCTGATCCGCTACTGGGTCACGGGCATCGTTTCTCCACTCGAAGAATTTTTTCTCTGGACCGGCCACGGCATTCGTGGCGCATGGCACGGCTACATCAACCTGCGTGGCGTGCGTAGTCAGAACCAACTGCTGCAAGCCGAGGTGGATCGCCTGCGCATGGAGCAGGCCGCGTTGGGGGAAGATGTTCGTCAAGGGCAGCGACTGCAAGCGTTGCTGAATTTCAAGCAGCAATATATTTATCAGACCGTGGCGGCGCAGGTGATTGGCACCAGCGGTACGGATCGCTCCCGCGTGCTCTACATCGACAAAGGTTCGAAGGATGGCCTGCGCGCGGACATGCCCGTCATCACCCCTGACGGTGTGGTGGGCAAGGTGCGCGATGTCTTTGGCCACTCCGCACAGGTGTTGGAGATCAACGACGCCGCCAGCGGTCTGGGCGTGATTTTGCAATCGACGCGCCTGCGCGGCATTCTGCGCGGCACAGCAGAGGGCAAGACGGAGATCATCAACATCCTGCCCGATGAACAAATTCAGCCGGGCGAGGCCGTCATCACCAGCGGCGGCGATCAGGTGTACCCACGCGGACTGCCGGTCGGCGTCGTCGAGCGCGTGGTCAGTGATCCGGAGCGCGCGCCGTACATGGCCGTGCTCGTCCGCCCCGATGCGAAGCTGTCGCGCTTGGAAGAGGTGCTCGTCATTACGCAGATGGGCAGCGTCCTGCCCGCGCAAGAGGAGTCGGATCTGATTTCCAGCGAACAGCGCGCAGCGGATGTGCTGGCGCAACGCCTGCCCGGTCAGGACACTGGCCCGGAACAGACGAAGCTCGGACCGAATGGCAAGCCGCTGCCCGGCCAAGATCCGAATGCACCACCGCCGCCGGCGCAGCCACCATTGCCGCTGCATCCGGATCGCTTCTCGCCGCCGAATGAGGCCGATACTGCCACCGCCGTCGGCGCGCAGACTGCACCTGACGCGGCAATGCCACAGCCTGCATCCACCGGCAAAAAGCCACACCGCAAGCACGCTCCCATAACGCCCGCAGCAACACCTGCGGCAAACGCCGTGCCCGCGCAGCCGACGACGCCCGCCGCAGCTCCCGATTCTGCCGCGCACGATTCGACGGCACCAACCCAGCCAGAGGTGCAGCCTTAACATGGCACTGCTCGACCACAATACGCGCGAGGAGATTCGCCAGCACCGTTTTCATCCGGTGGTCTTTCTGCTGGTGCCGTTCTTTGCGATTTTGCTGCAAGCCTATCTGCCACTGCGCCATGCCAGCTTCACCCTGGTGGATCTACCGCTCTGCGTTACCGTGTACTTTGCCGTCTCGCGGCGCAATCCCGTCAGCGGCGCGTTGCTCGGCACCGGCATTGGCCTCGCGCAGGATGCCCTTACCCATTTCCCCTTGGGCATTCAAGGCATCACCAAAGCCGTGGCAGGCTATCTGGCCGCCTCTGTTGGTGCGCGGATTGATGTGGACAATCCCGGCACGCGCTTTCTGATGATGTTTTTCTTTACATTGCTCGACAGCCTGCTGCGTTATTTGATCGTGCGCCTGCTGCTGAATCTGCAGATGGAGTGGTTCCTGGGTCACGAGTTGCTTCGCGCAACCCTCAATGCGCTGGTCGCGGTGATTATGTTCGCCTTCCTCGATCGTTTGCGCCAACGGGAGTAGCCGGAGTCAGCGGAGATTTTTTTGCCATGCGAGCGTATCTGCCATGACCAACCCGACCCGCCACTCGGAAGAAAAAGTTCCGGCGCTTAAGCTTGCCGTGGTGCAGTATCTGATCGCGCTCGTTCTGATCATCCTTCTTTCGGGTTTGTGGCGCTTGCAGGTGCTGGGTGCGCAAAACTATCGCGCACTGGCGCAGGCCAATCGTGTGCGCAAGGTTCCCATTCTGGCTCCGCGCGGCAAAATCTATGACCGTGAAGGTCGCTTGATCGTGGACAACTATCCTTCCGTCACCTGCTTTTTGGTGCCGGAGCAGGCCCGCGACCTGAAGGCCGATCTGCCGCTGATCGCCAGCGGCCTGCACATGGACATTGACCAATTGCAGAGCACGCTGCGTCACTACCGGCACACTCCCAGCTACCAGCCCATTCCGCTCAAGTCTGACATCACGCCCGACGAGCTGGCCTTTATCGCTGCGCATGGCAATGAGCTGCCGGAGTTGGAAACCATCGACGAGCAGCGCCGGCTGTACCCCAGCAACGGCTTTGCCGCGCATCTGATCGGCTACGTTGGGGAAGTGTCGGAGGAGATGCTCGACGATCCGCGCTACGCCTTTTATCAGCCCGGCGACGTGGTCGGGCGTTCGGGCGTGGAAGAGGCGTACGACCCCATTCTGCGCGGCCAGGACGGCTCGCGCGATATTGTTGTGGACAGCCACGGACGCGAGCTGGGCGTACTGGGCACAGAGCCGCCCACGCCCGGCACCTCGCTCAAGCTCACCATTGATTTGGACATTCAGGAAGCCGCAGAAAAAGCACTCGGCCAGCGCAACGGAGCCATCGTTGCCATCGATCCGCGCACGGGCGAAGTGTTGGCCATGGTCAGCCGCCCCACCTTTGACCCCAACGATTTCGCCATCCGCATCCATCGCGACGAGTGGAACAAACTCATCAACGATCCGGAACATCCGCTGTTGAACAAGGCGATTCAGGCACAGCTCGCGCCGGGTTCGACCTTCAAAATTATCGAGGCGGTTGCGGGTTTGCAGGAGGGCATTGCGCAGAATCTTGTCGTCGATTGCCACGGCGGCGAAAATTTTTATGGCCGCTACTTTAAATGTTGGATTTCCGCGCGGCATCAGAGCCACGGCGTTACCAACATCAGCAAGGGCATTTATCAGTCGTGTGATGTTTATTTCTACACGCTGGCGGAAAAGCTGGGCATCGACAAGATCGCCGAATGGGCGCATAAATTTGGCCTGGGGGAAAAGACGGGCATCGATCTGCCCGATGAGGTTGCGGGCATTATGCCGTCGCCGGAATGGAAGATGCGCAACTACCACCAGAAATGGTTTGCGGGGGAGACCATCTCCGTTGGCATCGGCCAGGGAGCTATTGCGGCCACGCCCATCCAGCTGGTGCGCGCCATTGCTGGCATCGCATCTGACGGCGCGCTGAAACGCCCGCACGTTGTCTTTTCGAATGAGGTGCCCGCCTCGTTGCGCGAGTACTACCAGGAGCAGTTTCCCGGCTCGGGCGACAAGACGGTGCCCATCTCCTACAACAACTGGGTGACGGTGACCGACGCGATGTCGCAGGTGCTCTCCTTCGCGGGAACGGCGGGCTTCGCACACTTGAACGGCGTGGATGTCGCCGGCAAGACCGGCAGCGCGCAGACTATGAGCAATGCGCTGGCGCAAAAGCTGGGCCACGCGCACACCATGGATGACAACGCCTGGTTCGTCGGCGTCAGTCCACGCAGAAATCCGGAGATTGCCGTCTGCATTCTTTGGGAAAAAGGTGCAGAAGGGTATCTGAGTGCGCGTCTGGCGGCGCAGGTCATCGAGGCCTACGTGGACAAACAGCGGCGGTTGGAAAATAATCTGCGCGCCCCCGCACAGAAGCGCACGGCCAACTCACGACAGACGCCGAACGGCGCCGCACCCCAGACAACGGCCGCGCGCGTGCAAAAAACCATCGAGATGGCGGGCGTCTGGAATGCGCCCGCAGCCAGTGCTGCCGGGATCGCCGGACAACGCACCTTTCCGCTGCCCCCCGGCCCGGATGGACAACCGCAAGTGTTGCGCGGCGCGCGCTTTCTGCTGACGGCACCGGCCACATCGTCCTCCACTCCAGATGCGGTACAACAGAGGTAGCCATGCGCAAGCTCATCTCCTTCCGCGACTTTGACTGGGTGCTGCTGGGCTTCGTGCTGCTGCTCTCTGTCGTCAGCGTGCTGGAGATTTACAGCGCCACGCTGCACACCAAGTTCGTTCACTTTGACCAGAAGCAAATCTTCTGGCTGCTCGGCGGCCTGGTCTGCATGTTCATTCTTTCGTTCATTAACTATCATCTGTTGCTGGACATCGCCCTCTGGGCCTATGGATTTTGCATTCTCGCACTGGTGGCCGTGTTGGCCGTGGGGCAAAAGGTGCTGGGTGGGCGCCGCTGGATTCGCCTGCCCGGCGGCATCCACTTCCAACCCTCGGAGTGGGTCAAGCTGGTGCTCATCATCGCCGTGGCCCGCTATTTTTCCCACTTGGCCGGACGCGGTGGGCTAACGTGGAGCGACATCTTCAAGTCCATGGCCATGGTGGGCCTGCCCATGCTGCTGGTGCTCAAGCAGCCGGATCTGGGAACGGCACTCACCTACGCGCCCATCTTGCTCTGCGGACTTTTCCTCGGCGGCATCAGCATTCGCAAGTCCGTCATTTTAGTTCTGGCGGCGGGCATCGCCATTATTCCCATCTGGCATAAGGTGCTCAAGCCGTATCAGAAGCAGCGCATCACTAGCTTTTTGCAGCCGGATACCGACCCGCGTGGCAGCGGTTATCAAATTCGCCAATCGCTGATCGCTGTCGGCGACGGCGGCATCTGGGGCCGTGGCGCCACCAAAGGCACCCAGACTCAGGGCGACTTTTTGCCCATTCCCTATACGGACTTCATCTTTGCCGCCTACAGTGAAGAACATGGTTTTGTTGGTGCGGCCCTCGTCTTGCTGCTATACTTCTTGATATTGATGCGTTTGATTCAAAACGCTCAATCCGCTGCCGACCTCCCCGGCACGTTGATCGTCATGGGGGTGGTGGCCGTACTGATCTTTCAGATTGCGGTCAATGTGGGCATGGTCATTGGTTTGATGCCGGTTACCGGCATCCCCCTGCCCCTAATGAGTTATGGCGGTTCATCGGTGCTGTTTACGTTTCTGGCCCTCGGCATCGTTATGAACATCCGCATGAGCCGCTTTGTCAATTAGTTCGTGGGTCCGTCTGGCCAGCCAGAACGCCAAGACGGAAGAGATTTTTTTAGAATGTGCATCCATCGGCACGCGCCAGCGGGCGCGGGATTCGGATGCGGTAAGTTGTTCCCGGTCAGGCAGTATCCAAAGCCACCGGGCAGGATTGAGTGAAAGATGCGGACACGGGAAAAGGAAACGGCCCCACCTCGCTTTGAGGCAGTTGCGGCCACAATTTCCCCGTGGAGGCATCCGCACAAGCGTGCATTTGTTTCCGCAACCCTCCGCAGCAGCGGA
>DAHWKP010000272.1:0-3769 GCA_027343585.1 Acidobacteriaceae bacterium
TCGGACCGGATGGAATTCTTGCGTCGAGTGTCATTATTTTACGATCCCCAGCAGAATGCTCACCGGGATGGAAATGTATCCCAGCACGATCAAGGTTGCGATGGCCACGGCAGCGCGCTTGAGCGTCTGCGTGTGCCGCGGGTGCGCGATGCCGAGCGACTGAAACATACTGGCGATGCCATGGCTCAAGTGCAGCCCCAGCAGCGAAACCGCAAAGATGTACCACACGGCAACCCACCAAACCTGAAAGCCAGAAACCAGATTGTGGTAGACATCGCCCGCGATGAACTGCGCCTCAGGATGCACGTAGCCCGCAGTAAATTGCAGCAGGTGAAAAATGATGAAGACCAAAACAATCGGCCCACTCCAATACATGGTGCGCGAAGCGTAGGAGGAGTTGATGGCCTGCTTGCGCGAGTACCCCACGGGCCGCGCTTTTTTTATACGCAGCGCCAGTTGCACCGCTGTGGTCACATGCAGCGCCAACGCAGCCAGCAGCGCCAGACGCACCATCCACAGCAGCTCACCCAGGCTGTGCAACAGGTGCGAGTAGGCATTGATGCGCTCGCGCCCTTCGAAGATTTGCAGATTGCCAAGCATGTGGCCAATCACAAAAAGGAACAGGATGGCCCCGGTGACAGCCATGACAGCCTTCTTGCCGGTCGTCGATTGCCACAGTCCCGTCGCGCGCGTCACCATCCGCTTCGGTTGCGCCACTGCCACGCTTGCACTCATCGATTCTTTCCAACCTTATTCATATCCATCTCCCTTGCCCAATGCTCCGTCCTGCCAAAATGCACGCACAGCCGCCGATCGGTCGATCGGGTCACCCCTATTCATGATTGTTGCGATGCAAAAACCTGCGGAGGGCAACCCCCATTATTGGTCGGCAACTTCGCAACAGTCAAGCAACGACTTCCCTAGGATTGTGGCGCTACCGCAGCCCGGCATTTTGCACAGCGCAGAGGATCCAACGCAGCAAGAGTTGCGGTGCGCATCCCAGAATTATCACTGCCGCCGCCAGCAACGCCAGTAGGATTCGACGGATCCACGGAATCGGAATTGCGCCCGCGCCTGCCGCTGGATCCGCGACAAACACTGGCTTCAATATGCGCAGCGAGTAATACAGCGCCACCGCGCTCATTGCAATTGCCAGCACCACCAGCCACAAAGAAATTGCAGCGGCTGATGCGTTCTGCAACACTGCGGCAAATAAATAAAACTTACCGAAGAAGCCCGCCAGTGGCGGCACTCCTGCCAGGGAAAAGAGAAAAATCGCCGCGCTCCCTGCTAAGAATGGCGAACGCTGGCTCAATCCATTCCAGGATTCGAGTCTGTCGCCCACACCGGCGTTCTCCATCACGGCGGCCACGCCAAAGAACCCCAGCACGGCGAGCGCATACGTCACCACGTAAAAAAGCAGCGCAGCGAGATTGGCCCGCGTCCCCGGCAGGAAGGCTAGCAGCATGTAGCCCGCGTGCGCCACGGCGGAGTAGGCCAACAGACGGCGCACACGGGACTGCACTGTGGCCGCCAGACTGCCCAGCAGCATCGACAGTGCAGCAATGGCCGCCAGCATAAGCGTCCATCCGCGCGCGTGGGCCAAGCCGAGTGTAAAAATCTGGAAGAACAAAAAGAATGCTGCAATCTTCGAGCCAGAGGCAATCAACGCCGCGCTCGGCGCAGGCGCAGCCTCATAGACATCCGGAGCCCAGAAGTGAAAAGGAGCCGCTGCGATTTTGAATCCCAAGCCTGCCACGATGAGCGCCGTCGCCACCAGCAACAATGGCTGCAAGGGCGCAGCTTGCACAGCCAAGGCAATGCTCGCCAAGCGCGTCGAGCTGGCCAAGCCATACAGCAGGCTGAAGCCAAAGAGCAGCATGGCGGAAGAAACGCCGCCAAAGAGAAAGTATTTCAGCCCAGCCTCGGCTGCATGCGCGCTGCTCGATACTCCATCCACATCCCGGCGGGCATCGAGTGCCGTCAAAATATAGAGCGGCAGACTCAGTAACTCCAAGGACAGAAAAATCAACAACAGATCCTGCGCCACAACCAGCAGCAGCATGCCCACCGTCGCAAACAAAATCAGCAAAACGGACTCGCCCGCATGATGCGCTGTACGCGCATCCATCCACAGCAGCAATACACCTGTGGTCAAGACCAGCACGGCAATCTGCACTAAGGCTGTCAAGGAATTCGCCGCAAGCATTCCCCCTGCCGCGCTGGTCTGCGCATGCGCGTGCAACAGCCACGTGACTGCAGCGATACAGGCTGCCACTCCCAGCCATGCGGCACAGGCCCTGCGCACGCGCATCGTGCAGGCACGCAACACGGAAAGATCCAGTGCGAGAGCCAATAAGCCGCCCCCTGCCACAAGGACTTCTGGAAAGAGCGCATGCAGCGCGGGGATGGAGTGCAGGAGCATGTTCATCGCAGCCCTCCCATATTCAAGCCAACGAAGAGCGGCCCGCGCAGCGCCACGTCGATCAGCCGCAACAGGAATTGCGGATACACACCCACTACGATGCTGGCAGCGATCAACAACAGCGCACCGAATCGTTCTGGCAGCGTAATCGCAGGCAGCGGCTCCTTGTGCTCAGGCTCCTCCTGGGCTGCCGGAGCATGGCTGAAATCCGCAAAGAATGCCCGCTGCATGGCACGCCAGATATAGGCAACACCCACGATAATGCCACCGCCTGCGCCGATGGCCAACATTGGATACGCGCGCCAAGCGCCCACCAGCACCATCAGCTCTGCAACAAAACCGCTGAAGCCGGGTAAGCCCATGCTGGCAGCTCCGGCGATGGCAAAGGTGACTGCAGCGAATGGAATTGCTTTGTCGAGCCGCAGGCCCTGCAGCGCCGACAACTCGCGCGTATGTGTGCGGTCATACACCATGCGCCCGGCAACGGCGAAGAGCAAGCCCGCCAAAATTCCATGCGAGAACATCTGCAACACCGCGCCTGAAATTCCAATCAGGTTCAGCGACATCAACCCCAGCAAGACAAAACCCATGTGACTGATGCTGGAGTATCCAATGACAAATTTGAAATCCTGCTGCACCAATGCGGCCACCGCACCATAGACGATGCCCACCGTTGCCAACAGTGCAATGACCCCACGCCACTCCGCCAGTCCCAGAGGGAACAGCGTCATGGCCACGCGCAAACATCCATATGCACCCAGCTTCATCACCACCCCGGCCAAGAGCATGGAGGCAGCCGTTGGTGCAGCCACGTGCCCAGTGGGTGCCCATGTATGCAGCGGCCATAATCCCGCCAACACCGCGAAGCCAACAAAAACCAGCGGGAAGGCCCACAGCTGCATGTGCGCGGAATATGGGTAGCGCGCCAGATCCTCCAGCGCCATGCTGTGCGCGCCAGAGGCAACATAAGCGGCCAGCAATCCCAGCAACACCATCGCACTGCCCGCGAAGGAATAGAGCACCAGCTTCATCGCGCCATATTCACGCCGCGTGGAACCCCAGATGGCAATCAAAAAATACTTGGGGACAATGGCAATCTCATAAAAAACGAAAAGTAAAAATAAATCGCGACTCAAAAACACACCGCAGACAGCGCCGATTAGCAGCAAGTAGAGCGCGAAAAACTCCGACGTGCGCTGCTCCACATTCCAAGAGAAGAAGACTCCGGCGACGGCAGCCAAGCCCGTCAGCAGTAACAGCGTCAGACTAATGCCGTCTGCCGCCAGAGAATACTGAATGCCCAGTGCGGGAATCCATGATCGCTGCGCCACGGTTTGCATGGCT
>DAHWKP010000299.1:0-14352 GCA_027343585.1 Acidobacteriaceae bacterium
AGCTTGCCAGCACTGCGGCAGCGACCGCCTGACGCAGGAAACCGACGTGCTCGACACATGGTTTTCATCGGGGCTGCTGCCGTTCACCGTCTTCGGTTGGCCCGACGCGACCGCCGATCTGGCCAAGTTCTATCCCACGCAGTTGCTGCTTACCGGCTTTGACATTCTCTTCTTCTGGGTCGCGCGCATGATTATGCTCGGCTGCTACTTCATGGAGAAAATGCCGATGCCCGACGGATCGAATCGGGAATTGAAAGATGCCGTCCCTTTCAGAAACGTCTACATCCACGCGCTGGTGCGCGATGCTGAGCGGCAGAAGATGTCGAAGACCAAGGGCAACGTACTCGATCCCATTGACATCATCCAACGCTATGGAACCGACGCGGTGCGCTTTACGCTAGCCGCAATGGCCTCGCCGGGCACAGACATTGCCTTCAGCGAAGCCCGCACCGAAGGCTACCGCGCCTTCGCCAATAAAATCTGGAACGCCGCCCGCTTCATCTTCATGCAGATCGACCGCGCCAAAGAAGCTGGCATTGAAGTGGATTTGCGCGAGCTAGCCCTCGGCCTGCATCCGGCAGCAGATGCGTCGCTCGAAGCCCTTTGGATCGTGGCTCGCTTGCAGCAATGCGCAGCCAGTGTCGATCAAGCATTGAAAAATTATCGCTTCGACGATGCAGCCAATGCCATTTATCAATTCTTCTGGGGAGAATTCTGCGATTGGTATTTGGAGATCGTAAAAATTCGCTTGGAGTTCGGCGATGGCTCCGACGCAGTCGCCGCGCAAGCCGCACTCACCACGCTGCTGGCTGTCTTCGAGGCTTCTCTGCGGATGCTGGCTCCCTTTATGCCGTTTTTGACAGAGGAGATTTGGCAGGCACTCTATGCTGGAGCCGCTCCGGAAAAATCCATTGCGCTGACGGACTTTGTGCGCCCATCCAGTTTTGTATCCAGCGGCCTGCGCACAGCAGAAGAGCAGATGGAGATGCTACAAGCGCTCATCGTCGCTGTGCGTGCCTTGCGCAAGGATTTGGGCGTCGAGGAAAAACTTTCCGTTCCGATTCAGATTTCTCGCAATACTGCTTTGCTGAATCATGCAGAAACAATCCAACGACTGGCGCGCGTCTCAAAGATTGAAAGCGTTTCCGCGATAGCAGACGGCCCACAAAAGCGCGGAGCGGTAGCCTTCGATGTAGCCGTCCTCTATGAAAAAACCATCGACGTGGCCGCCGAGCGTGAGCGTTTGACCAAAGACCTGGCCAAGTACGAGAAAGAAATGGTCGGCAAGCAGTCGCAATTGCAGAATGACGGCTTCCTTGCCAAGGCTCCGGCCAACATCGTTGAAGGCCTGCGTGCGCGCGCCGATGAACTCACCGTGCTCATCGAGAAAACCCGCGCCGCTCTGGATTCGCTGAGCGCCGCTAGGGCGGCTTCAGAATGACACTTCCACTCTTTGAGCTATAGTAATTTTTTTGACCGCGAACCCGAAGAAGAGCAAACATTATGGACTGGAAAAGCAAGCGCGTCACCACCATTTTGGAGCAGGCGCTGCTCGAGGACCGCGCCACCGCCGATGCGACCACGGCATTAACCATTGACCCGGAACTGCTCGCCTCTGCCTCGGTTCTGGCCAAGCAGGATTGCGTTCTCGCTGGGATCGGGCTGATCCCGCGCGTCTTTCAAGTCTTCGCGCAACTGGACTCCGGCAAGCCCGCGCGGCGCTTTGAAGTCATCTCGCACCCGGAAATCTTTGACGGCGTGCATCTGCACAAGGGACAAGTGGCCGCCATCATTCGCCACAATGCGCGCTCCATCCTCGCCTGTGAGCGCGTGATCCTCAACCTGCTCCAGCGCATGTGCGGCATCGCCACGCTGACGCGCCAGTACGTCGATGCCGTCGCGGGCACCGGCGCAACTATCCTCGACACGCGCAAGACCGCGCCCAGCCTGCGCGCACTGGACAAGTATGCCGTCACCTGCGGCGGAGGCACCAATCACCGCATGGACCTGGCCGATGGCGTGCTCATCAAGAACAATCACATCGCGCTTGGTGGCGGACTCACCCAGGTGCTGGAACGCGCCTTTGCTCGCCGCAAGCCGGGGCAGAAAATTCAGGTCGAGGTGCGCACGCCACAGGAGTTACAGCAAGCCCTCGACGGCGGCGCAGACTCTTTGCTGCTCGACAACATGACGCCTGCCGAGGTGCGCGACGCAGTGAAGCTCGCACGCAAGCACAGCGAAAAAATTCCACTCGAAGCCTCCGGCGGCATGACGCTGGATACCGTGCGCTCCTACGCCAAGACCGGCGTGGACTTCATCTCCGTCGGCGCACTCACACACTCCGTTCCTGCGGTCGACCTCAGCCTGCGCATCACCGCAGATATTTATTGACCCTCTACGAACGCATGGAAACAACAGACGAACTGGCAGGCGCACTCACGGGAACGCTCTTCGCAGGCAAGCTGCGCCACTTTGCCGAGATTGATTCGACCAATCTGCAAGCCATGCGCGAGGCCGCCGCAGGCGCGGAGCATGGCACCGTCTATATTGCCGATGCGCAAAGCGCCGGGCGCGGACGCGGCGCGCACACTTGGCACTCATCGCCCGGCGACGGCCTCTATTGCAGCCTTTTGCTGCGCCCACACTCCACACTCACGGCTGCGGACGCACTCTGGTTCTCTCTGGCCACTGGCTTGGCTGTGGCCAGTGCCGTTGAGTCTGTAACCTCTCTGCGTGCCGACATTCGCTGGCCCAATGACCTGTTGCTCGGCGAAAAAAAATTCTGCGGCATTTTAACGGAGCTGAGCGCAGATAGCGCCCACGTCCGTCACGCCGTGATCGGCATCGGCATAAACATCAATCACGCTGCCTTTCCTTCAGAGCTGCAATCGCTGGCCATGTCGCTGCGCATCGCCAGCGGTCAGCGATGGTCCCGCGCGGCGATTCTGGCGGCCTTGTTGCGCGCCATGCAAACAGAGATGTCTGGACTGCTCGCCGTCGACAATACGCACAACGCGCATGAAGATATTTTGCGCAGACTGCTTCAGCAATCGACATGGATGCAAGGCAAGCGCGTGCATGTGGGCGAGGCGGGGGGATACACTGGCGTTACAGCGGGCCTGAATGCGCAGGGCTTTCTGCAAGTGCAAACGGCAACGGGCCTGCGCACCGTCCTTTCCGGCGGAGTGCGCAACTGGGACGCGGAGCAAACACATGCTGCTGGCCATTGATATTGGCAACACAAATACGGTGCTTGGCCTCTTCCACGCTTCCGGCGAACGCGCGGCAGACTGGCGCCTGACAACCCATCGCGCGCAGACCGTGGACGAATATGGCGTGCTGTTGCGCAATCTCTTCGCACTGCGCGGCGTCGACGCGTCCAGCGTGGATGCGATCATCATCTCCTCCGTGGTGCCGCCCATGGACTCCACCATGCGCGCGATGTGTGAACAGTACTTTGGCTGCTCTCCCATGTTCGTCGAACCCGGCGTCAAAACCGGCTTGGCCATCCGCACCGACAATCCTGCGGAGGTGGGCGCAGACCGCATCGTTAACTCTGTGGCTGCGTTTCACAAATTCGGTGGCCCGTGCATCGTGGTCGATCTGGGCACGGCGACTTCCTTTGATGTTGTCTCCAAGAACGGAGAATTCCTTGGCGGCGCAATTGCTCCCGGCCTGGGCATCTCTGCCGAGGCGCTGTTTTCCCGTGCCGCCCGCTTGACGCGCGTGGACATTCGCCGTCCGGAAAAAGTGATCGGCTCCAGCACCGTGGAGACGCTGCAAATCGGCCTGTACTACGGATACCTCGGCCTCATCGATGGAATTCTGGAGCGGATGCTGCGCGAACTTGGAGCAGGAACGCGCGTCATTGCCACGGGCGGACTGGCCAAGATCCTCGCACAGGATTCGCGCTTTATCTCCTGCGTTGACGACGGGCTGACGCTCGAAGGCCTGCGCCTGATTTATGAACGCAATCAAAACGCAGTGAAGCGCGTCCGC
Source organism: Acidobacteriaceae bacterium (assembly GCA_027343585.1). GTDB lineage: Bacteria > Acidobacteriota > Terriglobia > Terriglobales > Acidobacteriaceae > JAJZCX01. The sequence continues at coordinate 4,000 of DAHWKP010000299.1, forward strand.
AAAGAATCCGCAACGAAAGAAGCGTAAAGCCAGCCGCCTTGCAGAACTACTTCAACTACTTTACGGAGATTGAGGAGCACTTCCAGCGCCGCCGCGGCTCGCTGCTCATGCTCTCGCCCGTGGACTGGGCGCTGATTGCCACATGGCAGGAGACTGGCTTTCCATTGGAGGCAGTGCTGAGCGGCATTGATGCCACCTTCGACAAATACGATGCGCGCAAAGGCAAGGCGCGCATCCGCCGCATCAACGGCCTGGCCTATTGCGCCCAAGAAGTTTTGCGCGCCGTCGAAGCCATGCACGAAGCGGCAACCGGCGCGCGAGTACCTGAAAAATCTCAACCCACAGAAAGCGGATTTGAAGCCGCACGCATCACGCAACATCTGCGCACGACAGCCGCAGCCCTGCGTGCAGAAAAAATCATCGCAGGTGTGCAGCCGGCTGCCCACGCCACTGCACAGCGGCTTATAGCGCTGGCGGATGAAGTTGCCGCACTGCCGCCAGTAAAATTCGACAGCCGCGCCGTGGAGGCACTGGAGCAAAATCTGCTGGTGCTGGAAGACCGACTGTACGCTGCGGCCACTGCCGCTGCGCCAGAGGAACTGCTCGTCTCCCTGCGCTTGCAATCCACGCAGGAACTAGCGCCCATTCGCAGCCGTTTGCATGCAGCGCAAATCCGGCAAATCGAGCAGCAATTTTTACGTCGGCAACTATTGGCCGCTCTCCATTTGCCGCGCCTGAGTCTTTTTTACCTGACGGGACATTGATCGCATCATGCAACTGAAGATTGAAAAAATCATTTACGGCGGACAAGGCCTAGCGCGCATTCCAGAAAGTGAGGGCGATGCGGCAGGCAAGCGCATCTTTGTTCCTTTCACGCTTCCGGACGAATCGGTGCAGGCTGAGATCGTTGAGACGGCCCGCAGCAAAAAAAATCAGGGCTTTGTCCAAGGCAGATTGACGCACGTCCTGGAGTCGTCTCCACAGCGAACGCAGCCTGCCTGTCTACACTTCATGCGCTGCGGTGGATGTCACCTGCAGCACGCTGAATATGCGACGCAGGCCGAGATCAAGCGCGACGTGCTCGTCGAGTCCCTGCAGCGCGCTGGCGTAAAAAAAATCCCCACGATTGCCTCGCTCACAGGATCGCCGCTGGCATACCGGAATCGCGTGCGCTTGCAACTGTTGCACAAGCCTGAGTTTCGTCTTGGATATAGAGAACAAAATTCTCACGCGCTGGTTGCCATTGAGCAATGCCCGGTCATGGCTCCAATCTTGCAACGTGCTTTGCCGCTGCTTCTCGCGCTGGGGCGCTCCAGAAAAATCCCTGCGTCCATAGAAGAAATCGAGTTGTTCACGAATCACGATTCCTCTGAATTCTTGCTCAGCATCTTTGTCAGCGAGGAGCCATCCCAATTGCGAGAAGATTTTTTATCCTTCAGCGCGCATTTGGCGTCCGCGATTCCCGAACTGTGCGGAGCGGCTGTATTTTTGCGTGCAGATGAAAATCGTCGCATGCCGGGTACACCTTGGTTGCGCTGGCAAAAACAGGACATGCTCTATCGCGTGGGCGAGTTTGCGTATCATGTTAGCCTTGGTTCCTTCTTTCAAGTCAATCAACCTCTGCTGCCGGAGTTTGCCGCTCTGGTCACGGATGCGTGGAGCGGTGGCTTGGCTTGGGATTTATATGCAGGTGTTGGATTATTTGCACGCAGATTGGCTGAGCGATTCACTCAGGTGATTGCGGTCGAAATTGCTCCCACGGCGGTCAGCGACCTGCGGAAAAATTTGTCCGGACTCTCTGTAGCCATCGCCCCTGCAACCACCGAGAATTTTTTGCGTCACGCTTTGGCGCAGCACACTACGGCACCCGACCTTGCGTTGCTGGACCCACCGCGCGCAGGACTGGGAACGCAAACAGCCACACTGCTGGCGCAATGCCGCCCGCGCAGCATCGTCTATGTCTCCTGCGATCCTGCCACGCTATCGCGCGATGTCAAGACGCTGGTAGAATCCGGCTACTGTCTGGAGCGCTTGCACATGGTGGATCTGTTTCCGCAGACATTTCATCAAGAAACGGTCGCCGTGCTGCAACGCTAATTGGACGTACTTTCACTGGCGATGGCTGAACCCGGCTCCTTTACGGCGATGCCCGCAGCCGTGCTGACCGTGCGCGGATACAGACCTGCGCCACTGCGCGCAACGCGCCACGTTGCGAGTCACAACCCACTCAACTTTGCCGCTGCGCCCATGCTGCTGGCTGCCGCTGGGTTCTGTCTTGGCATTTTGGATGCGCGTTGGGTATGGCATCCGCCGTTGCTGTGGCTGCTGACTGCGACATTGGGCGCTGTGCTCGTGTTGGTCGCGCTGCACTGGGCTGAGCGCCATGTCTGGCTGCCATTGCTGCTGGTCTGGTTTAGTGCAGGCCAATTCGCAGCCAGCACGGCATCGTTGCAACGTGTATCGCCGCAACTTCTCCATCGCGCCGACGCATTACAGCGCACAGCCGAGGGAACCGTCGTTGCCCTGCATCCAGTACGCAGCATCGAACACTACAAAGCATTCACGAATCAACAGAACGTAGAGACCACGACACAAGTGGATCTGTTGCTGCACTCCATCGAGGACATTGCCAGCGATCGGGATGTGCAGCTTCCTGTGCAGGGCGGATTGAGACTTTCTCTCTACGCCAAGCCGGGAGAAGTTTTGCCCGTTCTGCATTGCGGCGAATATGTTCGTGTTCCGGTGCGCCTGCATCTACCCGAGAGATCTCTCGATCCCGGAGCGTGGGATTCCGTTGCGTATCTTCGCCAACATGGCATTGCCGTTTTGGGTAGCGCAGATGCGAGCGCAGTGACAGCTCTCCCCAAGGTGCGCGCAGTTTCACTGGCCTGTTGGGCCAGTGCAGCCCAGCTTTGGGCTGGCGATCGCTTGGACAAAATCGTTGCGCGCAGTGCTGCAACAAGAATGAGACTTCCTGCAGCTATGCGCTTGCGCAGCGAGGATGCTGGCATCTTGCGCGCCATGCTCTTTGGGGATCGCAGCCATCTGCGCCATGCGCTGCGCACAGGCTTCGAGCGTACTGGATCGTTTCACTTGCTTGTCGTCTCTGGCCTGCACATCACCATTGTGTTGGCGCTCTGCTTCTGGCTGGCGCGCAAGGTAGGTGCCAGCGAATTCACCGCTTCATTGATCGCGCTGGGCTTGGCACTGCCGTATGCGCTGCTCACCGGCTTTGCTCCCCCTGTGCAGCGCGCGCTGTGGTTGAGCGGCGTCTATCTAATATGCCGTATCCTCTACCGCGAACGCGCAGCAATGAATGCGCTCGCCATCGCTGCGCTCGGAATTCTGGTCCGCTCACCCTCTGCACTTTTCGATGCCAGTTTTCAAATGACCATGCTGGCCGTGCTGGCCATTGCCGGCGTGGCCGCACCGCTGTTGGAGGCAACGATCGCACCGTATCTGCGCGGCCTGCGTACGATCGGCCTGCCGGGACTCGATCCGCATCTGCCTGCGCGCGTCACGCAACTGCGCGTTAGTTTGCGCATGGTTGGCGAGCATCTGCGCCCGCTGCTTCTCAGGCGATGGGCAACAACTTTGCCCACATCCGCGCTGCGCTGGCTGCTGCGCGTAGTCGAGGCACTGCTAATCTCTTGGATCGTCGAGATGGCAATGATGTTGCCCATGGCCGTCTACTTCCACCGCATCACCCTGCTGGCTTTGCCCGCGAATCTGCTCGGCCTGCCGCTGCTTGGAGTGCTCTTGCCCTTGGCACTGCTTACGTTTTTGTTGGGCTGTGTGCAGCCAATGCTGGCTTTGCCTACGGCATCTTTGACGGCGTTGCTGTTGCACGCCATCACGGGCATCATCGCTGGCTTCGGCAGGCTGGCTGCAACGGGAATGCGCACGCCCGATCCTGCGCTCTGGACGATGCTGCTCTTTGCTGCAACGTGGGTGGCTGCGCTTTGGATGATGCGCGCGGGTACCTGCTGGCGCTGGTGCGCGCTGGCCGCCATCACCGTAGGATCGGCCTGCGTGGTCTGGCCACAGCACCCAATGTTGCATCCGGGCAGGCTGGAAGTGACAGCGATTGACGTAGGTCAGGGCGATTCTATTTTTGTCGCCACGCCGGACGGACGTACGTTGTTGATCGATGCCGGCGGCCCGATTGGCCCGATGCACTCCGAAGACAGCGCCTTCGATGTGGGCGAGGATGTGGTCTCGCAATATTTGTGGACACGCCGCATTCGCAGCTTGGATGTCGTGGCCCTGACGCACGCGCACAGCGACCACATGGGGGGAATGCCCGCCGTGCTCGCCAACTTTCACCCACACACACTTTGGGTGGGCAACAATCCGTTGGTGCCTGCATATCTTGCATTGCTGGCCGATGCCAAGCTGGATGGTGTTCGCGTCAAATCTTTTCACGCAGGCGAATCTTTCATTTTTGGGAACACATCTGTGCGCGTGCTCGCGCCTGCTGCTGGATACCTACCCGGAAAGCAGCCGTCGAATGACGATTCTTTGGTGCTGCGTATTGCCTACGGGGGAACGGCTGCGCTACTCGAAGGCGATGCGCAGGCACGCACGGAAAGGCGCATGGTTGCAGATGGTTTGCAGCCTGCCACCTTGCTCAAAGTGGGCCACCACGGTAGTTGTACCTCCACCACGCCCGCATTTTTGGCTGCGATTGCGCCCACGTACGCCGTCATTTCCGACGGGCGGAACAATCCTTTCGGACATCCCTGCGTGCCCGTGCTGAATGCCCTTGACGTGATGCACGTGCATGTTTATCGCACAGACACGCTGGGTCTAAGCACGTTTTTATTGAATGGAAAATCCGTGCAGCCTGTGGTGCGCTGAGCCAAGCATCAGTTGTTGGAAATGTGGTTCAGCCGCAGCGTCAGTGTTCCCCAAAACAAATGCGCCTGCACCTGAACAGGAATGTGACGTACATCGTCGGTGTACCAAATCCAAATTGCTCCGCGATTTTTCACCACGCCCGCATCCGCCGTTGGCTGCACGCGCACGGTGGCAAAGGTTCCTGCTGGCGTTGTAATCTGCTCGCGCGCCTCCACCTTGGCCGTAACGGCGACGACGCGGCCCGCATCTGCCAGCGGAAAGCGAACGGAGCCGCCCACTGCCAAGGGTTGAGTGGCCAGATAAAAAATTCCAGAGAGAACATCGGTTACGCAATCCGGAATCGGAGCAGTGATCTGGCGAACGTTGCCCTTGTTGAGATTCTTTTCGCTCAGCATTTGCTTATGCTGCGCATAGTCCATCGTCAGCGTGCCGGAGATGCGGCGAAATCCCTCTTGAATTTGTTTTTTGTATTGCTGCGTGCATCCCGTGGCGCGATCCAGAACGCTGTCATATTGGTCGGCAACGGGAAACAACAGCGCAACGGCTCCCACGGAGTTGGCCGTGGCATGCACATGCACTTGTCCATTTTCGGTTTGCAGATGAAAGCTGGCCGTTCCCGCAGGAAAGACGCGCCAATCCACGCTGTACTGCAAGGTTTGTTGCGTGGGCAATGCCGTTTGGGGCTGCGGCATGGCAGGCAGGGTTGCCGTTGTCTGCGCAGCCATGTGTGGAGCAAAGACCAGACAAATGAGGCTGGCAACGAAGATGCGTCCAGTAATTTTATTCTGATTTGGCAGAAGTCCCACCCGGCGTTCCGAATGCACGATGGATTCAGCGATGCAGCACCATGCGCGCAATCAGAGCGAAATATAACAACAATGCACCCAGACTAGCATTGTACTCGCGATGTGCGCGATAAAGCCCCCAAGAAAAACTTCCGCGGGCAACGCTTGCATCTTTTTTCGGCCAGCGATATGGCAGTAGTCGCGGTACGCGGCGTGCGTAGTCCTCAAACGCCGCAAAGCGCGCACGCAAAAATTCTTCTTCACTCAAAATCGTTGGCACGTAAATGATGGCGAACAGAACGGCCAGCGCCACCGCCACCGCCCAACTCCGCGAGGCTAACGCGAAGCCAAAGGCAATCAGCATGGAGCCTAAATACAGCGGATTGCGCGTATAGGCATATGGACCGGAGGTGGTCAGCTCTTCATTTTTTTTGACGTGCCCAGAAGCAGCTGCGCGCAGCGCCAAGCCCGGCAGCACCAGCAGCAAGCTGGCCGCCAGAGAATGCGCAGTGGGCCGCGCGATCCAAAAATAAACCCCCGCAAACAGAAACCCCAGCGGCACGCGAATCCGCCGCGCAATCTGCCGCCACAATGTTGACTGTTGCTCGCTCATGCGCTGGCCTCCTGTAACATTTGCCGGATCGCTTGCACGGCATCCTCCACGGTAATGGTCAACAGTCCTGCCTCCGGTTGTTTGCGCCGCGCATGGTTCCGCTGGCTTTCCGGGTGCCGCAGCACGCGCGCGCGCGTTGCGAACGGCCCGTTGCGTGCAGGATCGGTCGGCCCATAAATGCCCACAACCGGGCGCTGCAGCGCAGCAGCTAAATGCAGTGGCCCCGTGTCTCCCCCTAAAAAGACCTGCGCACGCCGGGTGCAGGCAATCAACTGGCCCAGAGTACACGTTAGGATGACGGCGTTGCCTTGGCTGGCTGCCTCCGCTTGCTGTGCCAATGGGAATTCGCCTGGTCCAGCATTCAGCACGGTGGTGTAGCCCATGCGCGCCATCGCTGCCGCGACTTGGCCATAGCGTTCCGCAGGCCAGCACTTCGCTCCCCAACCCGCGCCGGGATTCACCAGAATGAATCGCTCGATGCCACGCTCGTGCAGCCAGCGCTCGCACCACGCTTCGGCCTGTTCATCACGCGGCAGCATGGCTGTAACCATGGGCAGCGGCTGATGCAACACCGCCTCGGCCACTTCACGCGCCTGCTCAATGACATGTTTTCCGTGCGTGGGAATCTTTTCGTTGAAGAACCAGCGTGCGATGCGTTCGCGGGGCGCAGCTTCTCCGATTTTGCGCGGAGCGCCAGAGAGTGTACCCAAAAGCGCCGAGCGCACGGCCCCTTGCAGGTCCAGGCAAAGGTCATAGCGCTCTGCGCGCAACTCCCCTCGCAGGGCTGCGATTTGCCGCAGCGTATTCGGGGATAGTGGCGCGCGTCCCCACGCTTCCACGGGCGCAGAGTGCAGACGGTCGACCAGCGGCATCTGGGCACCGCGCGTTACTGCATCGCCGTTTTCCGCACGCAGCAACGCACTCCACTGTGGCTTGACGGCCCAGCCGATGTAGCTTTTGGGCAAGGCAGCCCGCAGCGCCGTCACCGCAGGCAGCGCGTGCAAAATATCTCCCATCGCGCCCAGGCGCACGACGAGAATCCGCAAAGTTGGTTCTGGATTGGGCAAACTTCATCCTCGCACGTTTGCACGGCGATGGAAAAGTGCCTCAATCTGGCGCAGGCAGTGTTCCGGCTCCAACAGCGTTGTGGTCAGGTGAACGATGCGCACGGGCGCAGCGGTCTCCAGTGTTTCGCGCAACTCCCCCTCCAGACGCAAAGCATCCTTTTCCGAGGTGAGAAACGCATCAACCTGCGCAGCCCGCGCGCGCTCCACCAGCACGTTCACATTGCGGTCTGTGTACGCGTGGTGATCGGGAAAACTCTGCGTCTGCGCGATGCCTGCGCCCGCCGCACGCAGATCCGCAAAGAATTGCGCAGGATTGCCAATGCCGCAAAAGGCCAGCGCACGTTGCGGCAGGCCGCTGCCGGATGACTCGATGCGCACGCTGCGCCGTTGCAGCCAGACGCGCGTGGCGTCGTCGGCAAACATGGCTGCCTGCGCCTGCGCAGCCATGTCGCGGTCTTCTTCGCGCAGCACGCACACATCCGCGCGATGCAAACTCCGCAGTGGCTCGCGCAAATGCCCGGCGGGCAAAAGACTGTCCGAGAAGTCTCTGCGCTGCAGCAGCACAATCTCCATCGCCCGCGCTAATTTGCGATGCTGCAAGCCATCGTCGAGCAGATGTACCAGCTGCGTCCCTGATGCACTCGCAGCATGGTGCGCCTCTGCCAGCAGTCCCGCTGCATAGCGGCTGCGGCCAACAAACACCGGCAGGCCGCTTCGGGCCAGCAACAACGGCTCATCCCCGTAGCGCTGCGCCGGGCCTTCGGGATCAACGGCCTCCACTGGATGCGGGCTGCTGCGTCCATAGCCACGGCTCAAAACATCCACGCTCCAGCCGTTTTCCTGCAATAGCGTGGCCAACGCGCGCACCAGCGGAGTCTTGCCAGTTCCTCCCGTCGACAGATTGCCCACGCTGATCGCTGGGGCTGCGAGCCGCCGCGGAGGAATCAATCCCTCGTCGTAGGCAAAATTTTTGAACGATACGCTGGCGGCATAGAGCGGAACCAGTGGCGCAAGTGCGCGGGAGGGCTGCATCACGCCCGCTCCAAGACAGCGGACGCACTGCTCCCTTGCAAGACCTGCTCCAGCGTGGAGAGTGTGCGTTCAAATGCGCCTGCCTGTTGCTCAAAGACGGTGTAAGCGCGCTGGCCCATCGCGGCAGCCTCGGGGCTGGTCAAGAGTCGATGCAGTGTTGCTTGCAAATCCTGCGGGGTGGTCACGGCGATGGCGTCTTCCATCAGAAATGCGCTCATAATACTGCGAAAGTTTTGCGTATGCGTTCCCGTCAAAATCGGCACACCAAATTGCGCTGGTTCCAGAGGATTGTGTCCGCCTGCGGGTACCAGGCTGCCGCCGACAAACGCAACCGAAGCCAGCGCGTACACGCCCGCCAGTTCGCCAATCGAATCCAGCAACACCACGCTGCCCGGAGCAATGTGCGCGGGCGTATGCGCCCACAGTGTGCGACGCACCCACGGGAGACCGCGCTGCGTCAGCAGTGCTGCCACGACAGCAAACCGTTCGGGATGGCGTGGTGCCAGCACCAGCACCAAATAGGGCAACTCGCGCAACTCACGCACGAAGGCGTCGACGAGCATCGCCTCTTCTTTGTCCAGCGTGCTGCCAGCCACAATTACCTGCGCTCCCGCAGGGATGGCTGCGCGCAGCGCACGCGGCAACGTGCTCTCGCTGGGCACGCGCACGTCATATTTCAAATTGCCGCTAACCGTAATGCAATCCTTGCGTACGCCAATGGCGGCAAAGCGCTCTGCATCCTCTTCACTCTGTGCCAGCACATGCGTCAACGATTCTAAAAATGGCCGCCACAAACGACGCAACGCTTGATAGTGCGGCAGCGAGCGATCCGAGATTCTTCCATTGACCAAGACGATTTTGGTTCCTGCCAGAGCGCTCTCCCGCAGCAGGCGCGGCCACAATTCTGTTTCCGCCAGCACCAGCAACGCAGGCTGCAACGCGCGCAGATAGCGCCGAACGATCCAGGCGAAGTCCAGCGGGAAATAAAAGACATGCTCATCGCCAAAGCGGGCGCGGGCCAGTCGTTGACTGGTGCGCGTGGTGGTGGAGACAACGATGTCCAGGTCGGGATGCGTTTGCTGCAAGCGCTGCGCCACGCCGCTGATGGCGATCAGCTCTCCCACAGAGACAGCGTGCAGCCATACGACTCTGCGTCCATGCACCGCTGCGGTGACGCGCTCTGGCACCTGCCCCAGGCGCTCGCCCAGCCCTTCGCGGTATTTGCCGTAGAAGAGCATGTGCAGCAACCAGTACGGCGCGGTAACCAACAGCGCAAGCAACAGGCCGAAGCTATATAGCAGCATTCCCATAGCGCAACACACGGCGCAGGCCGTTGGCAACCCGTCGGCTTTACGCTTGCTCTCCGCGAAGATGATAATGCGATATGGCCTTAATTCCAAATGCAGCGCCAAAAATCACCGTGCTCGGCGCTGGCTTGGCCGGGCCAGAGGCCGCTTTGCAGGCCGCGCGGCGCGGCTGCACGGTCGATCTATACGAGATGCGCCCGCACCGCTCCACAGAGGCCCACCAGACCGCAGACTTCGCCGAACTGGTCTGCTCCAACTCTCTCAAGTCAGAAAGCGAAAACACCGCACCCTGGCTGCTGAAGCAGGAGATGCGCCGGGCAGGCTCCTTCTTGCTCGCTGCCGCAGATGCCAGCGCCGTGCCGGCTGGCCACGCTTTGGCCGTCGATCGCGCGGAGTTTTCCCGCCGCGTGGCTGTGGCCATCGCCGCCGAGCCACGCATCACCGTTCGCCGCGAAGAGGTCACCGCGCTCGATCCTGACAACGGCATCACCGTCATCGCCACTGGCCCGCTCACTTCGCTCGCGCTTTCGCAGTCCATCGCCGCGCTTACCGGCAGCGATCATCTGGCGTTTTATGACTCGATCAGTCCCATCGTTGAAGCCGACTCCATCAACATGGAACGCGCCTACATGGCCGCGCGTTGGGACAAGGGAACCGCCGACTACATCAACTGCCCCATGACGCGCGAG
>DAHWKP010000048.1:0-2446 GCA_027343585.1 Acidobacteriaceae bacterium
CTTGTCGGAGGTCATCACCATCTACCCCATCACGCCCGCCTCCACCATGGGCGAGTGGGCCGACCAGTGGAAGGAAGAGGGGCGCAAAAATATCTGGGGCACCGTGCCCAGCGTTGCCGAACTGCAAAGTGAAGGCGGAGCCGCCGGAGCCATGCACGGCGCGCTGCAATCGGGAGCCTTCAGCACCACCTTCACCGCGTCGCAGGGCCTGCTGCTGATGATCCCCAATCTGTACAAGATTGCCGGCGAGCTGACGGCCAACGTCGTCCACGTCAGCGCGCGCACGCTGGCCACGCACGCCTTGTCCATCTTCGGCGACCATTCTGACGTGATGGCCGCACGCGCCACCGGCTATGCCATGCTGGCGTCGAACTCCGTGCAAGAGGCTGGCGACTTCGCGCTGATCGCGCACATTGCCACGCTGGAGGCACGCGTTCCCTTTCTGCATTTCTTTGACGGCTTCCGCACCTCGCATGAGATCAACAAGGCCGCCGCCATCTCGGATGAATTGATCCTGGCCATGCTGGAGGAGCGCCACCTGGCCGCGCATCGCGCCCGCGCTCTGACGCCGGACAAGCCCATTCTGCGCGGCACGGCGCAAAATCCTGATGTCTTCTTTCAAGCGCGTGAAGCCGCCAATCCCTTTTATCTGGCCTGCCCGGCCATCGTGCAAAATACGATGGATCGCTTCGCCGCGCTCACCGGACGCTCGTATCACTTGTTTGACTACGTCGGTGCACCCGACGCCGACCGCGTGCTGATCCTGATGGGTTCTGGCGCGGGCGCAGCCGAGGAGGCCATCGAGCGGCTGAACGCGCAGGGCGAAAAACTCGGCCTGCTCAAGGTGCATCTCTATCGTCCGTTTGCGATAGAAGCCTTCCTTGCCGCGCTGCCCAAAACTGTGCGCTCCATCGCCGTTCTGGATCGCACCAAGGAGCCAGGCGCGCTCGGCGATCCACTCTATCTCGACGTGGTCACGGCCATCAGCGAAGGCTTCGCCACCGGCGCGGCACCCTTTGCGCAGATGCCACGCATCCTCGGCGGACGCTATGGTCTGTCGTCGAAGGAGTTCACCCCAGCGATGGTCAAGGCCGTCTTCGACGAGATGAAAAAGTCGCAGCCGAAGAACCACTTCACCATCGGCATTCAAGACGATGTGACGCACACCAGCCTCGACTACGACGCCAGCTTCTCGACCGAGGACCCGAAGACGGTGCGCGCACTTTTCTACGGTCTTGGATCGGATGGCACCGTCGGCGCCAACAAAAACTCCATCAAGATCATCGGCACAGAGACGGACAACTACGCGCAGGGCTACTTCGTGTATGACTCGAAGAAGTCTGGCTCCACCACGGTCTCGCATTTGCGTTTCGGCCCCGACCCCATCCGCTCGACGTACCTCATCACGCAGGCCAACTTTGTCGCCTGCCATCAATTTCAGTTTTTGGAGCGCATGGATGTGCTCTCTGCCGCCGCTCCCGGCGCGGTCTTCCTGCTCAACGCGCCCTTTGGCCCCGGGGAAATCTGGCAGCATCTGCCGCGCACCGTGCAGCAGACGATCCTCGATAAAAAATTGCAGTTCTACATCATCGACGCCTACGCCGTGGCCCGCGAAACCGGCATGGGCAGTCGCATCAACACGGTGATGCAGACCTGCTTCTTCGCCATCAGCGGCGTGCTGCCGCGCGAGGAAGCCATTGCGCAGATCAAAAAAGCCATTCAAAAAACCTATGGCAAACGCGGCGAGGCTGTGGTGCAACAGAATTATGCCGCCGTCGATGCGGCGCTGGCACATCTGCACCGCGTGGAGCTGCCCGCCAAGGTCACCGCATCCTTTGACATTCTTCCCGTGATTCCCGCCGCTGCACCGGCCTTTGTGCGCGACGTGCTGGGCGCAATGGCCGCCGGACGTGGTGATGCGCTGCCCGTCAGCGCGCTGCCCCCGGATGGAACCTTCCCCACCGCCACGGCGCAGTGGGAGAAGCGCAACATCGCGCAAAATATTCCCGTTTGGGACGAGGAGCTGTGCATCCAGTGCGGCAAATGCGTTCTGGTCTGTCCGCACGCCGTCATTCGCGCCAAGGTCTACGATCCAGCACTGCTCAGCGGCGCGCCGTCCACCTTCAAAAGCGCCAAGCCTCGCTGGCGCGGCATGGAGCAGGAGCGCTACACGCTGCAAGTTGCGCCGGAGGATTGCACCGGCTGCACGCTCTGCGTGGAGGTCTGCCCGGCGAAGAGCAAGAGTGACGCCAGCCACAAGGCCATCAATATGGAGCCTCAGGCTCCGCTGCGCGCCGCCGAGGCTGCCAATTGGGATTTCTTTACCAAGCTGCCCGCCCCCGACCGCAACCGCCTGTCGCATGCGCAGGTCAAAGATGTGCAACTGCTCGACCCACTCTTTGAGTTCTCCGGCGCTTGCGCAGGCTGCGGCGAAACGCCCTACGTC
>DAHWKP010000059.1:0-1161 GCA_027343585.1 Acidobacteriaceae bacterium
GGTGGTGCTGTTTGGAACGCTGGCCGCCACCGCTGCCTATGTGCTCTCTGGTCAGTTCGCCAACTTTGTCGCCACTGCCGAGATTGGCAAGCAATTGCAAAAGATCGCTGCAGGCAACCACGCGCTGGCCGCGCAGGTGGCTCACCGCATCGAATACCGCAACCATGATCCGGCACAGATGCAGTTCAGCGATCTGCCGTTTCCCAAAGAGTATCTGCCACCGCACAACAGCGGCCTGCAGGTGCGGATTTTTATCGATGGCAAGCCATTACAGCACTCCTCCTTGCCCGCAGCGATGGAGCTGCCCGACGAGACTTTGCCAACCTGGTTGTCGCATGGCTCGTTCCAGGGATTGGCCGTGCTGCATCAACAGGTTTATTTTCGGGCCATCCACCGCAGAGTGGCCGCAGGCCACACCGTGGTTACCATCTCCAGCCTGCCCTTGAGCCGGGAACTGCTCGGCCAAATGGCCAGCGGTTTGGGCAAGATCACCCTGCTGCCAATGACGCGGAGCAATGGGGAAAATCTAGTGGTCGCTGTTCCGCAGAACTCCGACGCGACCAAGGATTTGGGCTTGGGTGCCGACGCGGTTCTGTGGGATCAATCCAAGGTGGTTTTGGACGCCAAAGAATCTTCGTTGAAGACCCTCACCGGCGGCAAGCTGGCCAAGCGCGAAAATCTGCTGGACATTCCCATCGACATTCCCACCTTCCTCAGCATTACCGGTTGGAAGAGTGGCCGACAATACACCGCCGTTGCGCTGGTCACCTCGCGGCCATCGCTGCTCTACCAACAGCTTTTTCGGCAATCTGTGCTGATGGGCACCGCTTTGCGCGTGGCGCTGCTGGCTGCGGCTTTTCTCTTCGCTGTGTTGCAACTGCTTGCGCTGTGGATGGCGGCCCGGCTCAGCCGTACCGTGACGCAATCCATTGCCGATTTGCATGGTGCCACTCGGGCTGTGGATGCGGGCCGCCTGAATTATCGCATTCAAGTCACGCGCGATGACCAACTCGCCGATCTCAGCCGCAGCTTCAATCGCATGGCTGCCTCGCTGGAAAATCTGATGAAGGAGCAGCACGAAAAAGAGCGCATGGATAACGAACTGGCCATTGCGCAAGAGGTCCAAGCCAGCCTCTTTCCCAGCGCCAGCCTCAGCCTGCC
>DAHWKP010000070.1:0-28983 GCA_027343585.1 Acidobacteriaceae bacterium
TCCAGCGGAGACAAAACCGTACCGTGGGCGGATGTTTCGGTGCTGACGCCCACCAGCGCGTATGTGGCGGCGGTGGAGCATTCGCCCAACGTCCTCCACGGCTGGAATGGTACCATCACGGCTGGCGCCAGCACGGTGACCTCCACACAGAATGAGGAGACCTACAACAGCGCCATCACGCTGAGCCGCGCGATTCCCATAGCGGCATGGTTGCGGCCCAGCTATCGCACGCTGCTCAACTTTTCCAACAGCTATGGCAAGATCACCCAGCCGAACACGCCCACGGTCGAGACCAGCATCTTCCACGCCAGTGCCGAGCAGGACCAATACTTCTCGCCGCGTTTTTATATGCTGGGCCAAAGCATCTTTGACCACAACAACGCCCAGGGACTCGACCTGCAACAAATGTATGGCGGCGGATTCGGCTTCACGGCCATCAAATCCGCGCGGCAGGAGTTGGATCTTTCCGGCACCACCAATTACACGAAACAACAATTCCAAGTGGCCGCGTCGAATCAAAATTTGATCGGTTCCACCTTCAGCAACACATACACCTACAAATTTCCGCACGGTGTCGCGTTCACTGAGGCTGCCTCCATCACGCCGCAATGGAACAACATGAATGCCTACTCGGCCAACGCCAGCGGTGGCCTGGCGCTGCCAATCTTCAAAAAGCTGGCCTTTTCCGTGAAGGCCATTGACAGCTACCTGAACAATCCACCCACAGGGTTTCAGCCCAACTCGCTGGAACTGAACACCGGGCTGACCTACACGCTGCCGTAAGGCAAGCCCGGAGTCTGCTTAAAACGTAATTGGCTTGGTCAACAGGTCTTGTACCGGCTTGGGCATGGGCTTGTCCGCATTGGCCAGCAATACGCTGATCTGCCACATTTGCGTGGGGGAGAGCATCTGGTTAAAGGAGGGCATTCCCGTCAGGCGAATGCCATTGGCAATCTTCCAATAGGTCGCCCCCGCCGGATCATCGCTGACCCCGACCACACGGTGCGGCCCATGCACCTGCAACAACTGCGGCGCCCACGGATACAAATGCTGTCCAAAGGTCGAGGTCGAAGCATAGGTGCCATGACATCCGGCGCAGTTCTCGCTGTAGAGCTGTGCCCCGGCCAGCAGGTTTTCATTCGTGGGCTGGATGGGCACACTCTTCGGCATTTGGCGCGCAATGCGGGCATGCAGCGGAATATGCACAATCTGCTTTTCAAACGGAAAAGGTTTGTCGGCAACCGCCACGGGGGGATTTCCGAATTTAAGATAGAAACAAGCAGCCAGCGGCAAGGCCAGCAGGCCAAGGATCAGGCCAGAGAGAAAAGATTTCACATGCGCCTCCTGTTGGGGTGTGTTGTGCGGTGCGAACGGGTTCCATCGCACCAGACCACCGCAACCAGAGTACAGGCTGCCAGCGGCGCTGCAAATGGTTTAATGGAATGTAGGAGAAAACTGTGCAGTCTGAAAAAATCGCCGGGCCAAGCCCCTGTCTCAATCTTGCCCGAACTCATCGAACCTGTTTTGCCGCGCTTCTTGCGCTCCTGTTTGTTTTCTTGCTGTCTTTGGGCACGCCCATGCTGCGGGCAGAAACAACCAAGCAGAAGAAAAAGAAGGCCGAGCAACAGGCTCGACTTTTGGAGTCCCGCCGCATGCGCAGCCGTCAACGGCGCATCCAGCAGACCATCCAAAATACTTACAGCCATCGCTATGAGATCTACGGGGGCGGCATGTATATGCGCTTCCGCCCTGGCCCGTATTTGCACAACGCAGGCACCGGCGGTTGGGCCTTGGGCCTGGCTGGCTTTCTGACGCCCCGCTTCGGCATCACCGGCGACGCGCGCGGCTACTATGGCTCCTCCGCCATCACCGTCAACAATCCCTACGACATTCACAATGCCAGCTTCAGCAGCTTCACCTTCACCGCTGGCCCACAGTACCGCTTCTATCGCGGCCTGCACTTTGCTTTGAGCGCTGCCCTGCAAGGCGGTATCAACTACGGCTACTTTGACGCCGACACCAACGGCTTTCCGCCGGAGGATGTGGGCCTGTACCCCGCCGGCGTGGTTCCGGCAGGCATCGCCAGCATCCACGCCGACTACAACCTTAGCCCCGGCCTGGCGCTGCGCTTGTCTCCCCACATGCTCATCAATCACTTCGGCGGCAGCTTTGAGCACAACCAAGGCTTTATGGTCGGACTGGTCTACCGCTTCAAGCGCCAATAGGCACAGGGTTCATCCAAGAAAAAAGCGAGGCATTTTGCCTCGCTTTTTTCTTGGTCTGTGCCGACCTCAACGCCCGTGAGCCGCTGCATACTGTTCGGCCTTATGCAACTGTTCCTGCGCTGCGCGGAGCAGTTGCATCGCCTTGGCCTTGTGCCCGCCGTAGTCGGCCTGGTCGTGCGCCAATTGATTCATGATGTTGTTCAACCGCTGCTCAATCTGCACAATGTTGCGGTTACTGCCCATCTGCCCGCGCACTTGTGGCGAGGGATCGGGGGAGGGGGTTAGCGCCATGGCTGGGACGGCGGTGATGGCTGCGGCCAGTGCCAAGGTGGCGGCAATTCCAAGGTTGCGCATACGGAAAACTCCTTTTCGTTCTCAAGAGTGCGATTCAGTGCGTTGCGATGCTAATGCAACGCGGAAGCGCCCATTGGCCCTCCCGCTGCAAACTACCCGAAAAGACCCGGCTGCCCTGGAAGAGTTGCGCGCCGGGTGGAAAAACCCACTGTTCCCGTTGCGGCGGGTACAAGCCGCCTCCGCAGACAGCACTGCCCAGCCTTTGCGGCTGGGCAGTGCCGTGCATTCTTGCAGACGGCCTAACGTTTCTTTTTGGCTGTCTTCTTTTTGCCCTTGGCTGCTTTCTTTACAGCCTTCTTGGCTACTTTTTTGGCAGGAGCCTTTTTGCCAGCCTTCTTCACGGCCTTTTTGACGGCCTTTTTGGCGACTGGCTTTTTGCCCGCTTTTTTGGCAACCTTCTTGGCTGCCTTTTTCACCGCTTTCTTTGCAGCTTTTTTGGCAGGCTTCTTCGCAGCTTTTTTCGCCGGCTTTTTCGCTGCTGGCTTCTTGGCTGCTTTCTTGGCGGGCTTCTTCGTCGGCTTGTGCGCTGGTGGAGCCGCAGGAGCTTCCCTGTAGCTCGGCACAACCACTGACGTGGGGTTGACCTCTACCAAGTCGTCGTCCAGCTCGTGTTCGTCGTCGTCGGAGGTAATGGAGACTGTCACCTCCTCCTCATCGTCCTCTTCATAGCCGTCATCGAGGTCGTCGTGCAATTCACCGTGCTCCATGTCGAACTCATCGTCCTCACGAGCCATCCGTTTGAATAGGTCTTCGCTCATTTAGGTTCCTCCAAACCATCCTCACCAGAATGCTACGAGTCCCCGTGAAAAACAAGCAGGAAGTAAAAAAAAATCAAGCACCACTATTACTGGACGGCTTCCTGAGCTTGCGCTGGGTGGTCTTGCGGGGTTGCGAAGCATGGGCCGTGGTTCGTTTCCGGGTCGATGTTCTCCCCTTAACTGCCGTCGCCTTGGTCGCCTTCCGTGCCCGGCGCGAACGCCGCCATACGCGCCTTCTATGCCGCAAACGCAGTGGTGGAGCGGAAACATACAGCGTCCGGCCTGCCGCCAGCCGGTTGCCGCTGATGTGGTTCCAGCGGCGCAATTCCGTGGTGGTGACGCCGAAGCGGTCGGCCACCGTGATGACCGTGTCCCCGCGACGCACCCGGTACCGCTGGCGGCCCACGGTGGGCAGCGGAGCAGGCGGCAGCGGAATCACCAGGGCCGTATCCTGCGCGATGGCCTCATGCGCGGCCAAGTGGTTCGCGCTGGCAATCTCCGCAGCCTTCACGTGGAAGCGCTCCGAGACGCCGTTCAACGTCGCGCCCGGGCCAGCCAAGTAATAGCGCCAGGAGTCCCGGTGCTTCTCTGGGATGAGCGCGATGCGCTTTTCGTACAAATCTTTTGTGCCCAGCGGCAGGTGCAGATCAAAGTCTTCATCGGGTGGCGTGCGCATGTGCAGCAGGCTGGGGTTCAGATCCTCCAGCTCGGCCACGGACGCTCCGGTCACGTCCGCCACCAGCCGCAGATCGACGCTGTAGTGTACCGTCACCGTATCCATCACCAGCGGCGGATCGGGGCTGAGGTCGCTCAGGCCATACTGCGCCGGATTCTTGGCCATGATCGCTGCGGCCAGAATAATCGGCACGTAGTTTTTCGTCTCCTCCGGCAGCACGTTGCGCTTGTACAGCTCCCAGAAGTCTGCGTAGCCGGTGCGCTGCACCGACCGCTGCACGGCCAGCGGACCCCAATCATAGGCGGCCATGGCCAGGTACCAGTCCCCAAACTCCGCGTGCAGTTCCTTGATGTAGCGCGCATAGGCGTGCGTGGAAGCAATCGGGTCAAAGCGCGTATCGACCCAGCGGTTGCGCTCCAGCCCATAGCCGTTGGTGTAGGGCATGAACTGCCACATGCCGCCCGCACCAGAGCGACGATTGACCGCGCGCGGCTGAAAACCAGACTCGGCCACGGCCAGATAGATCAAATCCTGCGGCACGCCTTCCTGCTGCAACACACTGGTGATCATCGCCTTGTAGCGCCCGGCGCGTTCCAGCGAGTGTCGAATGGTGTTGTGTCCGCTGTTGGTGTTGGAGAAATAGTTGATGAAGCTGGCGACCGAATCGTTGACCACCAGCGGCAGGTCCGACTGCGTAAATTTCAGCTCGGCCTGTGCGCGCGCCTCGATGGCCGGGTCGACCGGGAAGGTAACGTCATTGGCCACATCGACCGGCGCGGCCT
Organism: Acidobacteriaceae bacterium; assembly: GCA_027343585.1. Classification (GTDB taxonomy): domain Bacteria; phylum Acidobacteriota; class Terriglobia; order Terriglobales; family Acidobacteriaceae; genus JAJZCX01. The sequence goes on from DAHWKP010000070.1 coordinate 4,796, forward strand.
CCTGCTGGCTGAAACCATTGCCCTGTTGCAGCGCACTCAGCTCCAGGCCGTTGATGTTGTCCACCAGCGACTCAAAGGCTGAATCCAGTTGCGCATCCTGCTGCAGGTCACGCCCGCTGGTCAGGTACAGATCGACGGCCTGGTCAAATTCTGTGCGCGCGGCGGCGAACTGCCCCGCCTGATACTTTTGCAGGCCGCTGGCATAGTCCTGCTGCGCTGTGGCGATGATCTGCGCATCCTGCTGTTGCTGCGCCTGTTCGTTTTGGGCCTGGGCCGCGGCTGCGGTGGCGGCGGCATCCTGCGGCTGGGCCGGAAGCACCGGCGGAGCCGGTGGCGGCTTGTGCGCCACGCGGGCATGGGAAGCACAGCCTGCGCAGGCCAAAGCCACCGCCAGCGTCAGCGCAGCAGCGGCGCAGGAATCGAATTTGCCGGAGAACAAGACGGAGAGGCCCCTTTGGCGCAGGATCGAAGGCAACGTTCTCTATTGTAGGGCCTGTGCGCTCCCTTGCGCGGCAGAAATGCAGCACGCTGCGAATGGTAGACTAGCCAAGAGAGACCGTTCCAACCGCAGCCCCGGCCTGCGTGGCGCTGTTGCCGCCAGCACTCCGGTCAACCCGCGCACACAGAGCGTCTCATCCCGCTTCGCATCGGCCAAAACCCAGCATGGATCGCCTGCACATCCGCAACTTCGCCATCATCGCCCACATCGATCATGGCAAATCGACGCTCTCTGACCGGCTGCTGGAGCTGACTGGCTCGCTGACCGCACGCGAGATGCAGGCGCAGGTGCTCGACGCCATGGACCTGGAACGCGAGCGTGGCATCACCATCAAGGCCCACGCCGTGCGCATGGTGTATCCGGCGCAGAATGGCGAAACATATCAACTGAACCTGATTGATACGCCCGGCCACGTGGATTTTTCCTATGAAGTCTCGCGCTCGCTGGCCTCGTGCGAAGGCGCGCTGCTGGTGGTCGACGCCTCGCAGGGCGTTGAGGCGCAGACCTTGGCCAATGCCTATCTGGCCATCAACAATGGTCTGGACATGATTCCGGTCATCAACAAAATCGACTTGCCCAGCGCTGACATTGAACGCACCAAAGAAATGATTGAGCAGACGGTCGGCTTGGACGCCAAGGACGCCATCCCCGTCAGCGCCAAAACCGGCCTCGGCGTGCCCGACATTCTGGAAGCCATCGTACACCGGCTGCCGCCGCCCACTGGCGATGCGGAGGCCCCGCTGCAGGCGCTCATCTTTGACTCTTGGTTTGACGCCTACCGCGGCGTCATCGTGCTGGCCCGCATTCTGAATGGCCGCCTGTACAAAGGCCAAAAAATTCGGCTGATGTCCAACAACACCAGCTTCGAGGTCGAATCCCTGGGCGTGCTGACGCCCAAGCCCGTCGAAATTGCCGAACTGACTGCGGGCGAGGTTGGCTTCTTTTCCGCCAACATTAAAAACGTGGCCGACACCAAGATCGGCGACACCATCACCGACGTCACCCGCCCCTGTGCCGCGCCGCTGCCCGGCTTTGAAGACATCAAGCCGATGGTCTTCGCCGGCCTGTACACCGTCGACGCGCATGAACACACACTGCTGCGCGACGCCCTGGAAAAACTACGCCTAAACGATTCCTCTTTTTTCTTCGAACCGGAAAGCTCCGTCGCCCTGGGCTTCGGCTTCCGCTGCGGCTTCCTCGGCCTGCTGCACATGGAGATTATTCAGGAGCGACTGGAGCGCGAGTTCAACCTGGACCTGATCACCACCGCGCCCGGCGTACGCTATCGCATCACGCTGACCGACGGCAGCGTGGTGGAGGTAGACAACCCAGCGCATTGGCCCGCGCCCACGGCCATCGAGCGCATTGATGAGCCGGTGATTACCGCAACCATCCTGACACGCGAGGAGTATGTCGGCGGCATCTTGAAGCTGGTGGAAGACAAGCGGGGTCGCCAGAAAAATTTTGAGTACGTCAGCCCCACGCGCGTCATGCTCACCTATGAACTGCCGCTGAATGAAATCGTGCTCGACTTTTACGATCGGCTCAAATCCATCTCGCGCGGCTACGCTTCGCTGGACTATCACCTGAGCGGCACGTGGGATTCGCCCATGGTCAAGATGGATATTCTCGTCTCCGGCGAGCCGGTCGATGCGCTGTCGATCATCGTACACCGGGACTTTGCCTACGAACGTGGGCGCACGCTGGTCGCCAAGATGAAGGAGCTGATCCCGCGCCAGATGTTTGAGGTCGCCATTCAGGCCGCCATCGGAGCCAAGGTGATCGCGCGCGAGACCGTCTCCGCCCTGCGCAAAAACGTCATCGCCAAGTGCTATGGCGGCGATATTTCCCGCAAACGCAAGCTGCTGGAGAAGCAAAAAGAGGGGAAAAAGCGCATGAAACGCATCGGAAAAGTGGACATTCCCCAAGAGGCATTTTTAGCCGTGCTGCGCATCGGGGAAGATTGAGCGTTTCACACGCCCGTAAAGCTTGACTGTGGAAACTCGCCAGTGTACCGGAAAGGTTACTGCCTTGGGAATCGAAAATTTTCCACAGGGCGTTACCCATCTAAACGTATATTTTTATACAGGTTAAACAGGTAGCATTTTTGGGGCTGCTGCACTTCTTGTTCAAATCGCTTACGGAAATCCCCTAGGGCAAATACCTTCCACAGTTTTTTCCACACATCGCCGGCTCTGCCTCAACACATATTTTGGAAGAAAACTCCCATTCCCCAACGACAAAGGAGCGACGAATACGCACTGCGTCTTCGTCGCTCCTTCGCTATCTTCGACTTCTGGAAAATAGGCTACTTGGCTGCGCCTGATGCCGGGGCAGGAGTCGTGGCAGGAGTCGTGGCTGGAGTCGTGGCTGGAGTAGCCGACTTGGAAGCAGCAGCGGCTTCTTGTTGGTCATAGGCAGCAATCACATCCCGCGTAATGTCGGCCCCACGCGTGGCGTAGACCACGTTGCTCTGCTGAGAGCTGACATCAAAGACCACGGTGTAGCCATTCTTCTTGCAGTAATCCTGCATCACTGCATCGAATTTACGCGCGATGCCCTGGAAGGATCCCGCAATGGCCTGCTGGAACTGCCCCTGCGCTTGCTCGGCGGCCTGCTGCAACGCCTTTTCCTTCTCGTCAATCGACTTCACCTTGCTGGCGCGCTCGGCTGCGGTGAGCTTGGCACCACCGTCCTGCATCTGCTTCTTGAGAGTGTCGATGGCCGCGCTCTGCGCCTTCAATTCAGCCTGCTTGGGAGCAAACTTGGCCTGCAAATCCTGCAGCGCTTTTTGCCCTTCCTTGGTTTGCGCAATAGCCGGCTGGAAGGCAATGATGCCAATCTTTTCCGCGCCCACTGGAGCAGGAGCCGAAGGAATGGAGGATGCAGACTGGGCTGCACAGGTTGCCGCGCCTGCGATCAATGCAACGGCCAGCGCGGAAAGGGTACGATACGAAGGCTTCATGATAAGCGTAAAACTCCTTAAATGAATTGCAAATTAAGTTCCGCTCACTGGCGGAGAACAATGACTTCCACTACACGGGACATGGGCCAATAGCCAACTTCCCCTTGCATACCATCTGGAGTCTTCCACTCCAGCTCGATGGGTCCGCTAAAACTCTTCGAATTATAGGAGCGCGCCTGATACCCGTCAAACGGGCGCTCCCTTTTTGGCGTCTCCGACGCCGCTTGCATCCACGCTCGGCAGCCACACGTTAGAACGATGTGCTGATCGTAACGCGGAAGGTCTTGCGCGGCTCCCAAATGAAGTAGTCGGAACCGTAATAGGCCAGCGCTTGTTGATACGTAAAGTCGCCCGCTCCCCCTTGGGGGAACATGCTGCGATTGAAAAGGATCTGCCGCCCCTGATCCTGATGCAAGCGGTTCGGATTAAATGCAAAATAGATTTCAATCGGCGCGTTGATGATCGGGGCCATCATGGATATGTACGGCCCCACGGACGTGCGCGGGATAATGTTGGTGCCGGGCACCGCTCCCAGCCGGTTCGGGAAGGTAAAGGGCACTCCCCCTTGGCAGGCTCCGTTGCTATAGATGGGGCATCCGTAGAGTCCACTGTTCAGGGTCGCATCCGCCTGCGGATTTTCCTGCAACTGGCTGTGATTCAGCGCCATATTCAGGCCATTATCCACATAGAGAGCGAAGGTGACTGGCCCCGCGATGGGGATGCGGTACTCCATATTGCTGGTGATCTGCGTGTCGCCACCAATCGGCGAGAGCGCATAGACTGGCAGCGGAATCTGCACGGCACCCAAGGTGGGGTTCGTCGGATCCTTTGGCACCAATGTGCCGTCAGGATTCATCAGATTAAACTCAACCTTGGTCGGCATGAAGGCATACGGCGTGGCCGAGCGGACGTCAAAGCCGCGCAGGTCGTTCTCGCCGCCAGCAAAGAAGCGGTTGAACGGCGGTGCCACCAAGCCAGCGATTCCCTGCACATACGATGCTTGGATACGATAGCCAAAAACATCCCGTCCTTCGGGATTAAAGTGGAACCAACGGATCGGCTTAAAGAACTTGTATTCCACGGTCGGGTTTAAAAAGCTAACATTGCCTCCCAGACCCGATCCCTGCAAAACAAAAGTCAGCTCTTTACCGGTACGCGGACGATAGGGATCGCCAATCGTGTCATAGCTGTAGCTCAGCGACAATTGGCTGGTGATAATTCCATTCAGCGCGGTCTGGCCGGTGGTTCCATGGCGGAAGTTCAAAAATTGAAACAGGTTGCTGGTTGCAGCGCTAAAGGATTGAATGCCCGAGCGACTCCAAGAATAGGTGGCACCGATGCGCTTGAATGTACGGCGGATTGGATAGCTGGCCGAAACGGTAACCCCTGAGGTGGACTGGTTAAAGTTCTGCACCGTGGACTGCTGCGCCGCTTGGAAGTTGGCATTGCCACCCGAAAGCGGGTTGTAGCCCTTGGTCGCGTTGTAGTCCGTCTTTTGGCGCACATACTGCATGCCCAGGGTCAGAGGACGATTACCAAAATACGGCTCCGTAAAGCCCAGGGTCATGTTGCGCTGCAAATCGCCAATGGCGGCCTGCACGCTCAGGGTTTCGCCAAACCCCAAAAAGTTGTTGGTCTGGTAGTTTGCCCCTAAAAATGCGCCGGACAATCCGCTAAATCCGCCGTTCAGGCCAATGCTGTTCTTGCCCTTTTCATGCACCTTCAACAGCAAATCTACGGTTCCGTTGTCGGCATCCTGATGCGTCTCCGAATCCTGATCGGCCCGGAGTGGATTGAAGTAGTTCAACTGGTTCAGGCGCAACAGGCTCAAATCCCACAGCCTGCTGTTGTAGATCTGTCCCTCTTCCACGAGCAACTCACGACGAATGACGCGATCGCGCGTAATCGTGTTGCCGCGGAACTCAATGCGGGAAATGTAATAGGGTTTGCCTTCATCAATGTCGATGTTGAGACTCACCAGCTTCTTGGCCTCATCGATCGACGGCGTGGGCACGGCAGTAAAGTTGATATAGCCCAGCGTTCCGTATGCCTTGCGTAGATTCTCCAACCCCTTGCCAATCAAGGTGGCGTCGAAGATTTGGCCATCTTTGAGCTTGAAGAGCGCGCGCAGCGCCTTGGTGTTTGTGACGGCCTTATTGCCGGTAAAGGTGATGCTGCCCAAGCGGTAGCGATCGCCTTCTTCCACGGGCAACGTTATATCCATCACCTTGCCCTTGCGCGGGCGCAACGTAAAGATGGAGATGCCGCCCTGATTGCGAATATGGGTCTCGGGCTGGTCTACGCTGGCCCGGAAGAAGCCCCGATCGCGCATCGCTTGGCGGACACGTTCCGTATCCTGCTCCAGCTTGCCTTCATCGTAGGTGCGCGCAAACAGGTTTTCCAAAATATAGGAATCCGGAATGCCGATGGGTTTTAGGTTCACCATGGCATTCTTCAAGGTGTGGCTGGATACGTGCTTGTTGCCCTCAAAGCGGATGTGGCCCACCTTGACTGTCGGGCCTTCCTTCACGATGAAGTTAACCGAGACTGCGGCCGGAGGAATCGTCTTGACGTCGGTGCGAATGGTGGCGAACTGGTGGCCATGTTCAGCCAGCAACTGTTTCAGCACGGTCTCGGCCAGCTTGATCTTGGTCGGATCGTACTGGCTTTCCACGGTCAAACCAACTTTTTCTTTTTTGAAGCGGTCCAGCACATCGGATTGCGAAACAGAGTTGAGGCCCTTGTAGTTGATCTCGCGGATGGTGGGCCGTTCCCGCACGATGACGGTCAGAATGATGCCTTTCGGCGTCTCCTGCCGATCAATCTGCACATTCTCAAAATAGCCGGTATTCCACAACGAATTGAAGTCGCGCTCCACCGTCTGCGGATCGTAGTTGTCGCCGACTTTGGTGAACATGCGCGCAAGGATGGTCTCCTTGGGAATGCGCCGATTGCCGATGACGCGAATTTCGCTGACGGTGCTCGACTGCGCCCAAAGTGCGCAGTTTGCGCCCAGCACGACGAGCATCAGCGCCAGAAAACGGGCAGCCTTGCATGCCATGGAACGCACGGTCGTAGAGGTTGGATTCGGGGCACAAACGCTCCCTACGCTGACGGAAAAAATAAGCACACCCTCACTGCGAAAATCGATTCCTTCGGAAAAGATGATTATACGGGACAGAGCCGCTGCATCCCAACCCACCGCCTAAGCAGACGCCATCTTTGCTGCCCGACGCACCTCTACCAGCGTGGAATAAAACGTCGCTCCACCGCCAAAGTCGGCCACGGACTCGCTGGTCAGCACGTTGACGCCATGCCCATCCAACGAATCCCGGTTCCATGCCAAGCGACAGGCGACCACGCCCGCAGGCACACTGCCGTTCACCCTGGCCTGCAAAGAAATTTTTCCGCGCGCATTCCACACTTCGACCATATCGCCCGTCTCGATGCCGCGCTGCATCGCATCGTCGGCGTGCATTTCCAGAAGATTCGCGTGCCCGGCCTCCATCGCCTGGTGTCCGGGCAGGTTGGCAAAGGTGGAGTTCATATAATTGTCGGCCTTGCGCGCCAGCATCTCCAGTGGGTAGGCGCGGGCTAACTCTGCCTGGCGCGATTCCGTGGCGGGCACGTAGCCCGGCAATGGATCCAGCCCTTGCGCAGCCAGGGCTTCGGAGAAAAACTCGGCCTTGCCGCTGGGGGTCTGGAACCACTCGGGCGAGGAAAAGGGCAACGCGCCCGCGCCGGGCCGTTGCGCCACGGGCTGGATGCGAATGCACTCTTCAGCCTGCAATCGCTCCGGCGTCACACCGCGCAACAAGGGATTGTCCGTCTGCAGCGCCTGCGCCAGCATCGTCGCTTCCGTGTCGCGGAAGCAGTCCTCAGCAAAACCCATGTGCTGCGCCAACTGCGCAAAGGCCCAAACATTGGGCTGCGCCTCGCCCAGCGGAGCGATCGCCGGCTGCGCCAGTTGCAGGTAGTAGTGGCCGTAGGCACCCTGAAAATCCATGTGCTCTAAAAATGTGGTCGCGGGCAGAACAATGTCCGCATATTCAGCCGTCTCCGTCAGAAATTGTTCATGCACCACCGTGAAGAGATCCTCGCGCCGCAGGCCGCGCAGCACAGCATTTTGATTGGGAGCGACCACAGCCGGGTTGGAGTTGTAGACAAAAAGCGCCTGCACCGGCGGATCCTTGCGTTCATTCAGCGCATGGCCTAGCTGCACCATGTTCACCTCGCGCCCCAGCCGCCCAATCGGGCTGGCTGCTGCCAGATCCGGGCGCTCCAGCGCTGCGCGATTGAAGGGGAAAGCTCCGCTGGTGGAAAGCTGCAGGCCGCCGCCCTTGTGCTGCCACGCGCCGGTCAGGCACGGCAGCATGGCCACGGCACGCACGGCGGCTCCGCCATTTTGTGCCCGCTGCACGCCGTAATTGAGTCGAATCACGGCTGGCTTGGTCGATGCGTACTCCCGCGCCAAACGCACGATCGTCTCCGCAGGCAGGCCCGTCCACGCTGCCACGCGCTGCGGCGTGTACTCCGCAGCCCGCTCACGCAGCGCGGCAAAGCCATGCGTGCAGCGCGCGACATATTCCGCGTCATACAGATTCTCGGCGATCAGCACGTGCATCATCCCCAAGGCCAGCGCTGAGTCCGTTCCGGGCCGAATCGCCAAATGCTCATCGGCGGCCCGGGCCGTGCGCGTAGCGTAAGGATCGATGACGATCAGCTTGGCACCATTGCGCCGTGCCTGCTCGATAAAGGGCCAAAGATGAATGTTGTTGCCGTGGACGTTTGCGCCCCAGGCCAGAATCAGCCGCGCATGGGGAAAATCCTCTGGGTCCACACCGAGTTTGATGCCGTAGACGTGGAGTAGCGCTTCGCCGCCGGTGGTCGAGCAGATCGTCCGCGCCAGCGTGGAAGCTCCCATCCGGTGAAAAAATCGCCGGTCCATCGAGCCATAATTCAGCACGCCCGTCGTGCCTGCATAGGAGTACGGCAGGATCGACTCCGGCCCGTATGCGTTGCTGATCTGCTGGAAGCGCGCAGCAATCGTCGCCAGCGCCTCGTCCCAGTCGATGCGCTCGAAGGCCTGCATGGGCTGGCCGCCCGGCTGCGGCCCTTTGGCCACGCCCTTGCGCCGACGCATGGGGTACAACAATCGCTCCGGCGAATAGACCCGGTCGAGATACTTGGCCACCTTGCCGCAGAGAAATCCCTGCGTTACGGGATGCTGCGGGTCGCCCTGGATGCGCACGGCGCGCCCGCTGGCATCCAGCGTCACGCGCAAACGGCAGGTATCCGGGCAATCATGGGTGCAAAGCGAATGCACCACACGCAAGCCTTGTGTTAAATCGCTGGAAGCCATGGTTGGATTTTATGCCTGCGCTGCCCGCAGCAAAAAGGCCGCCCGCGTGTGCGGACGGCCTTTGCCGGAAAGCTCAGCTGCGCCTCAAACCTGCATGACATCTTTTTCCTTGGCCTTGCACATCTCTTCCATGCGCTTGATCTCGGCGTCGGTCAGCTTCTGCATCTCGTCGAGCGAACGCTTCTCCTCATCCTCGGAGATTTTCTTATCCTTGGTCGCCTTCTTAATCAAGTCGTTGCCATCGCGACGAATGTTGCGGATGCCGGTGCGGTGATCCTCGAGAATTTTATTCAACTGCTTGACCACCTCAAGCCGCCGCTCCTCGCTCATCGGAGGAACGGGCACACGCACCACTTTGCCGTCATTCTGCGGATTGAAGCCTTGCTGACTGGCGCGCAGGGCCTTTTCAATCTCGGCAATCAGGCTGGGATCAAAGGGCTGCACCAAGAGCATTTGCGGCTCGGGTGCGCTGATTTGCGCCACTTGATTGATGGGCATTTCCGTACCGTAGGCCTGCACCTTTACCATTTCCAACATGTGGACGGAGGCGCGTCCGGTGCGCGTGGCCGACAGACTCAGCCGGAAATCTTCGACCGCCTTGTCCATGCGGGACTTCAGTTGCTGATAGACATCTTTGAGCGCCGGAATGCCGGCCATTGTCGAACCTGCCATGATCATTTTCCTCTCGCATCACGCACTGGGATCAAGGGGTAATTGTACCGGCTTGCCCGGCACGAAACCAACTTGCCGCTTCCGCGCTGGCTGTGCGCTGCCGTTGCACCTCTTCTGCCCCCTGCACAACCCACTGGTTTTGGAGCACAATAGAACCTGATGTTTTCTTCTTCGACGTCCGGAGTTCAAATGATGTTCAGCTGCTCGGTGTGCACCGCGCCCCAGAGCCGCTGGTATGCCTATTTTCACGCAGGCCTGCGGGGCTTCTATCGCTGCCCCAGTTGCAGGAGCTATCTGCAGGTTTCTGGCCGCGTCACTCCGGCCATCATTGCGGCCATCGTGGGCATGGGCTTCATCATTCTCAACATTACCGTGCCGGTGTATCTGGGCAGCAACTTCCTGTGGGTTGCTTTCCAAATCTGCACCTTGGTGGCGATCTACCTAGGACTGCTCCTCTGGATGATGAACATTGAACGCCGCCAACCCACGCGCCGCTTCATGTTTTAGGCAAGCGTGGCTTGTGCCCCTGAATAAATTCCTGCTGCAGATGCGCCCCTACTCCACTGTGACGGACTTGGCCAAGTTGCGCGGCTGATCCACATCGCAGCCGCGGCGCACGGCAATGTGATAGGCCAGCAGTTGCAGCGGCACTGCCTCCAGCACAGGCGAAAGCATCTCTGGCGCATGCGGCACGTAGAGCACCTGCTCGACCAACTGCGCGATTTCCTGGTCGCCCTCGGTGGCCACGGCGATCACTCGGCCAGAGCGCGCAGTGACCTCTTGAATGTTCGACAGAGTTTTTTCATAACGCAATTTGGAGGCGGGGTCGTTGACGTCTTTTGTCGCCAACACGACCACGGGCAGCGTCTCGTCAATGAGCGCGTTGGGGCCGTGCTTCATCTCGCCCGCCGGGTAGCCTTCGGCGTGGATGTAGGAGATTTCCTTCAGCTTTAGTGCGCCTTCAAGAGCGATCGGGTAATGGATGCCGCGGCCCAGATACAAAAAGTCTCGCGCCGTGGAGTACGTCCGCGCCAGCGTTTCGCAGACCGCGTCGGCGCTCTTCAAAATCTCTTCAATCTTGCCCGGCACGCGGCTCAACTCGTCCACCAGTTGCAGGCTGGCCGCGTCGCTGATGGTGCCGCGCTGTTGCGCCATGTAAAGAGCCAGAACGAAAAGCGCGGTCAACTGTGCAGTAAACGCCTTGGTAGAGGCGACGCCTATTTCTGGCCCGGCGTGCGTATAGATGGCGCCTTGCGCCTCGCGCGCGATCATGGAGCCAACCACGTTGCAAATGGCCAGCGTCTTCGATCCCTTGGCCACCATCTCGCGCTGCGCGGCAATGGTGTCGGCGGTCTCGCCGGATTGCGTAATGAGCAGGCCAATGGTGTTCGGCTCAGCGATCGGGTCGCGGTAGCGGTATTCGCTGGCGTAGTCCACTTCGACCGGCAGGCGCGCCAGCCGTTCGATCATGTACTTGCCGGCCAGGCCCGCGTGCCAGCTTGTTCCGCACGCAGCAATGTTGATCTTGGCAGCGGCGCGAAACTCCGCTTCGCTGATCTGCATCGCGTCCAAAAACACCTTGCCCGTGTCGAGCGAGACACGGCCCAGCGTGGTGTCACGGATGGCGCGCGGCTGCTCAAAAATTTCCTTGAGCATGAAGTGCTTGTAGCCGCCCTTTTCCGCCTGAATCGGATCCCAGGCGATGCGCTGCACCTTGATCTCCACGGACTTGCCTGTGAAATCCATCAGCCGAATGCCTGCAGGCGTCAGTACGGCCAGGTCGCCATCGGCCATAAAGTAGAGATCGCGCGTGTGATGCAAAATGCCGGGCACGTCGGAAGCCATGAAGTACTCGCCCTGGCCCAGCCCCAGCACCGCGGGCGGTCCGCTGCGCGCAGCCACAAGGGTCTGCGGCTCGTCGGCGCTCAACACCCCGATAGCGAAGGCTCCTTGCAGCCGCAGCACGGTGCGGCGCACGGCCTCTTCCAGCTTCAACGTCTGGCCGGTGCGCTGCGCTGCCTGCAACTCGGTCTCAATCAGGTGCGCAATCACCTCGGTGTCCGTCTCGGTGACGAACTTGTGCCCCTGCGCCGTCAGCTCATGCTTCAGCGCAAGGTAATTTTCCACGATGCCGTTGTGTACCACCACGATGCGTCCGGTGCAGTCACGGTGCGGGTGCGCATTCTCTTCCGTGGGGCGGCCATGCGTGGCCCAGCGTGTGTGGCCAATGCCATAGGAGCCATGCACCGGCTGGAGCGCCAGCACATCTTCCAGCTTTTTCAGCTTGCCCGGAGCGCGCCGCAGCTCCATACCGTCGCCCTTGCCAGCCACGGCGATGCCCGCCGAATCATAGCCGCGATACTCCAACCGCCGCAGCCCTTCAATGATGATGGGAACGGGATCCTTGCTGCCGACATATCCAACGATGCCGCACATAGCGCTTTCCTCTGCGATGCCTAAGTAGAATTTCTAGTTGGCCGCGGCAACGTCCAGCCGATAGGTGTACTCTTCCATGACCGGGTTGACGAGCACTTCGCGCGCGATGCGCTCGATCTCGGTCTGCGCCTCGGCCAGCGTCATGTCATCATTCAGCGTGACCTGGAAGTATTTGCCCTGGCGAACGGCCTCAACGCCTTTGTACTGCATTTTGCGCAGAGCGCCGTGGATGGTCTGGCCCTGCGGGTCCAGCACCGTGGTGCGGAGCGTGACATAAATGTGAGCCTTCATTGTCCCGATTATACTGGGGGCAGGCAGCAGAAGGCAGGATGCAGGCACGCTGTCGCGTTTCCAACTAGAAAGCGATCATGACCAACTACCTAGAACTTCCCGTCGGCAAGCAAGTGCCCGAGGTGATCCACGCCGTCATTGAAATCCCCGGCGGCGGCGTCAACAAATATGAGTATGACAAACAACTGCACGTCTTCCGGCTGGATCGCAACCTGTACTCGCCCGTACATTACCCCGGCGACTATGGCTTCATCCCCAGCACGCTCAGCAAAGACGGCGATCCGCTCGATGTGCTGGTGCTGGTAGACTTTCCCAGCTTCCCCGGCTGCGTGATGGATGTGCGCCCCATCGGCGTGCTGGAGATGCTGGACCAGGGCATTCCCGACGAAAAAATTCTGGCCGTGGGCAAAGGCAATCCGCGCTACAACGATGTGTGGAACTACTCCGAAATTTATCCGCACATGCTGCGTGAGATCACGCACTTCTTCGCCATCTACAAAGATTTGGAAGGCAAGCGTGTGGAAGTCAAGGGTTGGCGCGACGCCGCCTATGCCCGCTCGGTCATCGTTGAGTCTGCCGAGCGCTTTATCGAAAGCAAATCCCAGAAGGTACTCACCGCCAAGGCGTAAGCGGCAACCCATCATGGCCTTCGCATCCCAGCGCGCGCGCAAAGAAAAAGCTCCGCTGGAGGTGGAGGCCCTGTATGAAGTGGCCGTGCGTGCACTGGCCCGCAAGATGCGCACCGTGTCTGAGCTGAAGCGCCTGCTACAGGCGCGCGTGGAGCCGGGCGAAAACGGCACAATCAAAGTTGCCGCCGTGCTGGCCAAGCTGACCGAACAGAAATATCTGGACGACGCCGCCTACGCCAGCACCTTCACCCGCCTGCGCCAAGAGAATGAAAAGTTTGGCCGCCGCCGCGTGCAGCAGGACCTGATGCAGCGCGGGGTTCGCGGCGAATTGGTGACGGAGACCCTGGACGCTGCCTACGCCAACCTGCCAGAAGAAACGCAAATTCGGCGCTACCTAGAGCGCAAGCGCGTCGCCCCACCCACCGATGAAAAAAAGACAGCGCGCGTGGTGCGCATGTTGGTGCGCGCCGGCTTTCGCACGGCCAGCATCTTCAAGGTGCTCAAGCAATGGAACGCGCCCGAGGCTGCGCTGGAGACCATCGAAGCAATGGACGAGGATGGCGAAGCTGCAGAATAGCCGGATCCAATGCCAGCACTTGCGCATTGCATCCGACCCTGCGATCCCTACGTGATGTCTTCCGTATCGAAGGTGGGTCTGCGCACTGGCTGCGTCCCGGATTCCTCCAACAGCTTGCGCACCACATCTTCAATGTGGGCTTGACTGTCGATCGCAGCGGCCTGGGATCGACCACGGTCTGAATGATCCAGCTTTTCCAACAGCACCACCGCGTGCGCAATCGCAACGTGGTCCTGCGCCAAGCCTTCGGGAGTTTTGGCCTTGATGCCCACAGCGCTCGGCTGTACATGCAGCAATTGCGCCACATTTTCCCGCAGTCGTTCGGCGATGGGGCTAATCTTGGGCGCGGCCAGCACCAGTGTTGTGTCCACGTTGACGATTTGGTAGCCAGCGTTGCGCACCTCTTCGAGTGCGGTCGCCAAAAAGATTGCAGAGTCGGCATTCTTCCAGCGCGCATCGCCCGGAGGAAAAAAGCTGCCAATGTCCCCCACGGCCACTGCGCCCAGCAGCGCATCCGTAATGGCGTGCAGCAATACATCGCCATCCGAGTGCCCTGCCAATCCCGCAGGGTGTTCCAACTCGAGTCCGCCAATCTTGAGCGGAACTCCCGCTTGAAAAGCGTGGGAGTCCCAGCCGTAACCAATTCTCATCGTGTGTTTTCGTTCCTAACTGTAAAAATTCTGTAGCTGCTCCTGCCACCATGCACCCAGCAGGCTATAGGTTTTATCCCAGCTGCTGGCTTAGGTAGAACTCAGCCAATTCCAAATCTCCCGGCTGCGTGATCTTAAAATTCCGCGACGAACCGGGAACCACCGCCACGGGCAATCCTGCGCGCTCGGCCAAAGACGCCTCATCCGTGCCGAGAAAGCCATCGGCCTCGGCCTCCTGCATGATGCGCCGCAATATCCCACAGCGAAACCCCTGGGGAGTCTGCGCCAGCACAATGCGCTCCCTCGGAATGGTGGCCGTAATCAAGGCTCCCTCCGCAGTGCGTTCCACCTGCTTGATGGTATCAATCGCTGGCAGAGCCACGATGGCGGCACCATGCTTGACCACGGCATCAACCGTGCGCTCGATCGTCGCCACGTCGATGAGCGGGCGCACGGCGTCATGGACCAAAACAACATCCTCATCCTGTGCGGGCAAGCTGCGCAACGCCGCGCTCACGGAGGCCTGGCGTGTGTCTCCGCCGGCGACTACGACGACAATTTTCGCAAGGCCGTACTCCTCGACCTGCGCCTGCACTCGTTTCATCTCATTGGTGCGCACGGCAACGTGAATCCGTGCAACGGAGTGCATCGCAGCAAAGGTGCGCAGCGTGTGCATCAGAATCGGAATCCCTTGCAGCTGCAAAAATTGCTTGGGAGCAGCTGGAGATCCCGCCTGTGCCGGGGTGCTCATCCGCGTGCCCAAACCCGCTGCTGGAAGTATGACAAATACCTGCATGAAATTCTCAAATCCTGTCTTTTTCACTATACGCGGAGATGGATGCGCAATGGATTGCGCCACGGCCTCCCGTTCCCACGAATTCCAAGATTCTTTAGTGCAGCAACAGGGCAGAAATCGCCGAGATCACACCGAGGGCAGCAAAGGCGCAGCCGAGCAGCGCATACATGCCGCGCCGGGTGAGCAAGGTGATTGAGGTGATGACCAGACCCACCTCCAGCAACGCTTCGCCCAGGTCGAAGCGATCGAGTTTGCGTTCGGCCAGTTGGCCCTCGGCTTCATGCTGGCGGGCTTTCGTGGCTGCGTCTTTCAGCTCGGCGCTCCACTGCGCGGAGTGCTGCTGATAGCGCGCGCGCAACTGTGCAGCAGCGGCGGCATCGGCGACGGGCAGCGTGGAGAGCATGTCCAAGGCAAGCGCGGTTTCATTCTGGCGGATGTGCTTGGCCTGATACTCGCTCCACAGGTCGCTGGCGCGGGCCTGGGCCAGCACGGCCTCCGTGGATGCGCGCTGGCCGAGCAGCGTGGTAACGGCCACCAGCACGGCAAGAATGGCCATAGCCAAGGCCACGGGGCGCGTGGAAGGGTCGTGCGCGGCATGCTCCTGATGCTCACGCAGTTCGTTGGATTCGTTGACGTCCATGGCAGCAGAGTACAGGGAGTTGGCTTGGGAGCGCTACCATAATCAGCATGAACACCCCTGGCAGCCGCATCGCAAAGCCTGTGCCCACACTGGCGCTGGACCGCAGCTTGTTTGCGCCGGGGGAGCGCGTCTGCGTGGCCGTCTCCGGGGGCGCAGACTCGACGGCGCTGCTTTGCGCGCTGGCTGCGGCACGGGCAGAGATGGGACTGGTGCTCAGCGTGCTGCATGTTCACCACGGCATTCGCGGCGCGGAGGCAGATGCAGACGCAGCCTTCGTTGCGCAGTTGGCGGAACGGCTCGGTCTGCCCTGCACGATTGCGCAGGGCGATGCGCCAGCAATTGCACAGCAGGAAAAGATTTCTCTGGAGACGGCGGCGCGCACGCTGCGCTATGCGGAGTTTGCGCGGGTACTGCGCGCCGGGCAGGCCGATGCCATGGCCACGGCACACACGCGCGATGACCAGGCCGAGACAGTGCTGATGAAGCTATTGCGCGGTGCGTGGACGGAGGGATTGAGCGGCATTCATTCCACGCTGAGGATCGATGGAGCGGGGCGCGTTGTGCGTCCGCTGCTGGCGGTGCGACGCGCAGCGATTGAGGCCTACCTGCGCGCGCTGGGAGAGAATTGGCGCGAGGATGCAAGCAACCGCGACCCTGCGCACACGCGCAATCGCGTGCGCCATGAATTGTTGCCAACCTTACGCCAATACAATCCCGCGATGGAAGAACAGTTGGCGCGTATGGCCGTTCTGGCCTGCGATGAGGAGGCCTATTGGCAGGCGGAGGTGGCGCGTCTGGCGTCGCTGTTGCTGCTGCCGGGCAAGCCGGTACGCGGTGGAGGCCGCAGCGTGGCGACGCATCCTGAACAGGCTGGCTGGGGCGTGGAGGTGCAGCAAATGATGGCGCTGCCACGCGCGCTGCGGCGCAGGTTGTTGCGTGCCACGGCGGAGCGGCTGGGAGCAAAGCTAAACTTTCAGCAAACCGAAACATTGCTGGAGATGGTCGAGGGCGGCAGCGCTGCTGCCGGGCGCAAGGAGCAGATTACGGCGGAACTCTTCGCCAGCCGCAGTGCGCGCGAGCTGCAATTGGAGCGCACCCCTGAACAGGGTGCCGCACAGGATCGCAGCCCAGGGGGAGAACTCGAATATACGCTGCCCGTGCCGGGCCGAGTGGAGGCTGTGGCCTTGGGCCTGGTCTGCACGGCCACAGTGGAACGGGGAGCGGCATTCACACTGCCCCCAGCAACGGTGCGTGCGTGGAGGCCGGGCGACCGCGTGACGCTGGAACACACGCGCGGCCCCAAAAAGGTGAAGGAAGTTTTGGAGCGAATGCGGGTGCAGGGTGCGGAGCGTGCGCGCTGGCCCGTGGTGGAGTGGCAGGGGAAAATCGTCTGGATGCGTGGGGTACGCGTGGATGTCGGGGAATCACCGCAAGTACAGATCGAATTCCGAGCGGAAAACCTTGAGGCCGCTCCTTCAAAATCCCCACCAGGGGTAACCAGAGAAATCGGGAAAAAGTAACCGACGTCGGCGCAGCCAGGATTGCAATTTTCCACGCATTTCCAGCAACGGGAGTAGAATCATAAACACTTGGGAACCCAGCAATTGGAGTGCCTGGGGGGAAGATTTTTCGTCGGCAACGCGACTTTTTGCAAGCAAGAGGCATCTTTACAGTAGAGTAAGGGCGCTGCAGGGAAAGTTTAAGCTTATAAAGACGCGCGCAGTGGGGGTTCCGCAGCGAGGGAGCAGGGCGCGGAAGAAATGAGGAGTGCGTGAATTCAAAGGTGAAACAGGCGTTGTTTTGGGTTCTGATCGGCACCTGCCTGATTGTGCTGTATCAGGTGGTGCAGCATGGATCTGGCATCGGCCATGACCAGGAGGTTCCTTTCTCCAAGTTCATGAACGACGCCCAACAGGGCCAGATTGCAGACGTCACCGTCATCAATGATGAGGTGCGTGGGCACTATCGCGCCGACAAGGCTGGCTTCCACACCGTAATCCCCGCCAACTATCCCGACATGTATCGCGTGCTGCAAGATCACCAGGTCAACGTGACGGTGAAAGACACGCAGGGCAGCACTTGGTTCAACATCTTCCTGCAGATTTTGCCCTTCCTGCTGCTGGGCGCGCTCTGGTACTTCCTGCTGCGCCAGATGCAGAGCGGCGGCAACAAAGCCATGTCGTTTGGCAAGAGCCGCGCACGCCTGCTCTCCATGCAGCAGAAGAAAATCACCTTTAAGGATGTGGCCGGCGTAGAAGAGGCCAAAGAAGAACTCAAGGAGATCATTGAGTTCCTGCGCGAGGCGCAAAAATTCCAAAAGCTGGGTGGACGCATTCCCAAGGGAGTGCTGCTGGTTGGGCCTCCGGGAACCGGCAAGACGCTGCTGGCGCGCGCCGTTGCGGGCGAAGCCAATGTGCCGTTCTTCTCCATCTCCGGTTCGGACTTTGTGGAAATGTTCGTCGGCGTCGGTGCGAGCCGTGTGCGCGATCTGTTCGAGCAGGGCAAGAAGAATGCGCCGTGCATCATCTTCATTGATGAAATCGATGCCGTGGGCCGTCATCGTGGCGCAGGCCTAGGCGGCGGACATGATGAGCGCGAACAGACATTGAATCAATTGCTGGTCGAGATGGACGGCTTTGAGTCCAACGACGGCGTGATTTTGGTCGCGGCGACCAATCGCCCCGACGTGCTCGACCCAGCGCTGTTACGCCCGGGGCGCTTTGACCGTCGTGTCGTGGTGGGTCGTCCCGATGTGCGCGGCCGCGAAGAGGTGTTGCGCGTCCACGCGAAAAAAGTTCCTTTGTCTGAGGATGTTGATCTGCGCGTACTGGCGCGCGGCACACCGGGCTTTGCCGGAGCCGACCTGGCCAATATGGTGAATGAGGCTGCGCTGGCTGCGGCACGCTCCAATCGCAAATCTGTCATCATGCGCGACTTTGAGATGGCCAAGGACAAAGTACTGATGGGCGCAGAGCGCAAGTCGATGCTATTGACCGACGAAGAGAAAAAGGTCACGGCCTATCACGAGGCCGGCCACACGGTCGTGGCCGCGTTGCGCGATGATGCCGATCCGCTGCACAAGGTCACCATCATTCCGCGTGGCATGGCCCTGGGGTTGACCATGCAGTTGCCCGAGGATGACAAGCACACCGTCTCGCAACAATATCTGGAGACGCAGCTTGCCATTTTGATGGGCGGTCGCTGCGCTGAAGAAATCTTTCTGGGCCGCATCACCACCGGAGCGGGCAATGATATTGAACGCGCCACAGAAGTGGCCCGCAAGATGGTCTGCGAGTATGGCATGAGCCGCTTAGGCCCGTTGACCTTTGGCAAAAAAGAGGAACAGATCTTTTTAGGCCGGGAAATTTCTCAGCACCGCGACTTCAGCGAAGAGACAGCGCGCCAGATTGATAGTGAAGTGCGCACATTGGTGGACAATGGCTACCAGTCGGCGCATAGCCTGCTGGAAAACAACCAGCCGATCATGCATCGTATGGCTGCGGCCTTGCTGGAGCGAGAGACGCTGGATGCGACAGAGATTCGCCTGCTCATGGAAGGCAAGGAATTGCCCCCCATCGATCAGCCCAGCGATGGTACAGGCGGCGAATTGCAACAGGTACTGAAGCCGGATGCGGGCCGCGCGCCTGGTTTTGCTGGGGAGCAACCCTCCACCGCATAGCTCGTTGTAGCGTAAAAAAGAGGCAGCCTGTACAGGCTGCCTCTTTTTATTTTGCGCGCACACCGCGCATACCGGACGCACTCCGTACAATGGAGTTGGGTTGCAACCATGCTGCGAACGGCTTACGGAATCCTCTGCACGCTCCTACTCGGCATCACCGGCTGCGGCTATCATGCGGCAGGAACGGCAACGCATCTACCGCCAGATGTAACCACGATTGCCGTTCCCATCTTTCAAACAAAAGTAGAAAACTACCACACGGAAGTTGCACTGACGCAGGCGGTGGTGCGCGAGTTGTCCAATCGCACGCGCGACCGAATTTTGCTGACCGACAAACCGGGTGCAGCCGACGCCACGCTGCGCGGCACCGTGCTCAACGAGGTCTACACACCGCTGACCTATAATCCGCAGACGGGGCAATCCTCCAGCTACCTGATCGTCCTTACGGCCAGCGTTACGCTGGTGGATCGCGATGGCAAGGTACTCTTTCAGAATTCGAATTATATTTTTCGCCAACAATACCAATCCACTGCGGATCTGACCAGCTTTATCCAAGAGGATTCGCCGGCGGTACAACGATTGGCACGTGAGTTTGCACAGACGCTGGTCAGCGATATTCTGGATTCCTTCTAAATGGAGACGCGGATGCAAGGCGCAGCCCCGGCACAAACGCAACTCTCTGGTAGCTTCGCCGCGGTACGGCGATTTTTAGCCGAAGTGCATACAGACGCACGCAAGCCGGGATATGTTTTGGTTGGCGATGCAACGTACTTTCAACAACAGTGCCGCACCGGATTGTTGGGGGCATTGACGGATCCGGCGATGCGCGATTTTTGCGTCTCTGAATTTACGTTGGGAGAGCATACCGTCTTCGATGCTCTGGATCGAGTCAGCACACCGTCGTTGATGGCTCCCTTTCAGCTTGTCTTTGTGCGCAACGTGCGCGCGCTCTACCAACGTGGCGCCAAGAAAGAGGAGTTTGCCGCCATGGAAGGGTATCTGCGCGCACCCAATCCTCAGGCGCTGCTGGTCTTTGTGGCCGACCATCTGCATATTCCCGCCGACGTGCGGCGCATGGAGATGCAGGACAAAGAGCAGTACGAAAAAATACGCGAGTCGCTGGGTGCCTGGTGTGGACTGGTAGAGTTGGCCGAGGCAGCAGAGGCCGATGCCATGCGCTGGCTGGTTGCCACGGCGGCGCAGGTCGGAGTGCAATGCCAGGCCGATGCTGCGCGTGAGTTGACCGATGCCCTGCACGGCGATTTGATGGCCATGTCGAGCGAGTTGGATAAGTTGTTGCTTTATGTCAGTGGGCGCGATCGCATCACACTGGAAGATGTGGAGGCGATGGTTTCCACGGCGCGGCAACGCTCCCTGTATGAGTTGACGGACGCGATTTCCGCACAAGATAAGGCGCGTGCGCTGGCACTGCTGCACGGCTTGCTGAATGCAAGTGATGGCGGCGAAGACGCGGCGATCGGGCATCTCTACATGCTGGCGCGCACCTTTCGCCAGATGCTGGTGGTGTTGGAGAAAAATGTCCGCGACTCACGGGCGATTTGGCAGGCATTGTGGCCGGGATTTCGCGTGGCCCCATTCGTAGCCGATGATTTGATCCGGCAGGCGCGACGCTATAAAAAACGAAGCGATTTGTTGCGTTGCATAGAACGTGTGGCGCGAGCCGATCGCGATCTGCGCTCTTCGCCCGTGGATAAACGTCTGGTGCTGGAGCAGCTTGTTCTTGATTTGAGCGCAATAGGACAGGCCACGCGAGCTTGACCCGCGCAGCCCATCGCAGCCAACCTACCAAACACGGCAGCGGTGTACGGGAGCCATGGGCTGTCCAGCCTTGCACTGAAAGGCCGTGGAAAACTCCGGCATATTTTCAATCACGCCACGAACACGAAACGGCCCCGGCGCGTGGGGGTTTGTATTTGTAATCAGACGCAGATACTCTGGGCGAGCGTTGTAGCACCAGTTCTGCGCAAAGCTGATAAAGAATTTTTGCGCCGCACTCAACCCACCCATCTTCTGCTGCAAATCGATGTGGTTCTGATCCGCCCATGCTTCCATGGCCATGTAGGCCAAGTGCAAGCCGCCATTGTCCGCAGTGTTTTCGCCCACGGTTAACTTGCCGTTGACATGCAGAGAGTCCACCACGGTGAAGCCGTCATATTCATCGATGATGCACTGCTCGCGTTCTGCGAACTGTTTTTTGTCCTGCGGAGTCCACCAATCCTTCAGATTGCCATGGCCGTCAAATTGACTGCCTTGATCGTCAAAACCATGGGTCAGTTCGTGGCCAACCACTGCGCCGATGTGGCCATCATTGACTGGCGGAGGCTGGGAGCGATCATAAAAGGGAGGCTGCAAAATTCCAGCGGGAAAATTAATGTTATTCATACTGGGATCGTAGTAGGCATTGATGGTAGGCGGCGTCATCTCCCACTCTTTGCGATCGACCGGCTTGCCGATCTTGCGCATCTGGCGGGCAAATTCAAATTGCCGCGCACGCATGGAGTTGCCGAGTGCATCATTGGGCACAATCTTCAAGCTGGAATAGTTACGCCATGTGTCCGGATAGCCAATCTTATTACTGATGAGGTCGAGCTTCTCCTGAGCCTTGGCTTTGGTGTCCGCACTCATCCAATTGAGAGATTGCAAATCGCTGCGCATGGCTGCCTCTATGGCACGCACCATGTCGAGCGTCTTCTGTTTGCTGTCTCCTGAAAAGTATTTCTGCACATAAACCTGACCGAGCGCCTCGCCCATCGCTGCATCGGTTGCGGAGACACAACGCTTCCAACGCGCCATCTGTTGCGGAGAACCGCTGAGCTTGTGCCCATAAAAGTCGAAGACCTCTTCGTCAAATGCTTTGGGCAAGCGTGACGAAAACGAATCCAGTAGATGCACGAGCAGATATTGCTGGATTGTATGCAAATCTGTTTGTTGCACGATGGTGTTGAGGGCCGTGAAGTAGTCCGGAACAGCGACGTTCAGGGTCGAGAAGCTGGGGCTGTGCGCATCCGCAAATATCTCTGTCCAGTGCAGCGTGGGCGCGCTCTGTGCAAATTGCGTGGTGGATTCGATGTGGTACACCTTGTTGGGATCACGCCGCTCCACCTGCCCCATGCTGGCCTTGGCCATCGCAGTTTCCAGCGCCATCACCGCCTTGGCATCGGCTTGCGCCTGGGCCTTTGCCTCCCCCGCCAGCCCCAGCATGTTCGCCACATGCTGCACATACTCTTGTTGGATCTTTACACTTTGGGGATCGGTGCGCAGATAATAATCCTTTTCTGGCAGGCCGAGTCCGTCCTGATCCACGGAGGCAATTTCCTTGGAGGCATCCCGAAAATCCTGTTGCGATCCAAGAGAGAAGAATGCGTTCACGCCCAGGGTTTGGTCTTGCGCTAACAATGCGGGCAACTGGTTCTTGTCGTGCAGGGAGCGAATGGCATCGATCTCTGGCTGCAACGGCTTCAGCCCGGCAGCGTCAATCGCGCTCGTGTTCATACAGCTCGCGTAGTAGTCGCCAATCTTCTGTTCATTTGCAGTGCGGTTGGGCGAGGGCTGCTCGGCCTGTTCCAAAATGTCGCGCAGGTGTTGGCGTGTCAGTTCTTGCAAGATTTGAAATTGATTGTATACAGGTAGATCGTTGGGGATGGGGTAAAGCTTGGAAAAATTTCCGCAGGCATATTGATAAAAATTCACGCACGGATCTGCCGAGGTGTCCATCAGCTTGGGATCAAATCCGGGGATCGCATCCGCAGTCTGCGCGGCAGCAACATGTGACGCTGCTGGTTGCTTCGCATTGGCCATGGATTGTCCGACGAGCGTGGAGGGGAAAAGACAAAGAGCTGCGACCAGAGTCAAATTAAATGCATTGAGAGAAAAATTTCCGCGAAGCGTCATGCAATCAATTCCTTTCCACTCCACTGTATCTTAGGCGGACTTGGTTTTCATTGGCGTAGACTGGCAGGCAATGTTATAGAATCCGTTTGCAGCTATGCCAAATGCAACGATGCAAGGAGTATTCGATGTTCCGTGTAGCAATGGTCCCGTGGTTGTTAATGCTCCTGCTTGCGGCAATCGCTCCGGCAGTCAGTGCTCAGCAGCCGCTTCCGCCAATCGCACACCGAGGCAGAAAGCTCATCCATCCTAAACAAAATATCCCGGTGCAGCAGTTCGGATACAATCCTCCCGGAAAGTTGCCCACGCTGCAGGGGTATCAGTTGGTGGAGATGCTGTATTTGGATGGAAAGCATCTCCTGTTCAGCTTCAATGTTCCTGCATTGATGGAACTCGATATTACCTGTGCGCCACAAAACGACAACCTAGAACATAGAGAACGTGCGGTCGTGATGGATCTGCCATCTCACACAAAAATCGCTGCAACGGATTGGGATCTGGATGATTACGGCCAGTTTGTTTGGCCATTGCCGCACGGAGAATTTTTGCTGCGGCGTTGTGCAAACTTAAGCAATGGGAACCTGGACTTGCACGAAGTTCCGATTGCCAGTGCGCACCAAGATCTCCTTATGCTGGAAATGTCCCCGAGCGGAACCCACCTATTATTGGAGTGGAAAAAGGATTTTCACGTACAGGTGCCTGCCAAGACAGCGACACCGACGACGAGTGCGACTGCTGCAACTCCGATCGATCCACGTCCGATTGTTGCTGAATTTTTTGCGCTAGACCCTCTGGCCATCGTGGCCAAATCCAAACTGGATGTCCCTGCGTATGTTCCACTGCTGGGGGATGGATTTTTAGAGATGGAAAGTTTGCCGCATGACCATTGGCGCATTGACTTCCAGCCCTATGCGGGAAAGTTGCAAGTGGTGACGACTTTTCGATCCGGGTGCCAGCCGGGGATATATTCTTTGACAGACACAACGTTTTTTGTCGATACATGCAATGAATATTTCTCTGCGAAATCCAGGCAGGCATACGATCTAAACGGACATCTGCTGTGGCGCAATACGATCGACTTGC
>DAHWKP010000072.1:0-30730 GCA_027343585.1 Acidobacteriaceae bacterium
GAGCAGATTGGCTTTGCCAAATCCATCATGGATTACATCTTCCGCTGGCTCCAGATTCGTTTCCTCTCTGGCCAGCAGTTGCCGCTCTTTGCTGGCATGGCCACAGCCAGCGCTGCACCAGAATCCTCCGCCGCGCTGCAACCGCAAGCGGCGCGTTCGGCACTGTCCGCACCGCTTGCAGCAGAGTCTGTGATTGCAGAGATGCACGCTGCCAGCGCAGCCCCACCCCAAGTGGCCTCGGGCGAGCTGCATCTGGAAGACCGCGGCCTGTACCATGCCGCTGACGCCATGCGCGCGCTGGTGGATATGGGCGATGCGCCCAGTTGCCACACCTGTGGAGCCATCATGGTGCGCAATGGAAGCTGCTACAAGTGCGTGGAGTGCGGCAGCACCAGCGGCTGCTCTTAGCTCATTTTCAATGGAAGTAACCTTCTGCGCTTGGACATACGGCGGGACTTCAGTCCCGCCGTATGTCCAAGCATTGCAGCGCGGCTTTATCCGCTGAGGGAACGATCCGTATTCGTTCAGAGTCTCCTGAAAGTCTTTATAAACTTCGGGGGCCCCATCCTTCGTCTTGTTTGCGAAGGGTGGGGCAAGATCTTTTGTGGAATGGTCCACGCCTAGACCGAAAATACTTCCAGCGCTTCGCCCCAAAAAATACCGCACTCCCCCTCTTGGCCGTAACCTTGGGGGGAGTGCGGATTGCGTCCCCACACGCAATCTGGATCGTCAACTATGCGTCAGTCTTGTGCATAGCTGGTCTGACGACGTTGTCGGCATCGGACCGCTGCACAGGCACGGGGATATGCAGCACCTTGCCCTGCCATGCTGGTTGCAGCTTGAGCGGTGGATTGTTCCAGCGAAGCTCTCGCGAACCATCCACAACCGGTCGCGCCTTGGCCTGCACTGGACTGGCCGATGCGGCCAACAACCAGGAACAGCCTGCCATGGCCAAGGCGACAAACGCGCTGTTCCATTCATTCACGCTGCTGGGGTGGGCAGCGACTCTGGGCGCATGCAGCAAGACCACCCAAAGAAAGAACATTCCGCCCAGCAGGCACGAGGCCAGCGTGGCCAATCTGCGCACAAGCGTCGAAAACGCTGCAGTGATCAATCCTGCCGCCGTGGCATAGGTCCAAAACATATGTGCAGGAATCCACGCCGGAATCAGCGTGGCGATCAACGAAGCCACCTCGATGTGATCTGCGCCGAAGACCCAAAGACAAACCGCAAAGAGAATCCGGCTCATCTCTGCAGCTGTCCAAACGGAATACCGCCATCTTTGCGCACGCTCCCCCTGTGCGGGCATGGTTTGCGCAACAAGAAAATATCCTGCAGCCAAGGCCAGCGCCTCAAAGACTTGCGTCCGCACGCCTACATCCTGGATGGCCAGCCTAAATTGAGAGGCTCTCACCAACACATCCGAGACAAGAAACAAAATCCCCAGCGCGCAGGCGACCAAGCGTCCGTGGGCATTCTGCTGCAACAGGTATGCGCCGCCAGCGATCAAGCCAACTCCAAGCACATAGGCCGCCGCCACGTGCAGCGGCATCCATACGGGCAAGATGCGCAGGCCGACAATATGGCCGCGAGTCCAAAGCTCCTGCAAGCCAAACACCATGGTGGCCACGCAGAGCAAAATCCGCCCCACGGAAGACTGTACGAACTGCCAACGCTGCAAAGCCGGGTTGGGAACCTTGTGCATGCCCCTACTATTGCGCAAAGAGTGGTATGCCGCAATAGCCACTTTTCAAGATTTTCCTATAGCCACTATACTGGGTGTATGTCTGTCCAGTCCCGCCGCCACAATGCCTCCGTCAGTGTCATGCCGTTGATCGCGCTGGATCGAAAGTCCAAGCTGCCGCTGCACAAACAAATCTATGAAGGGCTGCGCGCGGCTATCGTAAGCAGCGCGATCGATTCCGGGCAGAAGGTACCCTCCAGCCGCGATCTTGCCGCACAGTTGCACATTTCGCGCATCCCTGTGCTGGATGCGTACGCGCAATTGTTGATGGAGGGGTATTTGGAAGCGCGCACAGGTTCGGGCACCTTTGTCTCTGCCGAGCTGCCGGATTCCATTCCATTCGTAGCCGCACAGCAGAAGCCGCACGCGCAACCCAGCATCTCTGGGGACAGACACCTTGCAGACCGGACGCGCATTTTGCCCAAACGCGAACCCCTGCCCTGGCTGCATGGCTGGGGAGCCTTTGGCCTGCATCAGCCCGCACTGGAGCAGTTCCCCCACACACTTTGGGCCAGCTTGCTCGCGCGTCACAGCCGCAATCCGCGCATTGCCAAAATCCACCATATTGACCCTCGCGGCTCCGAGCGCTTCCGGGAAGTGATCTGCAATTATCTGCGCACCTCACGCGGTGTGCATTGTGATGCGAACCAGATCCTGATCGTCTCCGGCTCGCAACAGGCGTTGGATCTTACTGCGCGCGTATTGTTGAATGCTGGGGACGCGGTCTGGATCGAGGAACCGGGCTACAACCTGGCCCGCAGCGTATTTCTCAGCGCTGGCTGCCGCTTGGTCCCTGTTCCCGTCGATGCAGCCGGCATGGATGTTGCCGCAGGCTTGCGCAAGAACCGCAACGCACGCGCCGCGCACGTAACCCCTTCCCATCAATTTCCGCTCGGCGTGTCGATGAGCGCCGCTCGCAGAATGCAGTTGCTGCAATGGGCGCAGAAGTATGGAGCCTGGATCATCGAAGACGACTACGACAGTGAGTACCGCCATGAAGGCATGCCCATCGCCTCCTTACAGGGCCTCGACCCGCACGCGCGCGTTATTTATGTGGGCACCTTCAGCAAAGTCCTCTTCCCTTCGCTGCGCATGGGCTACATCGTCGTGCCGCCTGACCTGGTGGACGCATTCATTGCGGTGCGTCTGGCCATGGACATTTTTCCCGCCTATCTGTATCAGGAGGCGCTGACCGACTTCATCGCAGAAGGAAACTTCGCCCGGCACATCCGTAAAATGCGCACCCTCTACCACGAACGCCGCGATGCCTTGCTGCACGCTCTGGAGTCAACACTGCATCCGAATCTGGAAATCACCGGCTCGGAAACCGGCATGCACTTGGTTGCGTATTTGCCGGAGGGATACAACGATCGGGAGCTGGCCATCCAGGCCGCGCGTTCCGGTCTTTGGCTCTGGCCGCTTTCCCCGTATTACAACAGCTCCCCTGCCCGGCATGGATTCATCTTGGGTTACGGCAGCACGCCCGTCCAAGCCATGCCGCACGCAGTGGAGAAGTTGCGCGCATTGCTGGAGGCAAACAAGCCAAAGCCCCGCAGCAAACCGTCGCGCTAAGCGACCGTCAGACGCAGGGCTTTCGATTGGCCTGTATTGCCGTTAGAACTTGAGTGTGATGCCCACGCTCGGCTCGGAGATGTTGATCAGATTGTTCGTGGACAAATAGGTAAGCCGATAATCGGGCGCATGTTCCACAATCGCACGATATTGCAAGCGCAGCCCCAGGAACTTTGGCAATGCGTGCAGGTGGTAATCGGCACCCACGCCATATTCGCCTGCCGGCAGAATCTCCGACTGCGCTGGCTCCGTGACCACGCTGCTGCTACTACTGCCTGTCCCGTAGCTGGAGATGTCATAGGAGACAAATCCGGCCCCGGCCAGCCAGAAAAATTGGAAGCCCTTGTACGTCTTGATGCGCGAGACGTAGTCGATCGTAAATGGCTTGGCGTGCGAGTACACCGTGGCATCCGTTTGCACAGAGCCAGAGAAGTGCTGCGTTGCGCGATTGTAGCCCCAGTTCACTTCCAACCCAAAGTGCGGATGGAACATGTGCCGCAATCCCATGCGAAAGCCCAGGGATGGATCCGCCGACTGATTCACGCCGGGATCGGTGACCACGCCACCCGTCTCTGTGACAGGCTTGCTGGCCGACATCGGCAACGCTTCGTACAGGTTTAGGTTGAGGTCCGTCTGCGCATGAGCCGTGGATGCAAGAGCCACCACCAACGCCAGCAGGAACAGGCCGCTACAAACACGCGGCAAAAAAGAATGCATACAAAAACGCTTCTGAGGCATATTCATTGCTGTCTTTATCTTCGCACACCAGAAGCTCGTCACGCCAAAGCGGGCACTTTACCGCTGTGCCGTTAGATGCAACGAGCGCGAATGGCGCAAGTAGGGTTGGAGTTGTGCCAGAGCGGCGCTGGCGGTCAGGCCATACTTTGCGCGCAGCTGATCCACCTTGCCGTGCTCAATGAACTGGTCGGGCCAACCGATGCGCACCACGGGTGTATGGATCTGGCGGAGCTGGAGGCACTCCAACACCGCACTGCCAAATCCGCCCATCAAAACATGATCCTCCAGCGTGAGGAGCACGCTGGCGTTGCGAGCGGCTTCAGCGATCAACTCTTCATCCAGCGGCTTGATGAAGCGCGGATTGATCAGCGTGACTGGGCAATCCTGCTGCTCCAGCAGGTCGGCCAGTTCGGTGGCAGTGTCCAGCATCGCGCCCAAGCCAAGAATGACTACTTCCCCGCCCTGACGCAGCACCTGCGCCTTGCCGATTGGCAGGGCTGCTGGGGTTGGCTTGACGGCTACGCCCGGTCCGGTGCCGCGCGGATAGCGGACGGCGCTGGGGCCGTTGTGTTCCACTGCGGTGCAGAGCATATCGGCCAGCTCGTCCTCATTGCTTGGCGCCATCAGCACAAGATTGGGAACGCCGCGCAGATAACTAATGTCGAAGAGTCCGTGGTGCGTGGGACCATCGTCTCCGGAGAGACCAGCTCGATCCATGCAGAATACGACGGGCAATTCTTGGAGGCAGACGTCGTGAATGATGGGATCAACCGCGCGTTGCAAAAACGTGGAGTAAATGGCGCAGCACGGTTTGTAGCCCTGCGTAGCCATGCCCGCCGCAAAAATGACGGCATGTTCTTCGGCGATGCCGACGTCAAAATAGCGCTTGGGATGATGCGGACGAAACAGATCCAGCGCCGTGCCGTTGGGCATGGCTGCGGTGATGGCAACAACGCGATCATTCGTGTCCGCCAGCTTGACCATCGTCTCGGCGAAAACCTCCGAGTAGGTTTTTTGTCCGGCGGATTTGGTCTCACCGGTTTCTGGATGGTACGGACTGACGCCGTGGAATTTTTTCTGCTTGTCCAGCGCAGGTTGAAAACCGCGGCCCTTTTGCGTGAGCACATGCAGAATGACGGGACGATCCTGCGTCTTTAAGAAGCGGAAAGTCTCGATGAGCAAGCCAAGATCATGGCCGTCGATGGGGCCGTAGTAGGTAAGCCCAAACTCCTCAAACAAAAATGAGGGCCAGAGCAGGCCTTTGGCCGCTTCCTCCGCACGCCGTGCTACTTTGCGCGCATTGGAGCCGCCCAGTTTTTCGATCAGTCGGATGGCGCGTTCATGCAGATGCGCGTAGCGCTCATTTGTAACAATGCGATGGAAGTAGGAGGCGATGGCCCCAACGTTGCGATCTATCGACCACTCATTGTCGTTGAGCACGACGATAAGGCGCTTGGTTTGCGCTGCAATGTTGTTCAGCGCTTCGTAGGAGATGCCATTGGTAAAGGCCGCATCGCCGGCAACGGCAATCACATTTTCATCGCGGCCAGCCAGGTCGCGTGCAACGGCCATGCCCAGCGCGGCAGAGATGGCCGTGCCCGCGTGGCCTGCGCCGTAACAATCGTGCTCGCTTTCCGTGCGCAGCATAAAGCCATTCAAGCCGCCAGGTTGGCGCATGGTATGGAACTGCTCGCGACGGCCCGTCAGCAGCTTGTGTACATAGGCCTGATGGCTGACGTCAAAGGTGAAGTGATCCTTGGGCGTGTCAAAAACAACGTGCATGGCCAGGGTCAGTTCGACCACGCCGAGGTTCGGCCCCAGATGTCCGCCGGTCTTCGAGAGCACTTGAATCATGCGCTCGCGAATCTCCTGCGCCAATCGCTCCAGATCCGCCAAGGGGAGGTTTTTGATGTCGCGCGGAGATTGGATGGTGTCGAGAATCTGGCTCATCTGCTGGCTGCGTGTCGCCATCCTTGGCGAGCACGCTTTGACTCCTCAAAAGATACCGCGCAGCCTTGTCTACGGCCCCAACTGGGCTGCGTCCGCGCTGGGGAACACTGGCTCTAGTATACCGGAAACGGTGCAAGGTTTAGCAGATGTTTGGCAGCCGTGTGGCGGCTGGGGAAACCGGGGATGGCGCGACCGCACACGGAATGACAAAGCATTTGTGTCGCGGGTACCATAGCGCCAAGGATGCACTCTGGCTCCTACAGGATGGCGGTTGATGGCGCAAAAAAAAATCTCGCTTTGGAATGGAATCTCTTGGGCAGTCATACTCGTTAGCTGTGGTTCTTGCCTGGCACAGACAAGCGCTGCGGCTCCGGCAACACAAAAACCTTCGCTCGATCTTTTGCCGGGAGTGCAAGAAAACCTCTCTGCACCCGATCTGCTGACCTCACCCACGCTGACACCAGGCGAAGCGTTTCTGTTCGGACTGGAAAAGAAGTTTGCCGCAGCCGTGGCAGAAGGCGGCGGCACAGCCTTTGCTTCCTTCTTTGACAAGGATGGCGTGACACTGGGCAATCGTGCTGCGGCGGTCATTGGACAAACGGCGATTGCCGCGCAGGCACGCTGGTCGCCACAGGATTACCAACTGACATGGACACCGGAGGGCGGCCAACTCGCACCCTCGGGCGACATGGGCTACACGTGGGGGCATTACGAAGGACACGCGAAGAATTTGCCCCCGACGCATGGCCGCTATATGACCGTCTGGAAGAAAGAGACGGATGGAACCTGGAAGGTGATGCTGGAATCCAGCAACGAAGATGCTCCCACCGCCTGCACGTGCAGCGTGGATGAGAAGAAGTGAGTGGAATCGAAAATATGTCGACCCGCAGAGCGGCACAGACTCCACTGAATCTTTCAAGAAATCTCTGAACAAGTCTGTTGTTGGGAATCTGTTGTTGGGATGGGGACGGGCTTCAGCCGTCTCCATCCCAAGCCTCGCAGTGCGGCTTGAGCCGCTGAGGGAGCGATCCGCGCTTGTGAAGCGTCTCCCCTTAAGCAGCAAAGCGGCGCTTGAGACGCAGGAAGCGCACTTCATACAAGTTGTAACTGAGCCATGCCGCCGCATAGACCACGCTGACGCTGACGGCAAACTCCACCAGAATCGCCGCTGGCCGGGAGTGCAGCTGCGGCGTCAGCCAAATGCGCAGGCTGGTCCCCAGCCACTTGCGGATCGTGGTGCTCAGAAGGTACCCAACAAGAATGTGCAGCACATAGATCCCATAACTATATTTTCCAAAACTGCGCAGCCATGCCACGGAGAAGAAACGGTTCCATCGTGTTCCGGGCTGGATGGATAGGAATATCAGCACCGCAAACGCCAAAGCCAGCAGCGTTCCACCATAGGTAGCGCCGAAAAATCCGTACCCAAAACCCACACGCGGATGGATCACTGCATATACGGAAATCAGAAGGACTACGGCCCAGAAAAAGATCGCGGGCAGCATGCGATGGCGTTCTGCAGAGCGTATAAATGATCCGTCCCCGCGCAGCCACAGGGCCAGCACCCCGCCCAGCATCAATGTATCCATGCGGCAAAGCGTCCACTCATGCACAATGCCGCTGGCCAGCGCCGTGCTGTACGTGGCCAGCGCAATCCGCAGTGCCAGCGCGCAGGCAGACAGTCCCAACGCAAGTTGCATCAGCCGTTTCCGGTCTCGCACCAGAAAAACCACCAGGGGCCAGACGCAATAAAACTGTTCTTCCACCGCCAGCGACCAGAAGTGGTTGAGGTCTACCACTAAAGACGGATGAAACCCTGAGACCGGAAACCAAATGGCTGTATTTTGCAAATAGGCGAGCAGAACAAACTGCCGTCCGCCCCAGGTCACATGCAACCAAGGCGTCAGCGCCAGCAACAGAAATAAAAATCCATAGTAGAGCGGAAAGATGCGCAGAAACCTGCGCATGTAAAAGTTGCGAAAGTAATGCTCACCGTGCAACGTGTCATACAGGATGCCCGTAATGAGAAATCCTGAAAGGACAAAAAACAGGTCAACCCCAGCGCCGCACAGCCCTTGCAACTGGGACAGTGCGTCCATCCACCGGTTTCCATTGTTATTGTTGAACAGCATGAGGTGCATAATGAGCACCAATAAAATCGCCAGGCCGCGCACGCCGTCCAGCGCAGGCACATGCGTGCCCGGGCCGGCAAGGGGAACAAGTGCAACTGTGGATGCGGTCTCCGTCGCCAAGCGGCCTTTACTCCTCTTGGCCCAGTTTGGCCAGCACGCTGAAGTCTTCCAGCGTGGTTGTGTCGCCCTTGACCTCTCCGGTTGAGGCCAGCTCGCGCAGCAGCCGCCGCATGATCTTGCCAGAGCGCGTCTTGGGCAGAGCATCCGTAAAGCGCAGATCATCGGGCCGCGCCAGCGCGCCAATCTCCCTGGCCACCCAGGCGCGCAGCTCCTCCTTCAACTCCGGCGACGGCGCATATTGCGACTCCAGCGTGACGAAGGCGGCAATCGCCTGACCCTTGAGCGCATCGGGGCGGCCCACCACGGCGGCCTCGGCCACCTTGGGATGCGCCACCAGCGCCGACTCCACCTCCATTGTGCCCAACCGATGGCCGGATACGTTGATGACATCATCGACGCGGCCCATCAGCCAGAAGTAGCCATCGGCATCGCGGCGCGCGCCGTCGCCGGTAAAGTACGCTCCGGGAATATCCGACCAATACTGCTTCACGTAGCGCTCGGCATCGTTGTAGATGGTGCGCGCCATGCCTGGCCACGGCTTGCGCACAATCAACAATCCACCCTGGCCGTGCGGCACAGGTTGGCCATCGCGTGTCACCACCTCCGGCTGAATGCCAAAGAAGGGCAGCGTGGCGCTACCGGGCTTGGTGGGCACCGCGCCGGGGATGGGAGCAATCAAGATGCCGCCTGTCTCCGTCTGCCACCAGGTATCGACAATCGGGCAACGATCCTTGCCAATCACGCTGTGGTACCACATCCATGCCTCCGGGTTGATCGGCTCGCCGACCGTGCCCAGCAGGCGCAATGTGTCTAACTTGTGTTTTTTGGGAAATTGATCGCCCCACTTGATGAAGGCGCGAATGGCCGTTGGAGCGGTGTAGAAGACGGTCACGCGATGGTCGTCGATAATCTTCCAGAAGCGGTCATTCTCCGGCCAGTTCGGCGCGCCTTCGTACATTACGGAGGTCACGCCATTCTGCAGCACTCCATAAATCACATACGAGTGGCCCGTCACCCAGCCGATGTCCGCCGTACACCAGTACACATCGTTGTCCTTCAGGTCGAAGATGTATTTGCTGGTCAGATAGGTATGTACAGCGTAGCCGCCAGTGGTGTGCACAATGCCCTTCGGTTTGCCGGTGGTGCCCGATGTGTACAGGATGTAGAGCGGATGCTCGGCATTCAATGCTTCGGCTGGGCAAACGTCGCTGACCTTGGCCATCTCCTCCTGCCACCAGTGGTCGCGCCCGGCGCGCATGGTTACCGCGCTGCCCGTGCGGCGATAGACGATCACGCTGCGCACATTGGGGCAGCGTTCCATCGCCTCATCCACCGTGGCCTTCAGACGCACTTCGCCGCCGCGCCGGTAGCTGCCATCCTGCGTGATAACCACGTTGGCCTGCGCATCGCCGATGCGGTCCACCAGAGCGCTGGCCGCAAATCCGCCAAAGATCACCGAATGCACCGCGCCGATGCGCGCACAGGCCAGAACGGCAATCGCCAGCTCTGGCGTCATGCCCATGTAGATCGCCACGCGGTCGCCCTTTTGCACGCCATGCGCGCGCAGCATATTGCTGGCTCGCTGCACCTCGCGGCTCAACTCGGCAAAGGTGAGCTTGCGCACCTCGCCCGGCTCGCCTTCCCACAGAATGGCCGTCTTGTCGCCACGTCCGCGCGCCACTTGCAGATCCAGACAGTTATAGGCGATGTTCATCGTGCCGCCCACAAACCACTTGGCCCAGGGCGCTTCCCATTGCAATACCTGCTTCCACGGCGTAAACCAGTGCAGCTCGCGCGCGGCCTCGGCCCAGAAGCCTTCCGGATCTTGAATGGAGCGCTGATAGAGCGCGTCATATTCGGCGCGGTTGTGGATGTGCGCCTTGGCAGCAAAGGCTGCTGGCGGCGGAAAGACGCGGGTTTCATTGAGAACGGACTCAAAACTAACAGCGGTTTGTGTTTGTTCGGCCATGCGGAATCATCCTAATTTCTTGCAATGCAAATATGATCGGAAGAATACAACAACTGCGTGCTGGAAATTTTTCCTACTCGAAACAGTACAGTTTTTCCTGTATAGACGGCAACTAAATCTTTCAAAAAAATGGGTGCCGAGATGGATGCCCTGCCCATAGTGCAATCTTTTTCAATTCGCGCGATGATGGACTCTGCACGTAAAGGGAGGCTCGTGAGCGCCAACACCCACACTCCGCAGGAGCCAACGCCAGACAGGACGCGCCACGCGCAGCCGCCGCTGGAGCCTCACCCGCCACGCATCGAGGAACGCGCACATGTGGCCGCAGGAGCTGAGGCCATCGCCAAGACCATCGAGTTCACGTTGGAGCAGCCCGGCCTGCTGCGCGGCCTCCCTGCCCTGTTGCGCGTCAACCAGTTTGATGGCTTTGACTGCCCCGGCTGCGCCTGGCCCGATCCGGACACGCA
Organism: Acidobacteriaceae bacterium; assembly: GCA_027343585.1. Classification (GTDB taxonomy): domain Bacteria; phylum Acidobacteriota; class Terriglobia; order Terriglobales; family Acidobacteriaceae; genus JAJZCX01. Next base: position 10,693 of record DAHWKP010000072.1, read on the forward strand.
CCGCAGCATCAACGAATACTGCGAAAACGGAGCCAAGGCCATTGCCGAAGAGGCCACCAGTCAGCGCATCCACGCGGACTTTTTTCACGCTTGGAGCGTCAGCGACCTAACGCGAAAATCAGACCACTGGTTGAGCCAGCAAGGCCGCCTGACCACGCCCATGTTTCTGCCCGCTGGCAGCGACCACTACCAACCCATCGACTGGGATGCAGCCTTTGCATTGCTGTCCAGCGAGTTGAATGCCCTGGCCAATCCGAACGAAGCCATCTTTTACACCTCGGGTCGCACCAGCAATGAGGCGGCGTTTCTCTACCAGCTTTTTGCGCGCGAGTTGGGCACCAACAATCTGCCCGACTGCTCCAACATGTGCCATGAATCTTCGGGCGCAGCGCTGCTGCCCACCATCGGCGTGGGCAAAGGTACGGTGACTCTGCGCGACTTTGAACTGGCCGACACCATTCTCATTCTGGGCCAGAACCCCGGTACGAATCATCCGCGCATGTTGACATATCTGCAAGCCGCTGCGCGACGCGGATCCACGATTGTCAGCATCAATCCACTGCGCGAGGTTGGGCTGGAGCGCTTCGCGCATCCGCAGGAACCGCTGCATCTCTTGGGACGCGGTACACCCATCGCCAGCCACTTTGTGCAGGTGCGCATCAACGGCGACCTTGCGCTGCTCAAAGGCATCATCCGCTGCATTTTGGAAGAGGAAGCGCGGCGTCCCGGCCAAGTGCTCCACCATGAATTTCTGCGCGCGCATACGCATGGCTTCGAAACTTTCCGCGAACAGGCGCTCGCGGTTCCCTGGAATGAGATCGAAGCCTTCAGCGGCCTGCCACGCGCGAAGATCGAATCTCTTGCACAAATTATTTTGCGCTCCCAAGCGATGATCGCCTGCTGGGCCATGGGGCTGACGCAGCATAAAAATTCCGTCGCCACGATTCAGGAGCTGGTCAACCTGATGCTGCTCGGCGGCCACCTGGGACGCCCCGGCGCGGGCCTGTGCCCGGTGCGCGGCCACTCCAACGTGCAGGGCGATCGCACCATGGGCATTTGGGAAAAAATGCCCGACGCATTTCTCGACCGGCTGCGGGATACCTTTGGCTTTGAGCCGCCACGCCAGCATGGCTGGGACGTGGTGCAGTCGATTCATGCCATGGAAAATGGCGCTGCCAAAATCTTTGTGGGCATGGGTGGCAATTTTCTCTCGGCCACACCAGACACCGAACGCACCGCGCGCGCGCTGGCCCGTTGCCGCCTAACCGTGCAAATCTCCACCAAGCTGAACCGCGCGCATCTCATCACCGGAACACAGGCGCTGATCCTGCCCTGTCTGGGCCGCACCGAGCGCGACCTGCAAACCAGCGGTGAGCAATTTGTCAGCGTGGAAAATTCGATGGGCATCGTGCATAGCTCCCGCGGACGGCTCACGCCTGCCTCGCCGCATCTGTTGAGCGAACCGGCCATTGTGGCCCGCATGGCAGCAGCGACGCTGGGCCAGCGCAGCCGCGTACCGTGGCTGTGGCTCGTCGAGGACTACGACCGCATCCGCGATGCGATCGCCAAGGTCATTCCCGGCTTTGAGGATTACAACCAGAAGGTACGCCAGCGCGGCGGATTTTACCTGCCCAATGGAGCGCGCGCCCATGCCTATTCCACGGCCACGGGACGCGCCAATTTTTCTGCGAATCCGCTGACCGGCGTACACCTGGGGCCAGATCAATTTCTGCTGATGACGATCCGCAGCCACGACCAGTACAACACCACGCTCTACGGATTGGATGATCGCTATCGCGGCGTTTATGGTGGGCGGCGTGTGGTTTTCTTGAATGCGGACGATCTGCGCGAGCATGGATGGCAGAACGGACAACTGTTGGACATCACCAGCCACTTCCTTGCAGAAGGCGGAGCCGAACGCCGCACCGCGCAGCACTTTGCCGCCGTTGCCTATGACATTCCCCGGCGCTGCGCCGCCGCTTACTTTCCAGAGGCGAACGCCTTGGTGCCGCTTGCCAGCGTGGCCGAGACCAGCAACACGCCCACATCGAAATCCATTGTGGTCACCTTCGCGCCTTCGCAAGAATTTTCCGCGTCCGCGATCGTTCCCCCACAATCCCTACTGCATTTATGATGAAGAGAATCTAGGGATTTGAGAAAAAATATCTTGAAACATTTAGCCATTCTCGGCTCCACCGGTTCCATTGGGCAAAGCACGCTGCGTATTGTGGAGCAATACCCGGAGCGCTTTCGCGTATTGAGTCTTGTTGCAGGGCGCAACCTGGACGCGATCTTCGCGCAGTGCCAACGCTGGCATCCACGCCTGGTCTCCGTGGCCAGTGCAGCCGATGCCTGCACACTGCAAACGCGGTTGCGCGCGGCTGGCCTCAACAAAATTGAAGTGCTCCACGGAGCCGAGGGCACAGTGCGTGCAGCCACCATGTCCGGCGTGGATTTTGTGGTGAGTGCCATTGTCGGCGTTGCCGGTTTGGAGGCTACCCATGCTGCCGTTTGCGCAGGCACGCCCGTTGGACTCGCCAATAAAGAGTGCATGGTTGCCGCCGGGGAGATTCTTACGCGCGCCGCACGCGAGCACAACGTGCCGCTGCTCCCCATTGACAGCGAGCACAATGCGATTCATCAGTGCATGCGTGGCGGAGCCAAGCAGGAGATTCAACAAATCTGGCTGACGGCATCCGGCGGGCCGTTTCGTTCGCTGCCGCTGGATCAATTCGAATCCATTACCGTGGCGCAGGCGTTGAAGCATCCCACCTGGGTGATGGGCCAACGCATCACAATTGACTCGGCAACAATGCTCAACAAAGGCTTGGAGATTATCGAGGCCTGTCGTCTCTTTGATCTGCCGCCGAGCGCCGTGCAAGTCATCGTGCATCCACAATCAACGATTCATTCGCTGGTGGAATACGTTGATGGCAGCATTCTGGCGCAGCTTTCCGTCACCGACATGCGCCTGCCCATTCTCTATGCGCTCACCTATCCGGAGCGCGTGGGATCCGATTTGAAATTTGATATGCGCACGCTGGCGCGGCTGGACTTTGAGCCGCCAGATTTTGCCCGCTTCCCTTGCCTGCGCCTGGCCTATGAGGCAGCGGAGATTGGCGGCGAACACTGCATTGCTTTGAACGCTGCGGATGAGATTGCCGTGGAAGCATTCCTTGCGGGAAATATCTCCTTCCCCGCCATCGCGCGTACAATTGAAGCAGTGCTGGAGCAGACGCCACGCCAACATCCAGGCACCATTGCCGAAGTGTTGCAGGCAGATGCACGAGCACGCGCCACGGCTCGCGCTCTGGTGCGCTCCGGGGAAACGTCGGCTGCAGTTGCCCGCCGACGATGAGGAATTTTTGCTACGCGCTAGGACCGCAGATGCGCCAATGGCTGCGTTCCGTCAATATCAAGGTGGCGATGGTATCCAGCTTCAGCAACACCGGCTTCATCATTTTGCGGTAAGGTAGTCCTACACCCATGTCGTTTGCCCTCGTCAGTCTCGTCTCCATGCTTATTGTGCTCGGCATCATGGTTTTGGTGCATGAGTTCGGCCATTTCATCGTTGCCAAATGGTGCGGCGTGCGTGTGGAGGTCTTCTCCATCGGTTTTGGCAAGCGTCTTTTGGGCATTCGGCGCGGCGACACGGATTACCGCATCAGCCTGTTGCCGCTGGGCGGCTATGTCAAGATGACGGGCGAGATCATCGGCGACCTGCCAACGGGCGAAGCCAGCAACGATCCGGGTAACTATGGGAACCATCCCCGATGGCAGCGAGTGCTGATCGCCTGCGCCGGACCTGTGGCGAACTTTGTTCTGGCCTTTCTGCTGCTCCTCACCGTATTTATGGCGCACAATGAAGTGCCCAACTTTATGAACGGTGCGGCAATTGTGGATTATGTGCAGCCCGGCTCCCCAGCCGCCGTTGCAGGTCTAGAGCGCAACGATACCCTGGTTCGCTATGACGGCGTGCAAAATCCTGACTGGCAGCAGGTGTATCTACACTCCATTTTGAATTTGAATCATTCGGTGTCATTGCAGGTATTGCGCGCCGGACAAACTGTATCGCTGCAACTGCGTCTGCCCAACTCCACCAACCCGGATGACTTTGCGTTACAAGACTTGGGAATTTCCGCTCGAGAACAATCCACGCCGATCCAGGTGGCCAGCGCGGATACCAGCGATCCAGGCTATCGGGCAGGGCTGCGCGTGGGCGACCAAATCGCCGCCGTCGATGGCATCCACTTCCATTCGATTTATTCGATCAATCTATATCTCCAGCATCAAGCAGGCGCGCCGCTGGTGCTCACCGTGTTGCGCAAAGGCAAGACCCTGATGCTTCCCCTTACGCCGACCCTGCAGACAGGCGCGTCGGGCAAGCCGCAGTATCTGGTCGGATTTAGCGCCGATCCGCCTCCCTTCCATGTTGAGCGCCTCTCCCTTTCCGAAGCGGCGGTCAAATCGCTGCATGAAAATGTCAAGGACTCCACACTCATCGTGGAAGTACTACGCCGCATGGTCACGCTGCGCATGTCCGTGCGCTCGTTGAGTGGTCCGGTTGGCATCGCGCAGGAGACGGGCCGCATTGTTGCCATGCCCGGCTGGACCCCGCTCTTTAGCGAGATGGCCACCATCAGCCTGAACCTGGGCATCTTCAATCTGCTGCCGATTCCGATTCTGGATGGCGGTGTGATTTTGTTTTTGCTGGTGGAGAGCCTGCTGCGCCGCGACTTGAATCAACAATTCAAGGAGCGCATTTACCAGACGGCGTTTGTGTTCTTGATCCTGGTCTTCGCGCTGGTGCTGGTCAACGACCTATCGAAGATCTCCGTCTTCGCGCGCCTGCATCCCTAGGCAAAATTTTCGGGCAACATCCACCCGTGGCATCCTGCAAGGCCCTTCACTCCATCGGTGAAGGGCCTTGCTGTTAATACGCTTTGAAGATGGATGTGAATTGGTAGTTGGACTGCGCGATTCCGCTGCACGTGCCAGAGGCTGTTGTTTGTCCCGGGCAGGCTCCATTGTCTCTACCCACCGACCACATGGCGATGCGTTGCACAAAGGAATTGGCTTGCGCGTACTGCAAGACCGTCGTGGCGTCTTTCAATTGGAAGACTTCTGTACTCGTGTCATTCTGCCCAATCATGGGCGTTATGCCCACATGGGCCGTCCAGCCATTGGCAAGGATTTGCGCTTCCGTATTTTGAGCTGCATCCGTGGCATCCAAACCCATTTGTGCGCCGTTGTCATTGGACGATCCATAGTCCATGGTCATGATGTTGACCATATCCAGATTCAATCCATCTGCCTTTGCCGTCGCCATCACGTTGACGCCGCTGGCAGGCAGCCCTGTGGGTAAAACTGCGATCGTATAGGAGATGACAAGTCCAGGATTGGCCGCCTTCAATCCAACCAGTGCCTGATCGCGCAGCGTTAGCGATGCCTGATTGGTGAGTGCGCTGCCCTCGATGTCAAAATCCAGCATCGTAACTTTGTACCGTGTAAGCACAGATTGGTAGAGCGCTTGCAATGCTGCTGCGGATCCACAGGTCAGCGCTGGCTCAGACCCAGCCGCTCCGCCAAAGGATATGATCACCTGCACCCCGGAAGTCTGCAGCGTTTGCACCAAACTTTGGATGCTCTGCCCATTCGGAAGCAGGTCCGAGGGCAAGGAGCCTGTTAACCCACCCCAACCCGCCGTACAGCCTCCCGTCGAAATCAAGAAGGCCAGTGTCACCGAAGAAAAACCTGCGGCCTGCTGGATTTGCACCAAATCGTCATCCTGGGGTATGCCCATGTACACGTACGGTGCAAATAAATTTCCTTGCGAGCTGGGCGCAACCGGAGTGGGCTGTGTGGGCGCAGGAGTGGGGCTTGGAGTGGCGGAGGCAGCATTCACTCCAGCGCAACCAACCGTGGCCAAGTGCAGCGCGGAGAGCAAAAGTCCGGAGCTTACCCATCGAGTACAAATCATGTTCAAGATTCTTTCACAAAAAAAAATCACGGGAGACCTGCTGCAAAGCAGATCTCCCGCGAGAGTACGAACCCATCAATCTTAGAATGCCTTGAAGATCGATGTGAACTGGTAGTTGGACTGGGAGATACCGCTGCAAGTTGGAGAGGCCCATGTCTGCCCCGCACAACCTCCGTTATCTCGAGCCAGTGACCAGATTGCGATGCGGCTGACGTAGCTATTCTGCTGTGCGAAGGACAACACAGTCTGTGCATCCGTCAACTGGAAGATTTCCGTGTTGGTGTCATTAACACCGATCATGGGGATAATGCCCACGCTCGAAGTCAGACCCGCAGCAGAAATCTGCGCCGCAGTGTTTGCCGCAGCATCGGTTGCATCCAGTCCCATTTGTCCACCATTGTCGCTGGCCGAACCGTAGTCCATGGCCATCACATTGATGACATCGGGATTGAATCCATCGGACTTGGCTGTCGTCAAAACATTCACGCCGCTAGCAATCAAGCCCGTGGGCATCACTGGCAACGTGTAGGAAATGACCAAGCCAGGGTTTGCTGCCTTCAGGCCAATGAGGGCCTGATCGCGCAGCGTCAGCGCCGTTTGATCGGTAACATCGCCACCTTCGATGTCGAAGTCCAACATCGTGACACCGTAGCGGTCAATCACAGACTGGTAGACTGCCTGCAACTGCGATGCGCTGGTGCAAGCCTCTGCAGGCTCGGAACCGAGGGCACCACCGAAGGAGATGATGACTTGGACGCCAGCAGCTTGCAGACTCTGCACAACACTCAGGACGGTAGTTCCATCCGACATGGTGTCCGTCGGCAAGGTGCCGCCAAGTCCACCCCAGCCAGCGCTGCAACCATTGCTGGCAACCAAGAATGCAAGAGTGACCGCATTGAAGCCAGCCGTTTGCTGCATCGCCACGAGCTGCTCATCGGGCGTCAAGCTCATATCGACGTACGGAGCATACAGGTGTCCAACCGAGCTGGGCGGAGGCGTTGAGCTGGGCGGAGGCGTTGTCGATCCACTGCCGGATCCACTCGTAGTGCCACCCGAGCAGCTTCCATCGGAAACCCAAGGCTGACCGCTGCCCGCAGGTCCATTGCTGGTCGACGGATTATTTCCCTGTGTCCAATACGCAGCCGTGTAGTTGACGCCGTTATAGCTGGCGGTCTGTCCACCGGTGTAGGCTGTGCTCGAACTCCAAGCAGTAAAGCAGCCAGAAGAAGAGCCACTACCAGAGCCGCTGCCAGAAGTAGAACCGCTGCCAGAGCCACTGCCGGAGGATGAAGAACCGCCGCAGGCACCCTGCGATGTCCAAGGCTGGCCGCTACCAGATGGGCCACTGTTGGTCGAAGGGTTGTTGCCCTGCGTCCACCAGTTTGCAATGTAGTTGATTCCGTTGTAGCTAGCTGTCTGCCCGCCGTTGTATTCCGTGCTTGCATTCCAAGTTGGATAGCAGGCAGTCTGAGCGGAAGCTCGACTGGAACCGCCGATACAGAATGCCAGGACAAATGCCATTGCAAGTCCCGCTGCATTCCATGAAGTGCGCTGATTCATTTTCATTGCATATCTCCCCAAATTCAGGTTGTTTGCCAACCTGTGAATTGCTTGCCAAAAAACTAAATGCACAGACGCTCTTTCCAACTCATCTTTCCTTCTGGCGAATTACGAAGATCGAAAAAAATTCCGTTGCGACAAATGTCTCTGCGGAAATACACAGCCATCCCACGGATCCCTAGAGACCATATGTCTATACATTTAGTTCGGCATACGGGGAATCTAACTCTTTTCACCAAACATTTGTCAAGAGTTTATTTTTATTTAATTTTTATGGGGGATGTAGCTGCGGCATTGGGGGCGTTACCCTATCAAATTTGACGGCGTGGATTCCATGCGCAACTTCTTATTTTTTATCAAGTTGAGCGCAATCCTTCGGCGTATTCAAGTTCAAAAACCAACGGCCGGCCTCTGCCCCTTCCCACGGCATCCAATGCACAGCATTGGCCGGTGCGGCCATGGGCAGCGCCATTGTGATCTTCCACTGCGCCCGCTGCGCGGCATGGCGCAATCCGGGCAAAAGAGCGCGATGGTACACGGCACAAAGCGGCTGCGGCTTGTTGTCCAGCGTGGGAACAATCGCCCAGGCAGGGCTGCTTTCCGTTTGCTGCAACATTTGCTGGAGCAGCGCCACCGGCAGCAGTGGAACATCCACGGGCAGAAAAAGATTCCAGTCCGTCTTGGTCTGCTCCAGTGCCGCCAGCAACCCGCCCAAAGGGCCAATCGGGCCGCATTCGACTCCATCCATGACGACTGTGGCATCACGCAGCACGGTCACATCCGTGCGCAGATCGTGGCGGTTGGAGCAGATATACACCGGCGAACAAACTGCGCGCAGCTTATCCAACGCAAGATCGAGCAGGGTCACTCCGCGCCAAGGCATGAGAACTTTGTCTTGTCCCATGCGGCGGCTTCGCCCGCCTGCAAGTAAAAAGCCGGTAACGGGGGCTGGGAACCGCATCCGCTACTTCCCCAACCGCTCAAAGAAATCAATCAGCGTTGCAATGCCATCGTAAAAGTTGGCGATGCAAAACTTTTCATTCGGAGCGTGCAGATTGTCATCCGGCAGGCCGAAGCCCATCATCACTGTGGGAATCTTCAAGTGGCGCTCAAAGTCCCCGACGATGGGAATGGAGCCGCCCGAGCGGATAAACACCGTCTCGCGCCCGAAGACCGAATGTAAAGCCTCCGTCGCCGAGCGTACGTAAGCGTTGTCTGTGCCAATCACAATGGCATCGCCAGAATGAATCAGCCGCACCTCCACCGTGACGCCAGCGGGACAGATGGATTCAGCAAATTGTTTGTAGCGCTCAAAGATGCGCTGCGGCTGCATCTCCGGCGCAAGGCGCATGGAGACCTTGGCCACGGCTTTGGCAGGAATCACGGTCTTAGCTCCGGCTCCCGTAAAGCCGCCGGGCATGCCGTGAATCTCCAGCGTAGGCCGTGCCCAAAGACGCTCCAGCACAGAAAATTTTGTTTCACCCACCAGTGCGGTCGCGCCAATCTCATCGTGCAATAACTTCTGTTCATCGAAGGGCAGGCGCTTCCACGCAGCCATCTCTGCGGCTGAGGGCGCTTGCAACTCGTCATAAAATCCGGGGATTTGGATGTGTCCATCCGGGGTCTTCATTTGCGCCAGCATCCAACAAAGCGCTTGAAAAGGATTCGGCGCTGCGCCTCCATACAGGCCCGAGTGCAGATCGGTCTTCGCGCCGCGCACCTCCAGCTCCGTGTAGATCATGCCGCGCAGGCCCACGCACAAGGTTGGCAGTCCCGGCGCAAACATCTCCGTGTCGGAGACCAAAGCAAAATCCGCCGTCAGCGTCTCTGGGTGTGCGCGCAGATATTCGGCAATGCCCTCGCCGCCCACCTCCTCTTCGCCTTCGATCAACAGCCGCACGTTGATTGGCAATTTTCCGCCGTGCGCCTGCATCAGGCTCTCCAGCGCCTTGATGTGCATGTACATCTGGCCTTTATCATCGACCGCGCCGCGCGCGTACAGATTGCCGTTGCGTTCGGTGGGTTCAAAGGGCGGCGAAAGCCACTCCTCCAGTGGATCGGGCGGCTGCACATCGTAGTGGCCATAACAGAGACAGGTGGGCTTCCCCGGCGCATGCAGCCAATCCGCATAGACCAGAGGATGCCCGGCTGTTTCGATCAGCCGCACATGCTCCATGCCAATGCGTTGGAGTTCGCGCACCAGAAACTCCGCCGCGCGGCGCACATCGCCTGCATGTTCCGGCAGTGTGGACACGGAAGGAATGCGCAACAGAGCTTTGAGTTCTTCCAGAAAGCGCGCTTGATTCTGACGAGCAAATGCAACTGCGGATGAGGGCATGCACAACTCCTGTTCTCAGTTTGCCACGGCGAGCGCCGGGACCAGCACGGGCGACCACAGGTTTTCCCAATCGAAAAAAAGGGGCAAATTTACTTTATTGTATAAAGTGCTTTCACCTGTAAAGCATTTTGGATCTTTTTTCGGCTCAGTACACCGGCAAGGTTGGATCGATGCGCTCGGCCCAGGCATCCACGCCACCGGCCAGCGATTGCGTGCGCGTGTAGCCCTGCTCGCGCATCCAGCGGGTGATGTGCAGTGAGCGCACGCCGTGATGGCAGACAACAATAATGTGCTGATCGGGACGGATTGCGTGGTGCAGACGATCCGGCAATTCTCCCATGGGAATATGCAGGCAGCCAGGCAGCGCGCAGATTTGCACCTCCCACAGCTCGCGCACGTCGAGCAGCAGCAAAGCCGGGCCGGGGGAAGCCTCTTCGGATGCCATGGAGGCCTGGCGAAGCTGCAAATGCTCCGCCAAAGCCTCCACGGTGATCTCAAGATTCATGCACTGCCAGAATACCTGCTGCGCGCTCTAGCGGAAAGCCTCTGAGAAAGTACCGTATCCCTTCCTCAGGGCTAAAGCCTGCTGAGATTTCAGATACCTTTGGACGGACTGAAGTCCGTCCCCTTCCATGCGCGGGCTTGTTCCAAAATCCCCTAGTGTGTAACTGGAGCAGCGGGCAAAGCGGCAGGGACAACATGATTATTCATTGTGCTCAGCGCCTCAACAAATGCCTGCGAGCGGATATGCACGGTGCCCTGGAAGGGATCGTCAATATCGGCAATGGCAACCAGCACCAGCGAGACCGTTCCCGTCAACGCCAGAACCAGCAGGAAGTGGAGCCGGGGATTATCGCTGCCAATAAAGCAGGCGGCCAAAACCGTGATGATGCCGCAGACGATGAGCACATCCCAAAGAATCTGCGGCAGGCTCGAAACGTTCTGCATCTCACGGATGTGGCGGCATTGGCCGAGTGCGCTCAGTTGGTCGAGTGCATGGCTCAGATGAATCTGCTCCCCTGCGTCTGTTGCAGGCGTGTTGATCATTACGATCCACATCTGCTGCAGGTAGGGATGCCCGGCGCTGACCGGCTCGCCGACATTCATCATCGGCCATTCTTTTTCGATGAGCACGTGCGCATATTGTTTACAGAGGCTCTGAATCTGATCGCGCTGTTGCGCGGGCAGGCCGTCGGCGTCCTGAAAAAGATTCAGCAGGGCGCTGGCTTCATTGTCCACGTTCATGTCCGCGGCCTGAAAATTGCCCCAGACGGCGAAGATCATGAAACCGATAACCACGGCATAGATGGTGCCGATGATGGCCAACTGCCATCCGATGACGTCGTTGTGCGGACGCCGATGCACCGAAGGCCAAAGGCGGTTTAAGACAACAAGAAATGCACCGGCTAGCAATAAACAAATGACAAGAATGCGAATATCGTCGTATCCGTTCAGCACGTGGAACATTGGCCTCCCTTGCGGCTGCAAGCATGAATTTTAGTCATCGTACAGGAATGTCGGCAGCGGCCAAAATAAATTTTCTACGCAGAGCGAAGGCACTATATTCCCGCAGCGAAAAGGGATAGGCTGGAAGCCAGCGATATGAATGCAGCGCAAAAGGTTTTGATTGTCGAAGACGAGTTGAATGCCCGGCTGGGGCTGGCGGAGTTGATCTCCGGCTGGGGCTATCGCACGGAAATGGCCGAGGACGGAGTGGAGGCACTGGAGAAAATTGCCAGCTTTCAACCCTCCCTGCTGGTGCTGGACATGCGCATGCCACGCATGGACGGGCTGCAACTGTTGGCGAGTCTGCAGGAACAGGAGAGGAAGCTGTCTGTCATCATGCTGACCGCGCAAGGCACCATTGACAGCGCGGTAGAGGCGATGCGGCTGGGCGCGTATGACTACATACAGAAGCCGGTCGATCCGCACCGGCTGCGAACGATCCTGGCCAACGCCAGCCGACAACAGGAGACCGAACGCGAGTTGGAGATTACGCGCCGCCGCCTACGCGACACCGGCGTACTGGGTTCTCTGATTGGCCAATCCAAAGCCATGCAGGAGATTTTTGTACTGATCGAGCAGATCGCATCGAGCAACGTCTCCGTGCTGATTACCGGCGAGAGTGGTACGGGCAAAGAGATCGTCTCCCGCACATTACACCAATTAAGTCCGCGCGCGAACAAGCCGTTTGTGGCCGTCAACTGCGCCGCGATTCCAGAAACACTGATTGAGAGCGAAATTTTCGGTCATGAAAAGGGGGCCTTCACCGGAGCGGTGGAGCGCCGGGCTGGCTGCTTTGAATTAGCCGAAGAGGGCACGCTGCTGCTGGACGAGATTGGCGAGATGCCCGTGGCCACGCAGGCCAAACTGCTCCGCGTACTGGAAGATCGCCGCCTACGCCGCTTGGGCAGCAAGGTCGAGACGGCAGTGGATGTGCGCGTGTTGGCGGCGACCAATAAAAATCCGCAGCGCGCGATTGCCGACGGCCAACTGCGCAGCGATCTGTTTTACCGGCTCAATGTCTTCAACATTCACATGCCACCGCTGCGCCAGCATAAAGAAGATATTCCCCTGTTGGTTGAGGGCATGATCCGCGACATGAACACACGCCATGGACGCTCCGTGCAAGGTGCATCCGAGGAACTGCTGGCAATCTTTTCCGCCTACGATTGGCCCGGCAATGTGCGCGAACTGCGCAACACGCTGGAGCGGGCCGTAATCTTGTGCGGGGATGGAATGCTGCAACGCTCCCACCTGCCGCCGGGCTTTGGAGTGCAGACCAGCGGTGCAGCGTCCACAGCCACCGAGCAGGTCTCTGTCCCCGTGGGCGCAACGGTGGAGGCTGCGGAGCGCCTGTTGATTTTAAAGACACTGGACACGACAGGAAATAACAAGACCCGCGCGGCGGAGATCCTGGGCATCAGCTTAAAAACGCTGCATAACAAGTTGAAGGAATATGGCCAGGCAACGCCGGGAGCATAAAGCATGTAGCCAGTGGTTGTACGGCAGCAGAACGCACGGAATGGCTGCAAATTCAAAAAAATTCTGTCTTTGGACCAAGTTAGCCTTACAATCGGGCCAGCCCCTCACGCGCCGTTGCCTGTCGCGTGTGTGCCCCTGAGACACGATGCGACTACGACTCAAACTGGTATTAACGGTTACGGCAATGGTCTTTGCTGTCGTTGTCGTGTTGTCTGGGATCTATTTGGCGCAACTGCTCTCCGAGCGGATTGAGCAAACCTATCAACACAACGACATCACAGCGCACCAGGTTCTGTTGGCCACGCGCAGCGCGCTGGCAACGGGGCTGGCGCAATCGACGGTGCCGACGAATGACCCCACCGCACTGCGCGCGGCCATGGTGACCGCACTGCAAACGGATGCGGCGCTGCAACAGTTGCTTGGCTCCATCATTCGCTACTCGCCCACGGTATATGACGTAACGATTGCGGATGCCAACAACACCGGGCTGCTGAGTACCGATCCCACCTTGCAGGATCAGCCAGCGCCCAAGCGCCCGCGCTTTGACACGCTGCGCAAAGCCAATCCGTGGCGGCAGTTTCGCACTGTTTTTGGCCAACCTGCGGTGTATGACATTGATCTGTCTTTGGACCTGGGCGGCAAGCCATTTTTAACCGTGCATGTGGGCGTGCGCACAACGTTTTTGCGCGGCGAGCTGGCTCCCTGGTTGCGGCTGGAGTTGGCCACAGTGTTGTTGGCGCTGCTGGTGTGTCTGGCCTTGGCTGCCTTGTTGTCCAACATGGCGCTGCGCCCGTTGCAGGTGATCAGCGATCGGCTGGATCAGTTCATGCTGCAAGCGCCGGAAGAAGCGGTAACGCTGACAGGCGAACAGCCCGCACTGCCTGCGCCCAAGGATGAAATCTCGCGCGTGGAAAGCAAGATTGAGCGCATGGGCCAAAGAATGCGCAGCGTGGAAGAGGTCTTCTCTGCCCTGCAAACCAACCTGAATCAGGTGATGGAAAATTTGCAGGACGGCATCATGCTCTTTACACGCGATGCGCGCGCGGTGATGGTCAGCGACTCCGCACAGCGCTTTTTATCGCTGCAACAGAAGCAGATTCTCGGCATGGAACTGCACGAAATCTTTGACCGGCAAACAGCGCTGGGCCAGATGGTGCGCCGGGCCTTTAATGCGCGCAGGCCGATTCTGCAACAAACGGTGCTGACAGAATCAGGCCGCGCGGTGCAAGTCTCGCTGGACTTTATTCATGACGAGGCCAGCGACGATCCCTCCGATACGCTGGGAGCTTTGCTGACACTGCATGACAGCGAATCGGTGAAGCAGATTGAAAATGAGCTGGAGGTTTCCCGTAGGCTGGCCGAGATTGGACGCCTGACCTCTGGCGTGGGTCATGAGGTGAAGAATCCCATCAACGCGATCGTGGTGCATTTGGAATTGCTGCGCGGCAAGCTGGAACGCAAAGAAGAGGGTGCAGTGCGGCACTTGGACATTATTCAAGGAGAGATTCAGCGCCTGGATCGCGTGGTGCAGACCCTGGTGGACTTCTCCCGCCCGGTCAATCTGGAGCTGGCCGTGCAGGATGTGGCACAGGTGGTGGCCTCAGTGCTGGAACTGGCAGCCCCCGAACTGGAGAAGCGCCTGGTGCATGTGGAGAGCCTGTACCCAGCAATGCCGCTGGCGGCACGCATGGATGCCGGCCTCATCCGGCAGGCGCTGTTGAACATTGTGCTGAATGGAGCGCAGGCCATGGCCGAGGGAGGCCGACTGGAAGTCGAGGTGGAACAGGATGGACGCAATGTGGCCATTCATGTCCGCGATGAAGGCTGCGGAATTCCCAAGGAAATCCAAGACCGCATCTTCAATTTGTACTTCACCACCAAGCGCGAGGGCACGGGAATTGGTCTGGCCATGACGTATCGCATTGTGCAATTGCACAATGGATCGATCGCGGTAGAATCGAGAGCAGACCGGGGCACAGAATTCATTCTTCGCATTCCTGCAAGTGCCGCCAGAGAGCTGGCCATGGGCGCAGTACCGCCTGCGGAGGTCTATATCAATACAGGCAACACTACTACACCAGCACCGTCTGCGACGTTGCAAGGAGTGGAATGAAACGCTTTGGGGTTGGGCTGGCAATACTAGCTCTGTCTTGGACAACGGGATGTTCGCATTTGCCATGGCGGAAAACTCCACCGCCCAAGGCACAGGCACCGGCTATTGTTCCGAAGCCTGCTCCTCCCGCACCCGTTCCTGCCCCGGCTCCGAAGCCAGTGGTGCCACCACCACCACCGCCTGCACCCGCTCCAGCGGCTGCGCCCAAGCCGGTAAAGAAGCATGTCTACCACCACAAGCACAAGTCTGTGGCCAAGCCAGCGACGACAACAACGGCTCCTCCTGCTCCCCAGGCCAACTCCCTGGCAGGAATGCTGTCTGAGGGGGATGCCGCAGGCAATCCTGCACTGCGCAAACAAACGAGCGCACTGATCGCCACTACGGAGCGAAGGTTGCAATTGCTGCCCCCGGCGCGCGCGGCCAGCCGAAAAAATACAGTGACACAGGTGCGACTGTTTTTGAGTCAGGCGCGGCAAGCACTGGCCATGAACGATCTGCAAGGAGCCAACACGCTGGCGACCAAGGCGAAGATTTTAGTGGATGAACTTCGGAAGTAGCGCGTTGGGGCCCAAGCAGCGAGGGTTTTCTAACGCAATTTTCTGGAAGCGGGAGCGTCTGAGGAAGAAATCGACTCTCCCACACTAGCCGCAAACGAACGCGCCAGGATGGGGCACTGCAGATTTTCTTCCCAGTTTCAAAATGCTCTAACGCTCGCCCCACTTGAGCTTTGTGCGCAAAACATCAAAGAAGTTGAGCGTATTGTGCATCCGCACCAGCCGGATGGTCTGCTGAGATTTGCAACAGTGCAACGTGTCGCCCAAGCGCATTTCCACTGCCTCTTGCCCATCGACAGTCAGATAAAGTTGTTCCGGCACGCCCTCAATCTGCACGGCGACCTGCGCATCCCCACGCACAACCAGCGGACGGATGGTGAGCAGATGCGGGCAGACGGCAGTGAGCACCATGCCATCGACATCTGGCACCAGAATGGGACCGTTGGCGGCCAGATTGTAGGCGGTGGAGCCGGTCGGCGTGGAGACGATGACGCCATCGGCGCGAAAGGTTGCAACGGCATTGCCCTCAAGGCGAATGGTGAAGTTGGCCATGCGGGCGATGGTACCCTTGGCGATCACAACATCATTTAGCGCTTCAAAGGAGTAATGCACCAGACCTTCGCGGCGCACCTCGGCGTGAAGCATGGAACGCTCATCGATACTGCAAACTTGGTTGCTCCATGCCTCCAATGTGGCATAGATCTGCGAAAGAGGAACTTCTGTTAAAAAGCCAAGGGAGCCAAGATTCACGCTGAGCATGGGCGTGCCCGTATGCGCGAAGGCACGAGCTGCGGCCAGCAGGGTTCCATCTCCGCCGAGGACAATGACCAGTTCCGGGGAGTGGCTGGGCATGTCATGACGCGCGATGGATTGGGATGACGACAGGTAGCTGGCGCTGATTGGGTCCAGCAGCGGAGCAAAGCCGTGCCCGCGCAGCCAAACCGTCAATTCCTCCAGGATCGTGGACAGATCCGGCTTCTGCGGTTTGGCGATAATGGCGATCCGTCGCATAATTTCGCTTGCCTGATTTCTGATTATGGCGCTGAGACACGAACTTGCACGCCGGTGCCGGTCATCACCAAGGAGTTGGAGATGGTGTCATCGTCTGTGCGAATGATCGACAAAATGTTGCTGTCTGGCGAGATGGCGTAGACCTTACCCGTTGGTGTGCCGGTGGTTGCGGCAATCGAGATTGGGTGACCCGCAACCGGGATGGTTGCCAGCACTTGATTACTGAGCAAACTGACCGAACTGACGGTGCTATCGGCTTGGTTGGCAACATAGGCGCGCGTGCCATCCTGCAAAACAGCCACGGAGGTTGGATTGTTGCCGACGGGAATGGTGGCGATGATCTGGCCAAAGTAGGGCGTGTCATTGCCGAAGGAATCCAAACTGACATTGATTAGCGTCAAGGTATTGGATTGCTGGCTGACGACGGCCAGGATGTTCCCAGTGTTGTATATATCCGCCCAAACCGGCTGTGGCGTCAGGCCGTTGGGGCCTGCAGGCAGCGTGATGATTCCATTGCGAAAGTTTGGCGCGTTTGGATTGTTAGGATTATTCGGATCTAAATCCAGTTGATTTTGTTCGCTGTCGATAACCGTAACGGTACCACTCGCCTGATTGAGCACAAAGGTACGACGATTGTCTTGCGACATCAGGCCATAAACGGGACAGGCTCCCGATGGAAGAATCGTTGAAATTGTATTGGTAGCCGTTTCAATGGCGGTGATACTGCCATTGCCAGCCGCAGCGGTGCATCCAGTTGAGGCTGCGTTGGGGCCTTGAGAAAGTGCATAGATGCGTTGGGTTTGATGATTCCCGATCAGATAAACCGGGTTGGCGCTGACGGGAACCTCCAGCTGTACCCCTTCAGGATTCCCGTACATAACTGCAATCGCGCTGCGACCCGGTTCGGTCACGTACAAGTATCCCCCCGTCACCGATAGAGCCATGGTCGGAAGCGCACCCGGCAGCATGGTGCTGCTTTCAATCTGATTGGTTTCAAACGAAGGAGTGGTTCCAAACGTATTGATCGTACCGTTGGAGTTGACGCTGTAAGCCAGGGAGCCATTGGTGTTGAGTGTCTCCCACAGCGGCCCCCCCGACAGATTCAGGCGTGTAAGAACACTATCCCCTGAAAAATCCACAGAAGCGGCCAGCCCGACACTGTTCACCCCAGTGCAGGCTTGAAAGACGGTAAGTGCGTTCGCATTGCCCTGCCCCGTTCCACAACTGAGGACAACTGCATATTTGGCTGGCTGGGGCGCGGGTTGAACGGGAGGAATGTTCGTGACGATCACACGGTACGTATTGCCGCATCCGAGCAGGGCAGCAAGCAAACATACCATCCCCGTCAACACCACTGGGCGAAGCCGCCCGACACCTGACACCACGCGCAGATACCTCTCAGCCAAAAGAAAATCGTTCGCAGACCGTTCGCAAAGCTATGTTGATTGTAAATCAGGGCACCGAGAAACGGGGGAGCGCGGCAGAATTCAATGCAGGTGCAGGCTCCAAAGCGCGTAGCTGACAATCTCGTGCGCGTATCGCTGCACAATCTCTTGGACCGAGATGGGTTTACCAACGGGGCGCGGCGAAGTGAGCACATGCAGGCCCTGAGCGCGGCACAGTTCCCGAATGCGAAATAAATGGGTGCCATCGCTGACGACAATCAAGCTGCGAAAATGATTGGCGCGGGCAATCTCTGCCAAGTGCTGCACGGACTGCTCCGTGTTCTGGCTCCCTGTTTCTGCAATGATGTGCGCATCTGGCACACCGTGTGAGAGCAGATAATCCCGCTCGACTTCCCCTTCGCTAAAGCGCGGATCAGCCCCACCGCCGAGCGTAATCAAGATGGGGGCATAGCCGCTGCGGTACAAATCCAAAGCATGATCCAAACGCGCACGCAGCACGGGCGAGGGGCGTCCGTTGTACTCCGCAGCGCCAAAGACGGCAATGGCGTAGGCGGGGGCGGCAAGGTCCTGCCGCTCGGCTTTGTAAATTTGTTGATAGATCCAGGCGAACCAGAGCGCAGTAAAGACCGCCGTCCAGAAGAAGATCCACCAAACGATTTTGCGCAAAGCTTTCATTGGTTACGCCACCGCAAAAAGGAATCAGCCTATTGTAGAGCGAGCGCGATCTCGTGCGCTGGAATCGCGCCGACACGAAGAATTTGCCACATATCTGGGCGCTCAGAAAGATCCACGATGGTGGTGGGCAAGCTGCGCGCGGTGGGGCCGCCATCCACGATGAGTGGAATCCGGTCGCCCAACTGATCGCGCAGACCGGCGGCATGGGTACACTCTGGCGCACCGCGCAGGTTGGCAGAGGTGGCGGTGATGGGCAGCCCCAGACGCTTGACTACAGCGCGCGGAATGTTGGCATCGGGTACGCGCAGAGCCACGTTGCCCGTGTTGGCGGTAACGCGCAGCGGCAGCCGTGTGCCTGCGCGCACGATCAGGGTCAATGGGCCGGGCCAGAATTTTTCCGCCAGCCGGTCAAAGCAGGAGTCCAAGTCGCGCGCCAGCTCATAGGCCTGCGCAGCGCTGGAGAGCAGCAAAGAGAGCGGCTTGTGGCGCACGCGGGTTTTGATTTCGTAGATGCGCTCGACGGCGCGCAAGTTTACCGGATCGACGGCCAGACCGTAGAACGTGTCCGTGGGCAGGCCCACCACTTTGCCAGCTTCCAGGCAGGAAGCAATGTAATCAATCCGTTCCTGCTCCGGCTCATCGGGGTTCACACGCAATAGCTCGGCAGACACATGGACTCCACAAAAATTTGCTGGCACCGACGGACGGCACATCTCATCATACCGCGAGGCTTGCCGAGTGAAATGGCTGTGACATGCGGCGGCGGGAGTGGGACATCAGCGGGAGGGGTGCCGTAGAATCGCGATGTATGTCGTCCCGGCCCAGTTCCTCCGCATTGCCAAAGAACGGAACGCAGATCGCCAGCAGCCAGAATGCGCGCTGGAAGGATTTCCGCCGCCGCCTGCTGCACCCGGCGCGCACGGCGGATGGCCGTATTGCCATCGAAGGCCAGCATTTGATCGAAGAGGCGCACCGCAGCGGCCTGCCGCTGGAGACGCTGTTTGTGCGCGAAGATGTACAGGCGCTGGCGAAAAAATTTGCAGCGAGAGAAGTCTGCATTGTCGCCAAAAGCGTCTTCAACCAAGGCAGTGCGACGGAAGCTCCGCAGGGTGTGGCCGCGCTGGTGCAGATGCCCGCAACGAAGCCGGAGGCAATGTTGCACGCAGACGCTTCCCTGCTGGTGGTGCTCGATGGCATTCAGGATCCGGGCAATCTGGGCACGATCGTGCGCTCGGCAGAGGCCTTTGGAGCCACCGGCGTGCTGTTGCTGCCGGGTACAGTGAGTCCGTGGAATGGCAAGGCGCTGCGCGGCTCGGCTGGCTCCCTGTTTCGCGTGCCGGTGGCACCAATGCGGGCCGAGGAAGCCATTGCGACCTTGCGCGCAGGCGGAATTTCGATTTGCGCAGCCGTGGCGCG
>DAHWKP010000076.1:0-4156 GCA_027343585.1 Acidobacteriaceae bacterium
CCCACCGAAGTTGCGTCCACCTCCGAAATTACTTCTACCGAAGCTGCGGTTCATGGCGGGGTGCGAAGGAAATTCTGGGAACCGTGCAGGGCCAGCAGCGCGACCCTGGCTGAGATTGCGCACCTGCCAGGGGTCAAGCGGACGGCCCGGGTCAGCGCGCATGGCCGGCAGCCGCTGCTGAAAGCCGGGCATCGGCTGCGGGAAGGCATTGCGCTGGATCAGCGGTCTGCCGCCGCCGAAATTATCGTTGAAGTTGGATTGCGGCATGGGCCGTTGCGCGCCGCCACTGCCGAAGTGGCCATACGGCACTGACTGCTGAAAACCGCGATTGACCGCTGGGTTGGTGCGCATGCCGCCAGCGTTCTGCATGCGCATCGTTGGCCGCAGGTTGGAGACACCGGCAACGCGGGTGGGTCGCGGCGCTAGGCTGCGCAGCGTGGGCTGCACCATCGGATGCGGAATCCATTGTGCATTGCGCAATTGCGCTGCATTGGGATGGAAGGCCGTTTGCGGTGTAATGCGTACGCCGCGAGCAAACTCCGTCTGCCGCATGGCCGTGGTGGCGATGCGACGATTGGCAAAATGGATCTCCTGCATCCGCGCCGGATCGTGGAAGTAGCCGTAGTAGCGGGGATTGCCAATGTTGCGCAGCCCTTCATAGCGGTTGTAGCCGTAGACATTGGTGATGTTGATCTGGCCAAAGTAGCGGGGGCCACAGTGGTACCACGGGTAGAATGGCTCCCCCGGCCCCAGCGGAAACCATGCGGATACGCCTACGCCGCCGCCAAATCCAAAGCCCACACCGAAGCCGGGTCCGCCGACCCAGCCCACCAGCGCGGGAGAATATACAGGAGCCATTGCATAGGGGCCGGGAATCCATCCCCAGCGGCCTCCCCACATCGCCCAGCGGCCATAGTGGAAGGGCGCAAAGCCCCACGGTTCTGCATCCACCCACGTCCATCCCCAAGGCGCCACCCAAGTCCATTGGCCCATGGAGTAGGGCATCCAGCCCGGAGCAACGGCGTTGGGATACCAGATGGGTCCGTAGTCCGGCGTGTTGCTCCAAGTGCCATAGTCGTTCAGGTCTTCACTGCCAACGGTGTTGGGATTGACATATTGACTGGAAGAGGCCTGCGCATTCAGCACACGTTGGTCGCGGCGCTCGCTCCAGCGGTCAAAGTCATCCGGGCCGGGCAGCATAGCCTGGGTCACGGTGATTGGGCCGGTGCCCATCAGACGCACGGATTGGCCTGCGTTGACATTCTGTGAAAGATTGGGTCCGGTGATCTGCACTTGCCCGCTGTTGACGGTCACCTGCGTGCCGCCATCGTTGGGGTAGACATCGACGCGAAACGATCCGGGCTGCACCACGGTCAGCGCGCCGTTGGGCGTGTCCACTTCGACGGCTTGATTCGCATTCAGACTAAAGGTGCGCAGGCGCAGCGTCCCCTGCGACAGGCCAAATTGCGTGAGGGAGTCGCTCAGATTCGTCAGCGTCATGTCCGTCAGATGCCAGAGTCGCGCCACGGTCTGGCCCAACTGGATTTCTGCGCGTCCGTCGTCCTGCGTGTAGATGCGGTCCCCGGTGCTGACCGGCGTGTTGTCGGTCGCCGTGCTCCACTGGTTGATGCCGGCCGGTTCTTCATTCACGGTGCCATCGAGCGCGGCCAAGCGACCCACCGTCACCGGCGGATCCTGGTCGTCGGTCGGCTGCTGGCTGGCATCCGATGCGCCGTTCGTGGAGGCATCGCCCTGCACCTGTGCGCCGGACGATTGTGGTGGCTGCTCCTGTGGATTGGCGGAGGGTTGCTGGCTGCCAGAACCGCCATCGGGCTGGCCATTCCAGTTGCTCGCATCTCCGCCCCAGCCGGGCGGTTGGGCCAGAGCCACGGTGGCAAACACCAGCAGCAATCCGGTTAAGAGGGCAATCCAGTTGATCTTGCGCATTGGTCTCTCCACGTTCTCTCTATAGACGTTGGGCCGTCAAAAAGGCTGCGCAGGAGACGGTGCCCGACAGGATGCTGCGAAAAAAAGGCTCTGCCGCGTGGCAGAGCCTTTGCCCATCTTTGCCTTACACAGCATGGTGTGCATTCGTTCGGAACCGCGTCTCAAGCGCGGATTCTAGGTGCCTCCGTTTGCGAACTCCCTCCCCAGAGAGGACGCTTTTTACACGACAGATACGACTGGTCGTGCGGATGAATGCCACCGCACAACATATTGCGGTATCTGGGCAACCGTTGTCAACGCAAAAATGAGGAAGTTTTCCGCAAGGGCAGCGGCCACGGCGCAGCAATTGACGACCGATTTGCCTAGCATTCTTTCAGGATTCAGAGGAGCGCGGGACAAGCAGCTACGGCAGCCGTAGGGGGGTGCGCCTTGTCGCAATCCATTTGCGGGATCGACAAGGCACACACCCGTTGCTTTGCGGGGGATGGGGTCGCTGCGATTCCCGCAGGCCAAGCCCGCTTCGATCGGCGGGCCTGGGACGCGGCAGCGCGCACTACATGAGCAGCGGAGGCTGAATCGGCGCGTTCGGAGCCGACGGCAACATGCGCCGCTTCTCCAACTCTTTGCGCACCAAGCCCAGCCCATACGTGCAGGCCTCAAAGTGTTCTGCCAGGCGCCCAAAGAGCGGAGCCTCCTGCTCAAATTCAAAGACATTGAACTGCGAGACGATGTAGTAGCTCTCCTTGCCTGCGCGGATGAGCGCACGCAGACCGTCTTGGTGGTTGCGATGGCGCCACTGCGCCGACTCTGGAAACATGCCGGCGAAGAACAAGCTGAAATCGCCGATGTGCTTGCGCACTTGACGCTCGCGCTCAAAGGAGTCCGCGTCCCCATAGACGGGGTCCGAGGCGATGAGCATGTCGGTGACGTCGCGCAGCGGACGACCATAGGCGTTGTGAATGCGATAGAGGTGTTCCGTCTCTGAAAAATCTGCGAGAACTCCGGCAACGTAACTGGTTAGCTCCGCATCATTGAGTTCAGGGCCGTTGTGATAGCACTCTTGCACAACCTCCTCAAACAACTGCTGGAGTGGATTTCCATTCCGAGTCATGGCATACCTCCTAGTGGCAGAGAACCCAAACCATCGTGCGTGGCTTTGCGACCAACCTCTCTGCCGTGCCCCTACCTTAGCGAAACTGCAATTTCAATTCCACAAAAACCGGCACGGATTAATAACTTCTCTGGCACTCCCACGGCGCGATTGCGAAAGGCTTGCCCCGCGCTCTTGCCGACTCCATCGGCAACGCGTTGGGGACTGTTGATGGAAACACGGAGCCGCAGTGCAAGTTTCCCGAAATGAAAAAAATATGCGTGGGGGAATCGCGTGAAAACGTTTGGTGGGTGAAAAAAAGAGGACGAGCCACGGCTCGTCCTCTTTGCTGCGCGAATCGAAAAGTTAGTGTGCGCCGACCGTTGCTGCCAGTTCGGCCAAACGCTTGGAGAGGATCGATTCCAGATTCACCAGCGCGGCGCTGAAGCCCTCAATGCCTTCCTTGAGCTTGTCGTGGGCCATGCGGTCGGCGGCGTGCATTGTGTCAAAGGTGGCCTTGTCGATGGAGAGCTTTTCGATGGACAGGTTCTTGGCCTGCGCCGCATCCAACTTGCGCGGCAGCGGATCCTGCTTGGCAGCCAACTCGGCGATCAGCGAGGGAGAGATGGTGAGCAGATCGCAACCAGCCAGCTCTTGAATCTCGCCAATGTTGCGGAAGCTGGCCCCCATCACCTGCGTCTTGTAGCCAAACTTTTTGAAGTAGTTGTAAATCTTGGCCACGGATTGCACGCCGGGGTCATCCGCGCCCACATAGTCCTTGCCCGTGTCTTTCTTGTACCAGTCGAGGATGCGTCCGACGAAGGGCGAGATCAGCGTGACGCCCGCCTCAGCGCAGGCGATGGCCTGATGCAGGCCGAAGAGCAACGTCAGGTTGCAGTGAATGCCCTCTTTTTCCAGCACTTCAGCGGCGCGAATGCCTTCCCACGTCGAAGCAATTTTGATCAGCACCCGGTCGTGCCCGATGCCCGCTGCATCGTACATGCCGATAATGCTGCGAGCCTGCGCGATAGTGGCCTCTGTGTCATAGGAGAGACGCGCATCCACTTCGGTGGAGACGCGCCCGGGAACAATCGCCAGAATCTTCTTGCCAAAGGCGAT
>DAHWKP010000302.1:0-4620 GCA_027343585.1 Acidobacteriaceae bacterium
GGTCGCAGGCGGCACAAGCGTTGACGCAGCGTCCTGTCAAGGGAATGCTGACCGGGCCGGTGACGATTTTGCAGTGGTCGTTTGTGCGCAATGATCAGCCGCGTTCGGTGACCTGCCAGCAAATCGCGTTGGCGATCCGGGATGAGGTGAGCGATCTGGAGGCAGCGGGCATCCGCATTATCCAGATCGACGAGCCTGCTCTGCGTGAAGGCTTGCCGCTGCGCAAAGCCGATTGGCAGGAGTATCTGCGCTGGAGCGTGGATGCCTTCCGCCTGGCGGCAAGCGGCGTGCAAGACGCCACGCAGATTCACACGCACATGTGCTACGCCGAGTTCAACGACATCATCGACGCCATCATTGGCATGGATGCCGACGTGATTTCCATGGAGTGCTCGCGCTCGCGCATGGAACTGCTCGACGCATTTGAGCGCACGCAGTACCCCAACGCGATTGGGCCGGGCGTTTATGACATTCATTCGCCCAGAGTGCCCAGCGTGGCTGAGATGGAGGACCTGTTGCAGAAGGCCTTGCGCGTGTTGAAGCCGGAGCAAATCTGGGTGAATCCTGATTGCGGGTTGAAGACGCGCGGCTGGCCGGAGGTGCGGCAGGCGTTGCAAAATTTGGTTGCGGCAGCACATGCGATGCGCAACGCATCGGTTGGGGTAAGTTCGTAGATAGGGACGGTTCCATTTTGGCATCGCGCATGGCTACGGCCATGCGCGATTTTATGGATTTCCTAGGGGTGCGGAGGGTGCAGCCCGAATCGCAAAGCCCGGAATCGCCAAGCTAGAGTAAATACTTTTCGATGTCAGCCGATGAGGTGGCCAGCGGGAGTACTCTGGTATATCGATGCGATACGTGGCTGCAATTCGGCGCTGGGCCTTGGTCTCTTGGTGGGGACGTGTGTGTGGAGTCGTGGTTCTTCTGTCCGCGATAGCTACTATTCCTGTCAGCAAGGTAGTGCGGTTGTGGCGGCAGGCGGTTCCGATCAGTGCGGTGCGTGTGCTTCCCGTAGGTTCCACTGTGTGGATACGTGGCTCGGTTACGTATTCGGATCCCACGCAACTTTTTCTCCAGGATGACAGCGGCGCGGTGCGCATTGGGTTTCCGCATCCCCAGCGGTCGTACCATTTTGGCCAAGTTTTGATCGTGAATGCACGAAAGAATCATGCTTATGAGCCGCAATTGGGGCCGAGCAGCGTGGATCTAACAGCAGTGCGAATCCATCCTCTGGGATATTGGTTGCATCCGCTCGCGATCCACGCAGCCTTTCATGAAAATGATCTGACCACTTCTATTCAAACGTTGCCGACACGTTCCGAAAGCGACACGTTGGTGCAATTGCACGGGGTGGTGCACCAAGCGCGCATGGAGGGGACGACGCTGTGGATGGTGTTGTATACAGGTGGCCATGAGATAACCGCAACCATTCCCAACGTGCCAAAGTCTTTTGGGGATGTTGCGCGGCTGGTGGATGCGGACGTAACTGTAACCGGTGTCGCGCACAATAAGAATTCCAATGACGATATTTATTACTATGACGATCTGCATTTATGGATTGCCGGCCTGCACCAATTGAAGGTCGATACTCCTCCCCACTATCCCATTCCGGTGATTGCCCGTCTGCATGATTATGTAATGCTGCGCGGTACGGATTTTAGCGGACACCGAATTCAAATTCATGGGGTGGTTGTATCGCAAACGATGACTCCAGCCGGACAATTGACATCCATAACGGATGGGGTATCCGTGGTGCGCGCGCTTTCCGAAACGGCTACTACCGTGTTGCCCGGCACTCCCGTCAACATCATCTGCTTTGCCGCGCGGCGCAATCAATTGGGCGATGTACTGCATGCCGTTTTGCAGCCAACCGGGCCTCCGGGGCCGATTCCGGTCGCGCAGCAGACTGCGAATGCCAACATCAAGCCGATTACGACTGTTGCCGCCATCCATGCACTCAGCGCTGAGCAGGCGGATCGGGGACTGCCTGTACATCTGCGTGGTGTCGTGACGGATTCTGATCAAGAATGGCGTTTTATTTTCTTTCAAGATGCAACTGCGGGCATTTATGCAGATCATGTGAATACTCCCGTACAGGCAGGACAGGAAATCGAACTGGATGGAATCACGAATGCCGGTGAGTTTTCTCCCATTGTCATTGCCTCCAATGTGCGCATTTTGGGCCAGGGGCACATGCCACCCACCCATGTGATTACGGCCGATGAGGCTGCATCGGGTGCGGAAGATGCACAATGGGGGGAGTTGGATGGCATCGTGCATTCGGTCTATTTTTCGCAGGGGCATTATTTTATGGAAGTACGGTGCCCCTTTGGCATGGTGCATGTGCAAACCGAAGATATTCCCGGTGCTTTCGTTGAAAGCCTGGCAGATGCCACTATCCAAATGCAGGGTGCATTTGGCACTGTCTTCAACGAGGATAAGCAGCTCATTGGGTATCAGATGTTCCTATCGAGTAAGCGGAATATCCGCGTGTTGCACCCGGCTCCCAACAACACATTTCAGTCCAAGCGAATCCCCATTGCGGATCTGCTCCGCTTTACTCCCGGAGTGGACTTCAACCACCGTGTTCGCATTCAAGGCACCGTCACCATGAACACCATGGACTATGGCTTGTATGTGCAGGACCATTCTGGCGGCATGAATGTTCAGGTTCCTCCCACGCTTTTGCAGCCCGGAGATGTGGTGGAAGCAGCAGGCTATGTGACTTCGGGACAAACCTACACGCCCGTATTGCGCGATGCCGTGGTCAAGAAACTGGGAACCGCCCCGGTTCCCCAGCCAAAAGTATTGCAGGCGAACACCATCAACAGTCTTTTGGATAGCCAGTTGGTTCAGGTGAATGCACGTTTGGTGCACATCTTTAGCAGTCCCCATGGAAAAACATTGGTGCTGGAATCCAATGCACGAAATTTTAGTGCGGAAATTGAAGATGAAAGCTCGCTGCGCTCTTTGGAGGATTTGCATCCGGGCAGCCTATTGCAACTTACAGGGATTTGCCAGATTCGCGTGGATCCGAATCAGCTGTACAGTGTCTTGAACGATCAGCCAGACTCGTTTCGGCTGTTACTGCGCACGCCGGAGGATATACGGGTATTGAAAGATGCGCCGTGGTGGATGGGCGAGGACTTGATCTACATGATCGCGGCCCTTGTGCTGCTTGTGATTGCCACCATGCTCTGGGTTTCCATGTTGCGCAGCCGTGTGCGTGCGCAGACCGCTGCGCTGCGAAAAGCGATGGATGCCGCCGAGCAGGCCAATCGCGCCAAGAGCCAGTTCTTGGCCAACATGAGCCATGAGATTCGCACGCCGATGAATGGGATTTTTGGCATGACAGAACTGGCGCTCTCCACCGAGTTGACGCAGGAGCAGCGCGAATTTTTGAACATGGTCAAGTCTTCTGCCGATTCGTTGTTGGTCATCATCAATGACATCTTGGACTACTCGCGCATTGAGGCCGGCAAGATCACATTCGATTCTGTTCGTGTCAGTGTGCGGGATGTGGTGGCGGATGTGCTGAAGTCCGTTGCGCTGCCCGCGCATCGCAAAGGGTTGGAGGTTACCTTTCATGTTGCGCCCGAGGTTCCGCAGGATGTGATGTGTGACCCGACGCGCTTGCGCCAAGTGCTTACCAACCTGGCGGGAAATGCAATCAAATTTACCCATTCAGGCGAAGTGGTAATTCGCGTGAGCGAAGAAGCCAAAGAAGGCAGGCAGCATACGTTGCGATTTGCTGTCAGTGACACTGGCATCGGCATTGCTCCAGAGAATCAGCAGCGCGTGTTTCATGCCTTTGAACAGGCCGATGCCTCGACCACGCGGCAATTCGGTGGAACGGGATTGGGCTTGGCGATTTCACGGCGCATTGTGGAGCACTTTGGTGGCCGCATTTGGCTGGAAAGTGAACTGGGCCGCGGCACCACTATCTACTTTACGGTGGTACTGGAGGAGGTGGAGCCAGAAGCGCAACCGGAAAGCAAGCCCTATGTGGGGACGAATGATTTGCATGGCGTCACCACGCTCATCATTGATGACAACGAGACGAATCGTCGCATTTTGCTGGAAATGACCAAGCACTGGGGCATGCTGCCTGCGGGTGCCGCCTCTGGCCCGGAGGGCTTGCGAGAGCTGACGCGCGCGGCCGAGCAGGGGCATCCGTATCGTTTGATTCTGCTAGATGAACAGATGCCCGGCATGGATGGATTGGAAGTGATTGAGCGCATCCAGGCAGATCCGCGCCTGCAGGGCGTTGTGATTATGATGCTCACCTCATGTGATCAAGTTTCCAGTATCGCGCGCTGCCGCAGCCTCGGCGTGAACACGTACATGATTAAACCGATCCGTCCCGCAGAGCTGCAGGAGACGATTCGCAGGGGATTGGGAGAATATTCGGAAAGCGCAAGCGGAAAAACCGGCAAAAGCCAGGATGCAGCATTCACCCACGCGCCACGAACGCTGCGCATTTTGGTGGCGGAAGACAACGTCATCAATCAGAAACTTGCGCAGGCGCTGCTGAAAAAAATGGGGCACTCAGTCACCATCGCATCCAATGGCGTGGAGGCCATCAGCCATTGGAGCGGTGGAGAATTCGACATGATCTTT
>DAHWKP010000086.1:0-16519 GCA_027343585.1 Acidobacteriaceae bacterium
TGCCTAGCAGGAGGCGGCTGCCCCGTCCCCGTCGTGTCTATGGCGCAAACGTCTTCTATCTGATAGAGTTAGCTTCGGAGGGCGGGCCAGCCATGGCAAAAGCGGTCTGGAACGGCCGAGTTGTGGCCGAAAGCGAGAAAACGCAAGTCATTGACGGGACGACATTTTTTCCCGCAGATGCTTTGCACCGCGAGTATTTTCGCCCCAGCAGCACCATCTCCACCGACCCCGCCAAGGGGCAGGCGCGCTACTACACGCTCATCGTCGATGGGCAGGAAAACCCCGATGCCGCCTGGTACTATCCGGATCCCAAGCCCGTCGCGCGCAAGCTGAAGAACTTGGTCGCCTTCTGGCGCGGCGTCGAAATCGAAAAGTAGTCTCCACACAATTCAGGCTGTCGCTGCGCGCCTCGGTAGAACGCTGCGCGGAAATCTGCACTCCAATCCCTGCGTGGCCTTCGCGTACACTGGCAGCATTCACGCCCGTCGGGGGAGAGACCATCGCTACCAGCACCCAGATCGATGTTGTGGGGACACGCTCGCGCCTGCGAACGCTGCGGCTGCTGCCGCTGGTGGCGGCAACGTATTTTATGGTTTCGGGTGGGCCGTATGGGCTGGAGGACATCGTAGGTCAGGCTGGCTACGCGCGCGCGTTGGCGTTACTGCTGGTGGTGCCCGTGCTGTGGAGTCTGCCCACAGCGCTGTTGGTGGGCGAGTTGGCCAGTGCGTTGCCCGAAGAAGGCGGGTTTTATGCCTGGGTGCGTCGGGCGCTGGGGCCGTTCTGGGGCGTGCAGGAGGCGTGGCTCTCGCTGGCTTCGAGCGTCTTCGACATGGCGATTTATCCCGCGCTGTTTCTGGCGTATGTGGGGCAATTGCAACCGGCGTGGACGGCGGGCGCGCGGGGAACCTGGCTGGGCGTGGCGCTGGTGGTGCTGTGTCTGGCATGGAATTTGCGCGGCACCTGTGCGGTGGGGCGGGCCTCGGTGGCGGCGCTGGTGTTGTTGTTGGCTCCCTTTGTCGCGATGGCTGGCTTTGCGCTGGCGCGTCTGTTGGGACTGCTGCACCCAGCCGGGCAGGGTCTGGTTGCGCTGCAGGGCTGGGCAGGGATGCGTGCTGCATGTGCATGGGGAACGGCTCCAGCGCACGGCAGCCTGACGGCGGCGCTGCTGCTGACGCTGTGGAACTACATGGGCTGGGACAACGCATCGACCGTAGCCAATGAAGTGGAGCAGCCGCAGCGCAACTATGCGCGCGCCATGTTGGCCGCCGTGGCCGTGGTCACGCTCAGCTACGTGGTGCCGGTGGCGATGGTGGCGGCCAGCGGCATTCCCGCAGCCATCTTGACCACCGGAGCCTGGGTGCAGGCGGCGCGGCTGCTGGCCGGTGCGCGCTGGGGCGGAGCGCTCGCCACACTGGTAATGCTGGGCGGCGCGCTGACGGCCGTGGCCATGTTCAATGCGCTGGCGTTGAGCTATGCGCACTTGCCCGCAGCGATGGCTGAGGATGGGCTGCTGCCGCATGTCTTTGCCCGGCGTACCCGCACGGGCGCGCCCTGGGTGGCGCTGTTGGCCTGTGGCGCGGCCTGGATGCTGGCGCTGGGCTTGTCGCTAACGCGGTTGCTGGAGTTGGATGTTCTCCTCTACGGACTGAGCCTCATCTTGGAGTTTGTGGCGCTGCTGGTGCTGCGGTTGCGCGCGCCAGCGATGGAGCGTCCCTTTCGCATTCCCGGTGGAACTGGGGCGGTCGCGCTGCTGGCCGTCTTTCCCACGGGGTTGATCGGCTTTGCGCTCTATGCCGCGCGCGCGGATCGGATCGCGCCGCATCTATCTGCCTTGGCGTTAGGGCTGGGGATTATCGCGCTGGGGCCGGTGCTCTATGGGGCACGCAGGCGGTGAGGGAGTTGGCTGCGGGCAGCGCGGAAATTCTCCAGGGAGACGCTGCACAAGTGCGGATCGCCCCCTCAGCGGCTCAAGCCGCACTGCAATGCAGGGACTTACGGATGGGCTGAAGCCCATCCCCTTCAGAGACGCAAGTCCCGCTCCCTCAAAACGCAGACTTGTTCCGAGCCTCCCTAGCAACCCTTAGCCATTTGAATACCCCTGTCGCAGCGGTTGCGATTTTTGTTCGCCATGCGCGTGGAATTTTGCGATAATGAACTTGCTCTGGCGTTCTCTGGCCTCCGGCGCACGATGGAAGCATGCCCACAACTGCGGCAGACCTTCCAACGGGGCAAAGGATGGAGAAATCGCCTCTATGAACCTACTGCATATTGCTTTTCACCCGACGCGCAATCGCCGGGTTAACGAGTTGGTGGGCCTGCTGCTGCTGGTCACGAGCCTGCTCCTGTTTCTGGCGCTGCTTTCCTACACCCCCACCGATCCCTCGCTGGATACGGCGGGCGGCTACCTGTCAGGCCATCCTGCACAGAACTGGGCCGGGCTGATGGGCGCGGGGATCAGTGACCTGCTGTTGCAGGCAGAGGGTCTGGCGGCATTTCTGCTGCCCATTCTCGTGGCCGGGCTGGGCTGGGCTTGGATGCGCTCCCGCGCTACGCAGTCGCCTGTCTCCAAGCTGATTGGCATCGCGCTGTGGCTGCTCTTTGCGCCAGCGCTCTTCGGACTGTTGCCGGGGCACTTGCTGTGGATGCACACCATTCCCCTCGAAGGCCTGCTGGGTCGCTTGATTGCGGACCTGTTGCTGCAGTATCTGAATTACCCCGGCTCCTGCATTCTGACAGTGGCGCTGGTGGCCGCCGCGCTCTACCTGACGACGACTTTCTCGCTGAGCAGCGCGCGTGCCTGGGCCGCTGTGCGCTTTGCCTTTGTGCTGGCTGGGCGTGACCGCTGGCGCAATTGGAAGCAGACCCGCGCCGAGCGCAAGGCTCTCCGCGCACAGGAAAAACTCGAAACCCGGCAGCGCAAGGCAGAAGCCCGTGCCGCCAAAGAGCAAGCCCCCGTTTTGGCCGCCCCATTTGACGAAGATGCGCTGGAGATTCCAGCGCGTGTGCGCAAACTCCCCGACATATGGGAGCAATCGTCCGCACCGGCCCCCGCGATGGCCGCACCGCCAGCATCGTTGCAGCCAGCCCCCGCAGCCTTCGCATCGGAGAGGGCAGCGATCGAAGAGGATGCCGGGCCAGTCCCCGCGCCCATCGCCGCCAAGCCCGCCACAATGCCGGAGAGTCTCACCATTGGCGCGCGCGCCGATGCCGCGCTCAAGACCGTCACCGTGACGCCCAAGAACGTGCATGGCTTCCGCCTGCCGCCCAGTTCGCTGCTGCATCGCAGTGAGGACCGTTCCGTGATCCGCGAAGATGTTCTGCGGAACGAGGCGCAGACACTGGTTGAAAAATACGCGGAGTTTGGCGTCAACGGGCAAATTGTGCAGATCAACCCTGGCCCGGTCGTCACCACATTTGAGTTCCGTCCGGATGCGGGCATCAAATACAGTCGCGTCACCGGCCTTGCGGACGATCTATGCCTGGCCATGCGCGCGGAGAGCATTTTGATCGAACGCATGGCGGGCAAAAGCACCGTCGGCATTCAGGTGCCCAACGCCGAGCGGGAGACGATTTGGCTGCGCGACGTGGTGGAGTCGGAAAATTTCTCCTCGAACAAATCCAAGCTCACCCTGGCGATGGGGAAAGACATCAATGGACGCATCGTCCATGCGGACCTGACGACGATGCCGCACGTGCTGATCGCCGGATCGACCGGCAGCGGCAAATCCGTGGCCATCAACGCAATGATTATGTCCGTGCTCTTCAAGGCCACGCCCGAACAGGTGCGCCTGATTCTAGTGGACCCCAAGCGCGTGGAGTTGGGCATGTATGAAGGCGTGCCGCATCTCTTCACTCCCATCATCACAGAGCCGAAGCTGGCTGCCAACGCGCTGCGCAACGCCGTGCGCGAGATGGAGCGCCGCCTGAAGCTGCTGGCCAGCCGCAGTGTGCGCAACCTGGACCAGTACAACAAACTTTTTGAGAACACCACGCCCGGCCTCTTCGATGAAAACACCGGCGAAGAGGAAAAACCGCTGCCGTACATTGTCATCATCATTGACGAGTTGGCCGATCTGATGATGCTCGACAAGGCCAATGTGGAAGAGGCCATCACGCGCTTGGCACAAATGGCCCGCGCCGTTGGCATTCATCTAGTGCTGGCCACGCAGCGGCCTTCGGTGGATGTGATTACCGGCCTCATCAAAGCCAATGTGCCCACGCGCATTTCTTTCCGGCTGGCCACCAAGGTGGACTCGCGCACCATTCTGGATTCGAACGGCGCGGAGTCGCTGCTCGGCCGTGGCGACATGCTCTTTCTGCCGCCGGGAACCTCGCGCTTGCAGCGCGTACACGCTCCCTTCGTTACCGAGAAGGAAATCGCCGCTGTCGTGGACTTTTGGAAAGCGCAGGGTTCCGCGGAATATCAGCAGGGATTTTTGGAGTCGCCGCGCGATGAAAAAGGCCGCGAACTCGACAGCGAAGCCAGCGGTGAGGAGGAAGACGATCCCATGTTTGGGGATGCCGTGCGGCTGGTGTTGGAGTTTGGCAAGGCCTCCACATCCCTCTTGCAGCGTCGCCTGCGGATCGGTTATGGGCGAGCCGCGCATCTGATCGACTTGATGGAACACGATGGCATCGTTGGCCCGGCGGATGGTTCCAAGCCGCGCGAGATTCTCAAATCTCCCGACTGGTTGCAAGAGGTGGACTCTGCGCCGCGTTGATGGTGCGCAGCAGCGTAAGTCTGCGCGTCCCTGCGCGTAGGAAGTTTTCCATCGCGCAGGGACGCCTCACGCCAATTCCAAAAAAGAGAATCAGCGCTTATTTGTGGTCCTTGGCTTGAATGAAATACTTGGCCACTGTACGCACAAAAGGCTGCGCGCTGGCGGGTGCGGCTGCATGCCCATCCAAGATGACCCGGAAGGGGATATTGGTCCCGTAGTAGGTGCGTGTATCATCCGTGTTCTGCGAAACCGTGGTGCCGGACAGATCAATTCCTGCAAAGAGTCCACGACTGCGCGAGTAGGTAAGCAGCTCGGAGTGCATGGTCAGATTGGTTGCGGCCTCGGCCTTGCGTCCTACGGGACCGGCGGCAGCAGAAGCATCGGCGCCGATTTTGAATTTGCTGTGCAGTAGATCTTCAAATCCCTGTTTGTTGACGGCGATCAACACCAGGTCCGTGGACTGGCCGCCGATCTGGAGACCCCAGCTACCGCCAGCCAGTTGAATGAAGGCCGGTGCGCTCCAGCCATTGGCGGTACGGCAGGTCACAACTCCTTGGCCGTATTGGCCGCCAAAGATAAAGGCTGCTTTCTTATATGCGGGCACCACCGCCACACAGGTGGCACTGGACAGAATGTCATTGGGAATGGATTTATCCGGCGTGGCCATGATCTGCTGGATGGCCTCCGAGGCAGAAGCGAGCCGGTCTGCGATTTTGCCTTTGCGGGAACCCGCGTGGGCAGTGGTGGCAAGTAAAGCACAAGCGGAGAATAGAGCCAAGGATCGTTTCATTCGATTTTCCCTCCAGAGCACCCAGCCAGGATGGGCGGATGCACTTCTTTTATACGCGGTTCCGATCGCGGCTGCTGTCTATGGCGCAGAAAAGGCAAAAATGATGGAAGGAGGGAAGGCAGGTAAAAAAAGTGGGCTGCGTGGCGACTCGGCGCTCACGCAACCCGGATCTCCCAAATCCATGATCGGTAGATTGATTACAAACCACTTGGAGGATTTCGACAACGGTACGGAGGTGGTTACAACTTTAGTAATGGCCCGAAGGGGTTGTTTGTTGCAACAATCACTGCTGCCATCCCAGCCAGGCATTTTCCATGGCGTACATGGTGAGCGCGGTACGGTTCTGCACGCCGATCTTCCGCAGGAGACGACTGACATACGCCTTGACCGTCTGCTCGTCAATTTTAAGTTTGCGGGCAATCTCTTTATTGGGATGGCCGCCCAGCAGCAACTCCATCACTTGACGCTCGCGCTGGGTCAGGTGGGCGCGCTGCCCGCTGCTGGAGGTGGGGGCGGACAGGGTGAGCCGCTCGATGAGCAGGGCCAATACGCGACGTGGGGCCCAAATGGATCCGGAAGCAACAATCTGCACGGCCTGCACAATTTCTGCCATGGACGCGGACTCATGCAGATGCCCTTTGGCGCCCGCGGCAAGCGCTTGCAGAATTTCCTCTTCGGATTTGGATTGGGACAGGACGATGGGGCGGATCTCTGGGCGATAGACGCGCACGGTAGCCATGAATTCTTGCAGTGCAGCAGCGGACGAGGTGCCCAGGAGAATCACTTCCAGATCCGGCATGCGCAAAAGTTCCAATAAACCTGCCTGCACAATGCGCACTTGAGCGCTGTCTGCAAACAGCGCTTCTAGGCCTGTGGCGATCATGGGGGCAACGCCGATTACGCCTACAGAGATGATCCCGGGCGCTGAAGACTTGGCTGCAGATGCGCTGAGCCTGCTGCCTGCCGTGCGGGGAGCTGCCGGGGTGCTCCGTTTGGGAGTAGGGGATGAGCGAGCTTTGCGTTCCGGCTTCGATCCCATATCAATACCTGCCGTGCAGCTATAGCTTGGGCAGCACGATGCCTTGTTGCTTCTGGTACTTTCCCTTGCGATCTGCGTAGCTGACTTCGCAGTTTTCGTCCGACTGGAAAAAGAGAATCTGGCAGAGGCCTTCGTTGGCGTAGATTTTGGCTGGCAATGGCGTGGTGTTGGAGATCTCCAGCGTCACAAAGCCCTCCCACTCCGGCTCAAACGGCGTGACGTTGACGATGATGCCGCAGCGGGCATACGTGGACTTGCCAACGCAAATCGTGAGCACATCTCGGGGAATCTTGAAGTATTCCACAGAGCGAGCCAAGGCAAACGAGTTGGGCGGAATGATGACGGACTCCGCTTGCACCGTGACAAAGGAGCGCTCGTCAAAATTCTTGGGGTCAATGACGGTGGTATTTACATTGGTGAAGATTTTAAATTCGTCGGAAACGCGCAGGTCGTATCCGTACGAGGAAACCCCGTAGGAAATAACGCCCTCACGAACCTGCTTTTCGCTAAAGGGCTGAATCATGGCGTGATGGAGCGCTTGCTCCCGTATCCAGCGATCACTTTTGATGGACATGATGCTCTCAGATGCTCCGCGATCCGCCCCGCTGGCGCACCCATCCAGGGCGGCCTGCGGAGGCAAAAAACATGGGATATTCCTACCCGTGAGTGTACGGGAGCGGGCAGGGCTTGACAATACAGGAAAAGTGGCGGGGCCTGCGCGGCCCTGTTTGCCCTGCCTACCGCGTCTGGGCTGCAGCGGCTGCGCGCCGAATCCGGTTATTCCAGTGGGTACGCACAAACCACGCCGCAGCGGCCAAACACGCGATAAAAATCACGGCATCCAACCGATGCAGCGCGTGCTTCAGCCGTGGATCCGTGTCCCATGCCTGTCCCAAGCGCATCCCCAGATAGGCCAGCGCGAAGCACCAGGGCCAAGAACCAAGAAAGGTGTACAGGTGGAATCGTCCCTGGGGCATGCGCGCGATGCCAGCAGGCAAGGCAATGAAGGTGCGAATCACAGGCAAAAGCCGCCCCAAAAAAACGGTGATGGCCCCAAACCGCAAGAAGAATTGCGTAGCCCGTTCCAGATCGTGCTCGTTCAGCAGGATGTAACGCCCATAGCGTTCCAGCGCCGGGCGTCCTCCCCAGGCTCCCACGCCGTAGGCAACCGCCGAACCCAGGTTGCAACCCACCGCCCCTGCCGTTGCCACCCAGAACAATTGGAAGCGCCCCGTGTGGACCAAATATCCTGCAAAAGGAAGAATGACCTCGGAAGGCAGCAGCACACAGGCCGATTCAATGGCCATCAACAGTGCCACCCCAACATAGCCGCCATGGGAGATCACCGCAGTAATCCAAGGCACCAGAATTCCTAAAATTTTTTCTGTCATCTCCTGCCCAGTATAGCGGTCGCAGCCAAGAGAATGGCGAAGCCCCTCCATTGCAAGGTGGTTTCCCTGCTGGGTCTTTCTGCTAGACTTCTGTTCGAAGCAGCAATGCTGCTCCGAACCTGTGGCTGGAAAGCGTGTGCGCTTCCATCGCTCCAGCATCTTCCATCCTGATTTATGGAGAAATCTTCTATGTCCCGGCTTTCCCGCCTGATTCCCTTACTCATGCTCTCGATCCTTTGCAGTGCGCCCGCCCTGCCGCTTTGGGCTGCTTCCGCAGCTCCCGCTTCCAGCAGCGCAACTCCGGTCGGCCCGGCGGTGGTACTGGATGGCATGCTTACGCGTTTCGCCAATGAGATGATTCCGCTCGTGCAGGCGATGCCTGCGGATAAATTCGACTTTGCCCCGAGCCAAGGGCAGTTCCAAGGGGTGCGCACCTTTGCCCAGCAGGTGGTCCACGTTGCGCAGGCCAATGACCATTATTTTGGCAGCATCAGCACCCTGGCCCCGCCCCAGATTCCCAACGCGGCCAGCCTGAAGACCAAGGCCCAAGTGCTGCAAGTGCTGCAAGACTCCATCGCCTACGGGCACCGGGTGATTGCCACCATCACCGTCGAAAATGCCTTTGTCGCCATGGGCAGCGGACGATCGCTGCATACGCGCGTTGGTACCGCAGCCGCAGCCATCGCGCATGGCTATGATCATTACGGCCAGTTGGTGGAATATCTGCGCATGAACGGCATCGTTCCCCCGGCCAGCCGCCACTAAATAGGACGGAATCCCTGCGTCCCCACAGGCTGTACCACCTCTGCGTACAGCCTGCTCTCGCCTCAACTTGTTGACCCTGCACGATTTTTTTACGAATTTCCGCCTAAAGCCACGGCATCTTTTGCCGAAAGTGTGTGTAGACCATCGCAGATCGCTTGGGATTGGGGCCTGCGTCGTCTTCTGTACCGCTTGGGTTGGCAGCTTGTGCAGTTTTTTGCAGGCGTGCTCACCTTTGCGTGTTGTGTGCATCCAACAAGCAGGACGCCGTGTGTGCTGGGAAGCCCCAGGCACGAAAAATTGCAACCGGCCAGATCGCCGGTCTTTGCATGAGGAGTCAATCGATGGTCAATGCCTGTGCGAATCCATCCTGCCGCAAGTCCTTGCGGTATTTGCGGGATGGCATTGTATATCTCTTTGCAACTGGTAAATCTGCCACCCCCGCCGCAGCCCCGAGCCGGGAGCATTTCTGGCTTTGCGGGGATTGCGCGGAGCATTGGATGCTGAAAGTGGATTCCAAGCATCAGGTGCAGATGATGCCCAAGCAGAAGCGGAAGCAGTCGCTGCCCGCCACACCAGAAAGTCACCCCCATCCCCTTGCGTCCTGGAGCAAGTCCGCATAGCAGCTCCGCGCGTGTAGGGAAGGCAAATACGCCCAGCCATGAACCCGGTGGACGAGTGGAGCGCGCTGTTGCGCGATTCCGTCGGCATCGGGCCTGCAAATTGCACCGTAGTGTTTCGGGGCTTGCGGGCCTTCCCCCTCCCCCTCCCATTGATAGAGAGCACGACCGTGGGCAGGCGCAGTCGCGCTGTCGCCCTCGGTTGTCCAAGCCCAATCTTAAAACTTGTAGCTCATGCCAAAGCGCAGAATGGGGAAGAAGCGCGCATAGTGCAGATCATTATTGACGAGGGTTTGTTCCGCCGCCAGGTCGGCTTGGAAGCGTGGAAAGGAGTTGACGGGCATGCAATTGATTCCGCCAAGCGCGGTGCAGGCCGAGCCGAAGAATTGCAGCAACGCCGTTCCATCGCCAAAGTACGCAGCGCCCACCTCCATTGGAAAACTAAAACGCATCTTCTTCCAGCGTGGCAACAGGTTGCCGTAGCCGACGGTGAGCTGTGGCGCGGAAACAGGAAAGCTGATTTTGGCAGTGCCGGTGAGGGGATTCGCAGGATCGCTGAAGTACGTTACGTTGTTGAGAGAGAAGCTTGTGTTGGTCGGGATGGTTAAGTTGGCCGCAATGTGATTGCCGTTATAAAACAAAAGGCCGGGGCTGATATGGAATTTTCTTCCATGCGGGAACCAGTCCAAACTCAGTTGTGCGGAACGCATCGTCAAGTCCGCGCCATAGGTGATGCCATTTTGCGTTAGGTTGGTGCTGTAGCTGAATAGGTTGAAGCCCGCCCGCAAATTGAATCGAGTGCTGAGCGGAACTGCCGCCTCCACGCCGGGGCCGAGCGTGCTGACGTAGACGCCCATGGCAAAGCTGGAAAAGGCGGACATGGGCGGCGGAGGAAGTTTGGCGCGCAAGGCGCATTCTTCGCCGATGTCATAGGGCAGCCCGGAAATGTTTTCCTCCAGTGGGTCGGCAGGGCTGCCTTCTGCGGCGGCTGGATGCGCAGCGGAGGCGAAGACGGAGGGATCATTGGGGGTGGGGGATTCTGCCTTGGCAATGGTGACGGGCGCAACGCGCTTGCCATCGGGAGGATCGGGATCCAATTGCGCAACACAGCGGTTTGCGGTGGCTACGAGCGCCAGCAGTGCGATGCAGACCATATCGATTTTGATTGAGCGCAGCATGAAATTCTCCAGACAGTGCGCTTATCGGCGCTGCGTTTTTGCAAAACAGAGAAGGCAGGGCTGTGCAAGCAAAAAGAACAACGGGCGCGCCCGATTCGGAACCAATCACGGTACGAACGTGTCTCTGGGGACTCGTGGAGATTTCTAAATTGGGACAACGACGACGCTACGGAGTGATGGACAGCGTGTGCGGTTGCGCGTCGGCATCCGTCCAGGTCAGCGTGACGGGGCCGTGGAGTAGCGCACGCAGCGTGGGCGATTGTAGTGCGGCACAAAGCGCTGCGAGTTGAGTTCGGGGCAGGGAACAGACGCGCTCGGGTGCGGACTGTCGCAGAAAATATGCGGGCGCGTGTTGCAGCCAATGGCGTGGGAGTGCCTGCTCCGGGGGCAGCAGGGAAAGCACCTGCGCGTCAATCCGAGCCAGATCGCTGCGTGTGGCGGCGACCCAGTGCAGTAGTATTTCCTCAGCAGAAAGCGCGGGGTACTCTGCGGGCGCGAGTCGTTGCGCTCCGCGATTTTCAAACAGTGCAAGCGCAGGCTGCGCGTTGGTGGGAATAGCGGGATCGACGGGACCGAAAAGAAATTGCGGTTGTACGCCGCGTGCGGCCAATTGTGCAAGCGCATCGGCAGGATTGGCGAGCAGGCCGACCGCGATGGGCTGGGATTTTCGAACTGCGATTTTCAGCATGCGCAGCGCTTCGTCGACGGAGTTGACGAGGAAATCGCAGGCGCGATTTTTTTGCGCAGATTTTTGCAAATGGGCGTCGTCCTCAATGCCGAGAAACGATGCCCCAAAGAGCACGGAAGCGATGGCGGCCTCGGCTCCATGGGCATTCATGCCGCAACAGAGTGCCAGCGGCGCACTGCGCGGCTCGGACTGCGCTGCGGCATCGGAGCGTGTTGCGGCCCGGCGATGCAGTGCTCGATAGTTGGCGTATACGGCGGCCGGGCGTGGCGCGCCGGTTGGATTGCAGGTGGAAGAGTGTGCCGATGGCAGCCAAGTATTCATGCAGCGCCTATGCGTGCGTCTACCACTCCGAGTAGGGCGTGCCGTCGCTGCCGGTTTGGTCGGAGCCGCTATGGACATCGACGATGCCGGGCTGGCTTTCATCGATGCTGGTCAGGTCGTCGGAGTTGACGGTGACCCAAGTGCTGTTGCTGCGCGTGATGGGGTCAACCGGAATGCTGCGCA
Source organism: Acidobacteriaceae bacterium (assembly GCA_027343585.1). GTDB lineage: Bacteria > Acidobacteriota > Terriglobia > Terriglobales > Acidobacteriaceae > JAJZCX01. The sequence goes on from DAHWKP010000086.1 coordinate 11,694, forward strand.
GGTAGCCGGCCTGCACCACATCGTCCAGCGATTGGGGCGCGGTTTGCTTGTCTTCCGTGTACTGTTCGATGGCGTCGCGCATGGTGTGCAAGTCTTCGCGCAGTGCGGCCTCGCGCGCGGATTTAATGGCAGCGATGTAGCTGGGCACGGCGACGGCGAGCAGGATGGCGATGATGAGCATGACCACCATCAACTCCACGAGTGTGAAGCCGGAGGCAGCGTGGGACCGCAGGGTGCGGCGAATTGTGCGTGCGATCTGCATGTCTACCAATCGGCGTACTTGGTTCCGTCCAAAGCGGTGCCTGTGGATTCGGAATGTACGTCAAAAACATTTTGGCCGCCCCAGGTGTCGGCATCCGTATCATCCTGCATGGAGCGCAAAGCCCACTCATTCTTGCCCGTCATGGGATCAACAGGAATCGCGCGCAAAAACTTTACTTTCTTCCCTTGAATATCGACGCCTTTGACGAGCGTGTCGAGATCCGGCGGGTATCCATAGCTGTCGATCTTGGTCATGATGGCACCGCGGTCGGCTGCGTCCTTATAGTGATCGATGGCAGCCCGCATCTCCCAAAGATCATGGCGCAACTCGTGTTCTTTTTCGCGTTGCACCTGAAAGCGCGTGATGGGATAGGCGACCAAGGCAAGGATGGAGAGTATCGCCGCGGTGACGATCAATTCCACTAAGGTGAGGCCGTGCTCCTTGCGGTGATGGTCTTGTTTCTGCATAAAACTCCGACCGGACATGCCAGCCGTTGGAAGCATTTTAAGCCGGAATTCAGTTCTGCATCCAGCGGTTAGCGAATCTGTACCGTTGCCGAGGACCCAACCACGGGCAAAATGTGATGGTCGCTGTTGCGTGCCGCAGCTTTGACGACTGCGACGGTTGTATCCCCGGCGGCCTTGGCTTGAAATGTGAGCGTGCAGATGGATCCACTGCCGTTGACGCCTTTGACGCCCGGCGGACGCGAAGCGCTGATGGTGACATCGCCATTGCCGTCATCCCGATGCACGAGCGCTACGGTTTGTCCATCCTTGCCCAATAGAGAACCCGTATCTACGTTGACGAGCGTGAGCAGTTTGGGATCATAGTGGACATCCATGGGGACTTCGTACAGATCCTGTGCGCTACCCACGGTAACGGACAGCGGGAAGGTGCTGCCCACTTTTTGCGTGCTGCTGGCTGGCGCGACCGCAAGCTGCAGCAGGCCAGGCATGGCTGCGGGCTGGGCCGCTGCGGGCTGCGTTTGTGGCGGTGTCGATGGCGTCGTGCCGGCAGGGACGGGTGTGCCAACGCTTTGCGCGTTCTGCGCGAACTGTGCTGCGGCCTGCTGAATGGCTTGCGCCGCAGCGACGGGAGCCGCAGTGCTGGCTGCCGCAGTCTGCTGCTGGGCCTGCTGTTGCTGGATCTCCGTAAGCGCGGTGGGAACATCCACGCGGCGCAACTCCACGTTGCTGCCTGTGCCTGTATCGATGGTTTGCAGATTCTGCTCGGTCAGGTGCGGGCCGCGCACGATGTGCGGGACGAGCAGGAAGACGATCTCGTCATTGACGGTCTCTTTTTGCTGGGAGCTGAAGAGATATTTGATCAGCGGGATTTCGCCGAGGCCGGGCGTGCCGCCGATGGTGATGGTCTCGGAGTGTTCGAGAATGCCGCCGAGCAGGCTGGGCTGGCCTTCCGTCATTCGAATGGTTTGTTCAATGGTACGCTGGCCGATGATCGGTTCCTCAATGCCGCCAAGGTTGACGTTGCCGGTCTCCGAGGAGATTTCAATCTTCATCTTCAGCGTAATGTCGTGGTCATAATGGATTGTGGGCTGCATTTCCATGTTGACGCCGACGTCGATGTACTGAAACTGCGTGCTGACCAGAGGGCTGATGCCTGCCGCACCAATGCCGCCCACACCCCCGATGCCGGAGGAGAACGATCCGGTGGCGACGGGGATTCTGGAGCCAATTTTCAAGTCCGCTTTTTGCCCATCGACAGCACGCACCTCAGGATTTTGCAGAATGCGCGTGGAGGTGTCCGTGAGCAACAGGTTGGCCGTAGCCTGGCCCAGCGAGATGGCAAAGTTGGTGGCGTTCATGTTGGAAAAATCATTGAGCGTCAGGCTCTGGCCCGTTGTTCCCGTGGTGCCCGTAACCGGATTGACAGCGGTGGAGTTGTTGTTCGTGGTCGCATTCAGCACGGCAGAGGATGGCTGCAAGGTGACGCCAATGGAGCCGGGAAGCTGAATGCCGATATTGCGCAGCAGGTCACGGCTGACTTCCATGACGGCCACATCAATGAGCACCTCGGGCTTGGCCTTGTCGAGGTCTTCAATAATGTTCTGCGCTAGTAGAAGTTGGTCCGGAGTGCCGCGCATGACGATCGCATCTTGACTGGGAACCGCCTGCATCTTTACGGTTGTGTCCATCAAATTGCGCACTGCATTCAAAATTTCGTTCAGGTCATTGGCCGCGGCGATATTGCTGAGGTAGAACGTCTGCACCGCCTGCTGCTCCATTTCTGTGCGCTTCTGGCGTGTATCTTGCGCAACAAAAATGGTGTCGCTGGTGACGGGCCGCCAAAAGGTCTGAGAGATGAAGCTGATGCTGCGGAGCGCGTCATACAGCGTAACCCGATTTAAGTCGATGGGGACGCGTTTGGATGTGTAATCGGGATCGAAGAGGATGTTGATGCCAGCCAGCTTGCCGATGGTCTGGTAGATGGTCTTGGTGTCGGCGACCATGTGCAGCGTGATGGGATCGTTAGACAAGGGCTTCAAATTGACTGGAGATCCCAGGCTTACGTCTGCTGCGTGTTCTTCCTGCTGCAGTAATTCGGTGTTGCCACTGCCCTGGGGTGCGGTTCCGTTCAAGATGGCGCGGGTTTTTTGAATCTCCTGCTGCGCCGCCTCATCGCCGGGATCGACATCCAACGCACGCAAAAAATCGGTCAGCGCTGAGTTGGCTTGGCCTTGATCGAGCAGCTTGCGGCCTTGTTCGACATACGTGCCCGCAGCCGACGTCCGCAGGCGCGCAGCGGCTTCTTTGTAGCGCATTTCCGTGGGCTTGAGTTTATAGGCGTGCTCGTAGGCCTCGTAGGCGGCGATGTAGTCGTCTTTGGCCTCGGCGAGGCGGCCTTGTTTGAAGTAATGGCGCGCGGAGGCGGCGTAGAGCGGCTGCACCAGCAAGAACGCAGCGCAGAAAAGAAGAACCAAGCGGCAGCGTCGGGCTAGGAAGCTGGGCTGCTGCAAAGAACGGAAGCGGTACTGCACCGGTTCACCTCGGATGGCGGTCTCGGGTTGATCCTGCGTGCGCAGGATGGCCGCGTTGTGAATGCGCCTATGAAAGCGAAAATGGCATCCAGCGGAGGCAGCCGCGATGGGCCGTCGCTCCCAAGCGCAATTTCTGGTTGAGTATAGCACTCGCGGGCCTGGTTTCCCCGGTTTCCTGCTGGATGACTCAGCGAGGGCAACCCTGCGTGCTAGCATACATTTTCAGGTCTTTGAGCATGGCGCGCACTGCAGTCCCCACCACTTCCGCCCCGACAAAGAAGCCGAAGCCCCGCGATCCGGTTGCCTCCGGCGAGCGCGATGCTGCGGTGAACCGGTCGGCCTTGCACAATTACTTTTTTCTGGACAAGATGGAGGCGGGGTTGGTGCTGCGCGGCACCGAAGTGAAGTCCATTCGCGAGGGCAAGGCCAATTTGAAGGACGCTTACGGTATTGTCAAAGCGGGCGAAGCGTATCTGCTGAATGCGCATATTGGCGCCTACTCCCACAGCGGATATGCCAGTCATGAGGCCACACGCACGCGCAAGCTGCTTCTGCACAGCGAGGAGCTACGCAAGCTCTTCGGCAAGATCCAGGTGAAGGGACTGACGCTGATTCCGACACGGCTGTACTTTCGCAACGGGCGCGTGAAGTGCGAACTGGCCGTGGCCAAAGGCAAGCAGACCTGGGACAAGCGCGAGACCGAGCGCAAGCGCGAGGCCGACCGTGAGGCGCAAGCTGCGGTCGCGGCTAGCAAACGGCGCAGCTAGAGCGAACCCGCTTCATCCGAACACAAAAATTGCATGCAACCCAAAGGGAAGGAAATAGATTCCAGATGCGTACCAAGTTGAACTTTACTGCTGCCGGGTCCGTGGCTGCCGATTGGATGGTGGTGTTGGCTGTCAATGCTGCGCAGTCCAAGGAAAAAGATGCTCCCGCAAAGCCGGTGTTGTTGACTCGCGACGAAGCCGTGCTGCGCGCGGCCAAGAATGTATTGAGCACGGGGGAGTTCAAGGCCGAGCTGTTTGAATCGCTGCTGGTGCATGCGCCGCAAGGCTTGCAGGCCTACCGGCTGCTGATTTTGGGCCTGGGCAAGATGGACAAGGTTAGCGTGGCCAACGTGCGCAAGGCTGCCGGGGCAGCGGTGCGCATGGCCAAGCCGCGCAGTCTGCGCGAGGTGACGCTCCTGCTGCCCGATGCGAAGCCGGGGACGCTTCCACAAGGCGGGTTGCCGCTGGCCGCCTGCGTGCGCGCGGCGGTGGAGGGTGCGATCGCGGGCGACTTTGACCCGGATACGTATCGCTCCGAACGCAAAGACCAAACGGTGGAGCTGCTGGCGCTGGTGGGTGCGGCAGATACGGCGCAGGCCGAGCAGGACGCAGCGCAACAGAGTCTGCGGCTGGGGCGTGTGACGGGCGAGGCGCAAACGCTGACGCGCTCTCTGGTGAACGAGCCGGGCAATAAGCTGACGCCAACCGAAATGGGGCGTCGAGCAAAGGAGATGTGCAAGAAGCACGGGTTGCTCTGCGAGGTCCACAGCACAGAAAAGATTCAAGAGTTGCAGATGGG
>DAHWKP010000113.1:0-5133 GCA_027343585.1 Acidobacteriaceae bacterium
ATTCTGAGCGGAGTCCGCGAATGCGGACGCAGTGAAGAATCCAGAGAATGAGAGCTGGATCGAATCCGCCTGAATTCTCTGGATTCTTCGCTTCCGATGGTCGCTCAGAATGACAGTTCGCTCATGGTCGTCCATGCTTCCCAACATGCGCGCAGAGGGTTGATTCAGCCGCGCTGATAGTCGCCGCTTTTGCCGCCGGACTTGCTCTCCAACTGCACATCCCGGATCAGGATGCCTTTGTCGAGGGCCTTGCACATGTCGTAAATGGTAAGCGCTGCGATGGTGACGGCGGTGAGCGCTTCCATCTCCACGCCGGTACCCGCGGTGGTGGCGGCGGTGGAGCGCAATTCGACTCCGCCGGGCTGGAGTTGCGCCGTGACGTCAACAAAGCTGAGCGGCAGCGGGTGGCAGAGCGGGATTAGATCACTGGTGCGTTTGGCGGCTTGGATGCCCGCGATGCGTGCAATCTCCAACGGATTGCCTTTGGGATTGTTGGGCAGTGCGGCGAGCACCTCGGCGCTGAGTGAGACGAAGGCCGAAGCTGTGGCCTCACGGCGCGTGGCCGGTTTGCCGCTGACATCCACCATGCGCGCGCGGCCTGCATCATCAAAATGAGAGAGCGGAGCCATGCCCCCAGCCTAGCAGGTTGGCTGGGCCTGCTGCAGCGCGGATGCAGCAGCAACATGGCCACTGCGCAGGCTGGCGGCGATGTGCGCAGCGATGGTGCGGTCCTCTTCCGCTGGCAAAACATAGACGGCCACGCTGGAGCCAGCCGCACTGATGCAGCGCGCCTTGGGCGCAGCGGCGGCGTTGCTCGCCTCATCCAACTGGATGCCCATGCAGCCCAGCGTGCGGCAGATGGCAGCGCGAGTGCGCGCGTCATGCTCGCCGATGCCTGCGGTGAAGACCAGCGCATCCAGACCGCCGAGCAGAGCGATGTAGCCGCCAATGGTCTTCTGCGCGCGCTCTACAAAGACTTCGATGGCCAGAGCGGCCTGCGCGTTTCCCTGCTCTGCGGCGGCGCGCAACAGACGCATGTCATTCGAGAGGCCAGAGAGCGCGAGCAGGCCGGAGGTTTTGTTGAGTGCGCGCTCGACGGCGTTGACGGCCTCGGCAGCGCTGCCCGTTTGTTGGCGCAACAGATAGAAGACAAGGCCGGGGTCCAGATCGCCGGGACGGGTGCCCATCAACATGCCGCCGCAGGGAGTGAGGCCCATGGTGGTATCGATGGACTGGCCATTGCGCAGCGCAGTGATGCTGACGCCGCTGCCTAAATGCGCAACAACCATGCGCTGGGGCAAGGCGGCGGAGCCAGCAACGAGCGGCACGCGGGCATCGTGAAATTGTTGCACGATGGACTCAAACGAGATGCCGTGGAAGCCGTAGCGGCGGATGCCGCGCGCGCGCAGCTCGGCTGGAACGGGATAGGTATAAGAGGCTGGCGGCATGGTCTGGTGAAAGGCCGTGTCGAAGCAGACGAAGTGGGGCACATCGGCAAAGATGCGCAGAGCCAGATGCAAAATCTCCAGCGCAATGGGCTGATGCAGCGGTGCGAGCGTGACGGCCTGCTCGATTTCCGCAAGCACCTGCGGCGTGACCTGCTGATGCGTGACCAAGTTGGGGCCGCCGTGGACGACGCGATGGCCAATCGCTACAGGCTGCGGCATCTCCGGCTGACGCAGCAGCGCGGCGATCTGCTGCACGGCGTCGGAAAACGATTGCGGTGGATGCAAGGCCTGCGCGGAGGCGTGCGGAGTGCGCGCGCCGTTGCGCACGGCGAAGAAATCCATGCGCGCGGCCGGCGTGTGGATGCCGCTGGCTTCGCCTTCGTAGAGCAGTGTGAGCGAACCGGCAACATCATAGAGCGAGAACTTGATCGACGATGAGCCGCCGTTCAAGACCAGCACAGGCAGGGTTGCGGCCCCGGCGTTAGAGTGGCCACTTCCAGTCACGAATCTCCTCCCGGTCAATGCCGTTGGCGTGGGCGTAGAGCAGGGCGTCAGTGATCTGATCCTTGAGCCACTCCCGCAGGTAAGCGCCAGCGGAGTGCAGGCGCGGGACGCGATTGAGCACATCCATGGCCAAGTTGAAGCGATCCGTCTGGTTGAGAATGGCCAGCTCCAGCGGCGTGTTGATGCTGCCCTTTTCCTTGTAGCCGCGCACGTGCAGGTCGGCGTGGTTGGTGCGGCGATAGGTGAGCTTGTGGATGAGCCACGGATAACCGTGGAAGTTGAAGATGATGGGCTTGTCCGAGGTGAAGAGCGAGTCAAACTCACGATCGCTGAGGCCGTGCGGATGCTCCGTGTCCGGTTGCAGGCGGAAGAGATCGACCACGTTGACGAAGCGAATCTTCAGGTCAGGGATTCTCTGGCGCAGCAGGGCCGTGGCCGCCAGCGACTCCATGGTGGCGATGTCTCCGGCGCAGGCCATGACCACATCCGGCTCCTGGCCCGCGTCGCTGCTGGCCCAATCCCAGATGCCGATGCCTTTGGTGCAATGCAGCACGGCAGACTCCGCGTCCAGATATTGCAGATGCGGCTGCTTGTCGGCCACGATGACGTTAATGTAGTCGGTGCTGCGCAGGCAGTGGTCGGCCACGCTGAGCAGGCAGTTGGCGTCGGGCGGCAGATAGATGCGCGTGACGGCAGCGCTTTTATTGGTGACCACATCGAGAAAGCCTGGGTCTTGATGCGTGAAGCCGTTGTGGTCTTGCCGCCAGACGAGCGAGGTGATGAGGATGTTGAGCGAGGCGATGGGCGCGCGCCATTTGACTTCCGTTTTGCATTTTTCCAGCCACTTGGCGTGCTGGTTCATCATGGAGTCAATGACGTGGGCAAAGGATTCATAGGTGGAAAGCAGGCCATGACGGCCCGTGAGCAGATAGCCCTCCAGCCAGCCTTCCAGCGTGGTTTCGCTCAGCATCTCCATGACGCGGCCATCCGTGGCCAGCTCGCCGCCGTCGGCGTCTTCGGGTTTGTAGTCGCCGAGCCAGGTTTTTTTGCTGGCCGCATAGATGGCTTGCAAGCGGTTGGATGCGGTTTCATCCGGGCCGAAGATGCGGAAGTTGTCAGGATTTTTGCGCATCGTTTCGGCCAAGAAATGCGCGAGCACCTCGGTGGGACCAACCTCCGTGGTGCCAGGCTGGGCGACCGGGACGCAGTAGTCGCGGAAGTCGGGCAGGCGCAGTGGTTTGCGCAGCAGGCCGCCGTTGGCGTAGGGGCTGGCGCTGATGCGGTGCGTGCCCGTGGGCGGCAAGGATTGCAACTCTGGAATCAGCGTACCTTTGGCATCGAAGAGTTCCTCGGGCTTGTAGCTGCGCAGCCAGGCTTCCAGTTGCCGCAGGTGCGCCGGGTTGGTGGCCGGGTCGACGATGGGAACCTGATGCGCGCGCCAGAAGCCTTCGACCTTGTGGCCATCGACCTCTTTCGGCCCAGTCCAGCCTTTGGGCGTGCGCAAGACGATCATGGGCCAGCGCGGGCGCTGCGCTTTTCCGGTGCTGCGCGCGGTGTGCTGCAAGGTGCGAATGTCCACGATGCACTGCTCCAGCGTGGCGGCCATTTTCTGGTGCATCACGGCGGGGTCATCGCCTTCGACAAAGTGTGGCGTCCAACCGTAGCCGCGCAAGAGCTGCTCCAGCTCCTCTGCGGAGATGCGCGCCAGCAGCGTGGGATTGGCAATCTTGTATCCGTTCAGATGCAGCACGGGCAGCACGGCTCCGTCGCGGATGGGGTTGAGAAATTTGTTGGAGTGCCAGGATGTGGCCAGCGGTCCGGTCTCAGCCTCGCCATCGCCGACGGCGACGGCGGCGATGAGGTCAGGGTGGTCAAAGACCGCGCCGAAGGCATGCACCAAGCTGTAACCGAGTTCGCCGCCTTCATGAATGGAGCCGGGCGTCTCGGGCGTGCAATGGCTACCGATGCCGCCGGGAAAGGAAAATTGCTGAAAGAATTTTTGCAGGCCTGCTTCATCCTGACTGATGTCGGGATAGACCTCGGAGTAGGTTCCCTCTAAATACGCGTTGGCCAGCGTGGCGGGCGCGCCGTGGCCGGGGCCGGAGACGTAGATCACGTTGAGATCATATTTTTTGATGAGCCGGTTGAGATGTACCCACAAAAAACTTTGGCCAGGATCGGATCCCCAATGGCCAAGCAGCCGCTGCTTGATGTGTTCCGGATTCAGCGGAGCGCGCAGCAGCGGATTGGCGCGCAGATAGAGCATGCTCGCGCTCAGGTAGTTACAGGCGCTCCAATAGGCGTGCATCGCGCGCAGTTCCGCTGCAGAGAGCGGAGCGGCGGAGTTGGCCGGAGTTGTGGCGTGCGGCATTGTGGCGGGAGAGCGGCGTTCAGAAGACATGGGAGCACCTCAGCAAATCAGTTGGCTTCCGTGGGTCGTGCGTGGGGTGTCAATGCGGCACCATCCTTTTGACGATGGCACCGCCAGTGACCACACTATACTGCATGCCCAATCTATCTGCTGCCCCAATAGGGATCCGTGACCACGATCACACCGACCCATGCGCAAAAAAACGAAGGGAGCCACAAGGCTCAATTGGGAATCGAAGATTTCCGATCGCCGTCGATGAAGACATCCACCTGCTGGCCGGCGTAGACGGGAAACGGCGGCGGATCAAAGCTGTAGATGACCTCCAGCACGCGCACATCCACGCGCTCGCTGTTGCTGCCGGTCAGGCTTTGCTTCGGGATCATGTAGGGATCAATGCGCACAAACTTCAGCGGAAAGGAACGTTCCGCATCGCCCTTCAAATGCGCCACGGCCGCAGCGCCGGGGCGAACGTGTGAGGCGTTGATCTCGTCCACATCCGCGCGCACCTGCAAGGTGCTGGTGGCCCCGAAAAGGATTGCCGCCGTTGTCGGCGCGGAGGAAATGTACTCGCCGGGATAATTGTTGATCTGCAATACGGTTCCATCGCGCGGCGCGCGCACCGTCAACTGGGCCAGCAAGACCGCCTGCTGGTCGCGTGCAGCCTGATTCGCCTTCAGGTCTGCCTGCTGCTGGTTCAGCGTGGCCTGCGCATTTTGCAATTGCGCACGGGCCTGCGCCAGCAGGGCCAATTGCTGCTGCCACAGAGCGTGGTCAGCGTCGCGCGTCTTGGTTGCGGTGACATATTCTTCA
>DAHWKP010000170.1:0-3739 GCA_027343585.1 Acidobacteriaceae bacterium
CAGGCGATCCATCTCCTCGGCCACATCGCTGCGGTCGGCCAGCAATGCGGCCTCCTGCACGATGCGGTCGTGGTCGAGCGGCCTTGCAAGCAGTTCGGCCATGCGCTGCTCCAGCCGCTGCCGATGCGACTGCACCATCTCCGCCCGCAACGCGCAAACCTCCGCCACCAGCGCGTCGAGCGACTGCATCGTCGCTTCCAAAATCGCCACCAGCGCTGCGCCTTCTTGCGCGCGCATGGCGTTCAGCGCATCCAGCAGCGCAGGCATGGCCGCAGCGGCCGCGGCCTCCAGCGCCACGCGACCCGCCTCGTTCGCCTCGGTATCGGAGCCGCTGCTCCAGACACCGGGCATTTGCAGCGCGGCATTCAAGTCCGGCGTGGCGGGCAAGCCATGCGTGTGCGCGGCGGCGGCAAAGGCATCCAGATACGCGCGAATCGCCGCCGGATTGACGCGCGGCGCGCCGAACTCCTCTGCGCCATTGGCTGCGTGCAGCGTCAGGCGCACATCCACATGACCGCGCAGCATTTTCTGTTTCAGCAGCGCGCGCCACTGCATCTCCAGCGCATCCAGGCCTGAGGGCAAATGAAACTGCACATCCAGAAAGCGGTGGTTGACGCTCTTCAGGCTCAGCGTGAAGGCCGCGCCGTTTTCCGTTGTGCCCGTCGTGCGCGCAAAGCCCGTCATGGAGCGGACGGTTGCAGGTGTGTGCGGCTCGGCTGCTGCGCTTCCCTTGCCTGCCGGTGTGGCCGTGGAGTTGTGTGCGTGGGTCATAAGCTTGTATTGGCTGGCAGCATCGCTTCGGGGGCATCGGCAAATTGCAATTGATACAGTCGCTGATAGGTGCCCGATCGGCGCACCAGTTCCTCATGCGTGCCACTGTCGGCGATCTGCCCATCCTCCAGCACATAGATGCGCGTGGCGCGCCGCACGGTGGAGAGACGGTGCGCGATGACGAAGACGGTGCGGTCTTGCATCAGATTGGCCAGCGCGCGCTGCACCAGCGCTTCGCTTTCTGCGTCCAGCGCGGAGGTGGCCTCGTCGAGAATCAAAATCGGCGCGTTCTTCAGCAGGGCGCGCGCAATGGCGATGCGCTGGCGCTCGCCGCCAGAGAGCCGAAAGCCTTTTTCGCCGATGATGGTGTCGTAGCCATCCGGCAACTTTTCAATAAAGCCATGCGCCAGTGCAGCCTTGGCCGCCTCCACAATGCGCGCGCGCGGCACATCCGGCTGGCCGTAGGCGATGTTGTTGCGCACCGTGTCGTTAAAAAGAATCGTCTCCTGCGTCACCTTGGCGATCTGCCGCCGCAGGCTTTCCAGGCTTAGGTCGCGCAGGTCGTGGCCATCGAGCGTGATGCGCCCGCCTGTCACGTCAAAGAAGCGCGGAATCAAATTGACCAGCGTGGTTTTGCCCGCGCCGCTGGGGCCGACAAAGGCCGCCACTTCGCCGCGTCTCACGGTCAGGTCGACGCCTTGCAGCACCGGCGTGCGACCCTCTTCCGTGTCATAGCTGAAGCCGACCTGCTCGAAGACGATGCCCTCTTGAAAGGCTTTGATCTGCACCGCGCGCGGCTTCTCCTGCACCTCATCCTGATCGTCCATGAACGTGAAAATTTCTGACGAAGCGCCCAGGGCCTGCTGAAAATTGTTGTAGTAGAGCGCGAACTTTCGCACCGGGTCGTAGAGCTTGAAGACCGCGATCAGGAAGGCGATGAAGCTGCCCTCGGTCAGCAGCCCGTGGTTGATGCGGTCGCGGCCAATCAGCAGCAGCAAGGCAATGGCGATGACGCCCAGCAAATCCATCAGCGGTGAGCTGATGGCCTGCGCGCGCACCGAGCGCAGATTGGCGCGGAAGAGCCGCCGCGCCGCATCCCGAAAGCGCCGCAGCTCCCAGGCTTCCATGTTGAAGGCCTTCACGATCGGATTGCCGGTGATCGTTTCGTGCAAAATGTTTTGAATCTCGGCCAGCTTGTCTTGGCCGGTGCGCGTGGTGACGCGCACACGCCGCCCAATGCGCCGCGCAGACGAAATAACCACGGGCACAAACAGCAACAGCACCCAAGCCAGCTTGCCACCGTACAGCACGACCACGCCAATTAAAAACAGCAGCGTAAAGAATTGCTGCAAAAAGTCGGACATCACCGAGGACATGGCGAACTGCACCTGCTCCACGTCGTTGATGAGCGTGGAGAGAATCGTTCCCGTCGTGTGCTTCTGAAAAAAGGAGACGGAGCGGCGCAGAATGTGCTCGTACAGTTCATTGCGCAGGTCAGTGATGAGACCATAGCCTGCGTAGTTGGTCAGGTACGTGCCCAGATAATCGCACAGGCTTTTGAGCAGCGTGGAAGCCACCAGCGCGAATGCGACCATGGTCCAGGCATTGTGAAAATGCCGAGGAACAATCTGCGCCAGGTCCAGATGCAGTTCCACTCCATGCACGCGCCAGTGGATGAGCTGCACGTTGCGCGTCAGGTCGGCTGGGTTGAGCACCTTGTCAAAGATGGGCTTGACGAGCAGAACGCGGAAAGCATCCAGCAGGCCGACCATGGCCATCAGCACAACAGAGAAGAGAATTTGCAGCGTGTACGGGCGGGTGTAGCGGATCAGCCGAAGCAGACGCCTCATGCGCAGGCCTCCGCACCAAGAATGCAGCTATCGGGCCGCACAGCGCTGCGGTAGTTTCCGCGCTGCGGTGGGCGCATTCCGGCTGGAAGGATTGCTGACACGCACCTATTCTATGCCGGGAAGGGAGGTTCTGGCACTGCAAGCAGTGCGTTAGTCGACCAGATGCAGTTCTTTGCCGGGTTTGAAGCGCACAGCGCGGCCCGGTTGAATGGCCACCTCAGCCCCAGTGCGAGGATTGCGGCCTATGCCGGTCTTGCGTGGGCGCACGCTAAAGACACCAAAGCCGCGCAGTTCGATGCGGTCGCCTGCGGCCATGGCCCGCTTCATGCGATCAAAGATAGTGTCCACAGCCGCCTCGGCCTTTACGCGTGGCACTCCGGTTTTCTCCGTCACATTGTGTACAAGATCCAGCTTAATCATGATGGCGTGTCCTCCGGTGCGACGCGCATGAGCGTCCACTACAAGTAGTATCGCGCAAAATGCGCGAGCGTGCATTCCGCTTGTTCCAAATTGTCCGTGGCGGTTGGGAAATGTCTCCATTCCTGTTGTTGGTGCCAAGCTGTTTCCAATCGAAGACGAAGCCGGATTTCCCTGCCGTCTCGACAAATCAACCCACCGCCGCCCTAGAAAACTTCCCTGCCCCAGGGATGCCGATCTGCACACGCCGACAGAACGATTCCGCAGGCCCAACAGCCCCGGAAGCCAATCGGCCCTGGAAGGAGATGCGCTTTGACGTTTTTTGCAGCGTTTGATACTGTACGAACAGCAGCGTACAGGCCACACAAACACTCCTCAGTAGCTCAATGGCAGAGCATTCGGCTGTTAACCGAAGGGTTGTAGGTTCGAGTCCTACCTGAGGAGCCAAATCATCCACAAACTGCAAGCAAACACAGAAAACAATATTCCATCCTCAGAGTCCGTTTCCGAAATCTCACAGAAATTTTGATGTTGTTTTCCAGCCCTGCATCGCTACGTCGATGGCGAAGGTTTCGTAAACTCACACACCCAATGCTTTATTGCTGCAGGATGCCCGCCGTGCGCAGGAAATCAAAACTGCCCGACGGCGCGGGTGTAATACCAGTGAGTCTGCGGTTGTAAATCACTTCAGAGTTTGTATA
>DAHWKP010000213.1:0-17402 GCA_027343585.1 Acidobacteriaceae bacterium
AATCCCTTGGCCAGCATGGCCAGCGCCAACATGGCCGCGGCTGCATAAAAGCGATGTGGCTTTCGGTCTTCCAGTCCAGTTAAAAACCAATACAGCGCCAGAGCGATCAGCAGCGTCAGAATCGACTCAGGTATAAACCAGCGCGTAAAGAGAAAGACTCCGATGGAAGTTAAAAACGCCAGCGCCGCGTAAAAGGCGGCACGTTCACCGGATGCGCGGCGCGTCCAAAAAAATGCCAGCATGGCGCAGCCCAACACGGCCAGCGTCTGCGGCAAGTGCGTGGCGAATACATTGAAGCCGAAGATGCGGTAATCCGCCGCCGCCAGCCAATACGGCAGCGGAGGCTTTTCCAAATAGCGGATGCCATCCACTTTCAGCGTGACCAGATCCCCGCTGATCGTCATGTGTTGCGCCGCTTGCGCGTGCGTGGCGTCGGCATCATCGAGCAACGGTGGCGAAAAGAGCGCGGCAAAATAGACAGCCAAAAAAATCAGGCCGAGTACGGTCCACTCCGCTGTGCGCGAAAGGGGAAACTTGGCAGAAGCCGGTGCGGCAGAGGAAGCATTGGATGTTGGCGACATAGAAAAATTCAAGTGATTCCAGCATAGCAGCCGATGGGATCGCCGTTCGCAACGAAAAAATTCGCAACGCCAGCCAGCGGCCCGTATGCGATGCCAGTCTGCACGGGGTAGCATGGTAGCGGGAAAAGAATGACCACCTACGCTGCAATCGACATTGGCTCGAATTCCTGTCGGCTCAAGATCGCCGGAGTCCACAAGCATAAGCTGCGCACACTGCATGAAGACCGCGAAGTAACGCGCCTGGGCGAAAGTGTTTTTGAAACCGGCATCGTTTCGCCCGAGGCGATGGCCAACACCATCCGCGCACTGAGGCGTTTCCATAAAGCTGTGCAGGCACACGCCGTGGATCGCATCCGCGTGGTAGCCACCAGCGCGATGCGCGACGCGCGCAACCAAGGCGCTTTTGTCTCCTGGGTACGCTCTGCAACCGGATGGAAGGTGGAAATCATTTCTGGCTTGGAAGAAGGTCGTCTGATTCAGCTTGGCGTCACCGCCAATGAAACCGGCGCGCGCGGCAAATGTCTGCTGGTCGACCTCGGCGGCGGAAGCTGCGAGATCACGCACTCCGACCACGGCCACATCCATGAGATGGTCAGCTTGCCGCTGGGCGCTGTGCGTTTGACGCGGGAATTTCTGCGGCACGATCCTCCGCTGCCCGAGGAAGTGGCGCGCATGCAGCAATTCATTCAGCGCGAACTGCGCCGTGGTGAGCGCAAACTAGGTAGCCACGGCCTGCGTACGGTATATGCAACTTCAGGCACGGCCGCTGCGCTGTCCGCTGCTCTCAGCGCAAAAAAGAAAATCGCTTCAACCAGCATGGCCCCGGCCAGCGGCGTGCGCACCTTGGCGGACAAGCTGACGCGCATGGCCGATCTGCAACGGGCCAGCGTGCCGGGTATTGGCCCGCGCCGGTCCGAGATCATCATCGCTGGTGCGCAGGTCTACGCTGCGTTGTTGGAGCGGCTGCATCTGCCCGGCTTCCGTTACTCCCCCATGGGTCTGCGTGATGGCATGCTTGCGTTGATGCTGGCCGAAAGCGAGGAGCGTACCACGGCCCACCAGCGTTTTGAGCAGGAGCGTTGGGCCAGCGTGTTGGAGCTTTGCAAGCACTACGGCGTCGACGCCAAACGCGCCGAGCCGGTGCGCGCCACCGCTGCGCAGTTCTTTGACGATTTGCAGCGTGTTCACGCACTGCCCAAGGCCTATCGCACTTGGCTGGAGGCGGCGGCGATGATGTACGAGACCGGAAAATTTATGAACTACCAAGGTCACCACCGGCACACGCAATACATCATCGCCAACTCGGAACTCTACGGCTTTACGCCGGAGCAGCGCGCCATCACCGCAGCCATCGCCCGCTATCTCGGCAAGTCCCGGCCCAATCCCAATGACCGCGAGCTGCGCGCTGTTCCCGTGCAGGAGCATCTCCATGTGCAACGTGCGGTGGTTTTGCTGCGGCTGGCCACGGCTCTGCATCAGGATCGCGCCAGTGATGTGCAAAGTTTTCGCATTCGCGTCCAGCCCAAACAGGTGCGCGTGCGCATCACGCCGGGTCGCACCGGAGCGGAACTGGAATTCTGGTCGTTGCGAAAAGAAGCGGCTTACTTCCGCGAGGTCTTCGGGCGCGAGCTGGCTGTGGAGCTGGCCTGAATCATTCGCACCAGCTTGGGGTCAAAGAGCCATTGCAGACGCCCGGAGCGTCGGCTCATATCCAGCTTGGCGATGGCGCCTTTGCGCAGGCGAATTGGATCCACCTGCGCTGAAGAGCAGAGCAGCGCGCGCAGGTTCTGCGTCAGGCTGGGATTGTGGCCAACGAATAAAACATTTTCCAGTGAAGAGAACTCTTCCACCAGCTTGAGAAAATCCTTGGCGCTGCCAGAGGGCAACAGTGCGGGCCGGATCGCGATCTGCTGCTCATAGCCAATTTCTGTGCCCACCAGCGATGCGGTTTGCAACGCGCGTTTCAGCGGGCTGGAAACAACGCAGTCCACCTGCACCTTCAACGTGTTCAATACACCGCCCAGCAGCAGGCAGTGCGCCTTGCCTTCCTTGTCCAGCGGGCGCTTCAGGTCGAGTTGTGAATTCAGCAGGCGCTTGCCCGCGCTGGCATGGCGGAGAAGATACAGATTCATAAGTGCTAGCGTTCATTGTAGGGTCAGCACCGCTGCAAACGCCAGACCTCCGCTGTGAGCAGGCCGCCCAGCAGTGGCTGCCGCGCCTCCAGCATCCAACCGCACCGGCGCATGGCTGCGGCATAGTCAGGAATTTGGCGCACGCCGAGTTGCGTCATCCATCCGAAGGCGCGATAGAGCCAGGCCACTACAACGCGTGCAGGCAGGCGCATCCAGCCGCGTTGTGGAATGGAAAACTCCGAAACAATCCAAATCACATCCTGTGCCAGCGCTGGCTGCATTCGTTCAATCAACGCGCTGGCCTCCGCGTCGCTCAGGCAATCCAGAAAAAAATGGGAAACGATCAGATCATAGCCCCGTGGCTCGGGCGTGTAGGTGCGCAGATCGCAGTGCAAGGTGCGCAGACGCGCCGATGGTTGTGGTCCCAGCGCATCCACGCGCTCGCGCAAGGCTTGCAACATGCGTGGGCTGGCGTCGGCTGCGTCAATCTCAACCGTGGAATTTTGCTGCATCAGCCGCTGCGTAAATCGTCCATCGCCATCGCCCAGCACCAGCGCCCGGCGTGCATTCGCGCAGCGCTCCAAAAAGAAAAACCGGCAGCGCTCCAACCCTTTGCCAAAGGAAAAATATTCCATCCAGCGGTAGACCTTGGCGAGCCGGTCAAAGTTGGCGGGCGCATTCATCGCGGCAGCGCCAGGGCCAGCAGGGGCGTCAACAGGGCCAAGTCCACCGCCACGCGCAACGTGCGTGCGTGGAGCCGTGGACTGCTGCGATGCAATAGCCAAAACAGCAGGCCACTGCCCAGCGCCGATGCGGGCAACACGCGAAACTCCGCGTTGGGAGCGGCGATGAACAAGCCCGTCGCCAGCAACAGCAGAATCAACGCACAGGCAGGCAGGCGCGCGCCCAGCCATCGCGTCAGCGGATGGACAACATCTTCAGCCGGATTGGCTACGGCTCCGGCATCTTCCCACGTCTGAATCGCAACACAGTTCCAGCAGCAGAGGCCAGCAAAACAGGCCGTGGCCAGCAGCATCCAAACAGCCTGCCCCTGCAAGTGCGCGCAGACCGGTGCGGCCACGGCACAGGCAAAGAGCACGCCCACTGCCAGTTCCTTGGGCAGCCGCGCGCGATGTGTTGTGGCCGTGCGTGAGGGAGCCGCGTGGATCAAGCCGAAGTACAGCAGTCCCACAATTGCCAACAGAAAATCCTCTTTGCGCACAGACTCCCCCACGCGCAGCAACAAAAGATACGCCAGCGCGGCAAGCGCCGCCAGCAGCGTAACAACAAACGCGCTGCGATGGCGCGCATAAAATCTGTGCCGTTCGCGTAGTGTGGCCGCTGGCTTGTGCAGCCATCCATCCAGCAACCGGTCGGCAACGTAAACGCACCAGGTACCCAGAGCCAGCGTGGCATAGGAGTACCACGGCAGATGCACGGAAAATGCGCGCGCAAAGGTGAAGGCCCACACGAACGCGATGGCCGGTGCATCCAGGCTGAGCAGATGCCACCAATACACAGGCGAGCGCAACGAAATGGTCAGAACTGGAGCAGACGCGGGCTGGGTCAGTACGGCAGGCACAAACTTCTCAGGCGGTGCGCATGGCTGCGGGGGATTCCGCACGCTTCGCACCTAGTATAAGGATGCAGCCGGAATCCATTCGCTGCAACTGGATGGCCGCAGCGCAGTGTTTATTGGATGGTCGTGTTGGGCGCGACCGGCATGTCCAAGTCTTTGGGGATAGCCCGGCTTCTGCGCTTGCGTGGCGCGGCCTTCTGCGGCGTGGATTTTTTTACCGCCGACTTGCGCGTGCGCGCTGTGGAGGTTTGCGGATTCGGAGCGGGGGACTGCGGACTTGAAGCTGCCGCTGCGCACAAAGCCAAAGCGGCCACGGGCGGTTGCACCGGTGCAGGCAGAGCGGCTGCGGCTAATTTGCCCTCCGCCTGCTGCATAAAGTATTCCTGCGCGCTAAAGCCGTTGAGCATGGCCTCACGGTCGCGCACGGAGCGGCCATCGGCCAGCAGCCAGCGGGATTTTTTTGTGTCGGCCATGTACGCGCGCAAAATATCATCTTGGATGCGCGCGCGCAGTGCAGGGTCCAGCACGGGAAAGACGACCTCGCAGCGCTCAAACAAATTGCGCTGCATCCAGTCGGCGCTGCCGCAAAAGATTTCCGGGCTGCCGCCATTTTCAAAAGAAAAAATGCGGCTGTGTTCCAAAAACTGGCCGACAATGGAGCGCACGCGTATCCTATCGCTCAACCCCGGCAGGCCCGGACGCAGCGCGCAAATGCCGCGTACCAGCAGATCAATCTGCACCCCGGCCTGCGAAGCCTGATAGAGCGCTTCGATCACGCTCAGCTCCAGCAGGGAATTCATTTTGGCGAAGATGCGGGCGGGCCGTCCGGCGCGTGCGTGCTCGGCCTCGCGCTGAATCAAACGGATGAAGCCCTCGGCCATGGTCAGTGGCGCCACCAGCAGCGGGCGGTAATCGTCCGATTCAGAATTCGCTGTTAAATAATTGAAGACCGCATGCACGGCGCTGGTGATCTGCGGATTGGCCGTCAGCAGGCTCATGTCCGTGTAGATGCGCGCCATCTCCGCGTTGTAGTTTCCCGTGCCCAGGTGCGCGTAACGGCGCACGCTGCCGTCTGCATCGCGACGCACCAACAGCGCCATCTTTGCGTGTGTCTTAATCCCGACGATGCCGTGAAAAACCTGCACGCCTGCATCTTCCAAATCGCGCGACCAGCGAATGTTGGAGGCTTCATCAAAGCGCGCCATCAGCTCCACGACTACCGTGACCTCTTTGGACTGCGCCGCAGCGCGCAACGCTTCAAAGATGGCGGAGTTGGCCGTGGTGCGGTACAGCGTCTGCTTAATGGACAGCACGTTGGGATCCTCTGCCGCAGCCTGGATGAAACCCACCACCGCATCGTAGGAGTCGTACGGATGGTGCAGCAGAATATCGTGCCGACGAATCTCGTCAAATAAATTTTCCGACTGCCGGTTCAGGCGCAGCTCACGCGGGCTGAAGAGCGGAAACTTCAAATGCGCTGCGTTGGTCTTGGTGTACAGATTCATCAGGCGCGACAGATTCACCGGGCCATCCGTGCGGAAGACCTGAAATTCTTCCAGCTCAAAGTTGGTGCGCAGACGCTCGACGATCTCCGCGTCGGCGGTCATTTCAATCTCCAGACGCACAGCATCGCCCTTGCGGCGGTTGTGCAACTCGGCGCGCACGCTTTCCAGCAGGCTGCGCGATTCCTCCCCTTGCATGTACAGGTTGCTGTTGCGCGTCACGCGGAAGGCCGCAGTCGACAGCACCTCATATCCGCGGAAGAGTACGGCGGCCTGCGACTCGATCAAGTCATGCAGAAAAATGTAGTCGTGGCAGCCTTCTTCTGCGGGCAGCGGCACCAAGCGCGGCAGGGCGCGCGGCACGGTCACCACGCCCAGAATGTTGCCCGGTGCGCCTTTGCGCTTGCGTCGCAGCAAAAGCGCCAGACACAGCGCCTTGTTCAACACGCGCGGAAAAGGATGGCTGGGGTCGATGGTCACCGGCGTCAGCAGCGGATCGACTTCGCTCTGGTAGAAGCGCAGTGCGTGCTCACGGGCAGTGTTGCTCAACTCCTGCCAACTGCGTACGCGAATCGAAGCTGCAGCCAGCGCCGGAATCAGATCGCGATTCCAGCAGGCATATTGCTCCTCGACAAATGTGTGCGTGCGCTGGGCGATGCGCTCCAGCACCTCTTGTGGCAGCAGACCATCCGGGCCGCGCTCGGCGTAGCCGTCTTCAATGCGCTGCAAAATGCCAGCCACGCGAATCTCAAAAAATTCGTCCAGGTTGCTGGCGGTAATGGCCAGAAATTTCACCCGCTCCAGCAGGGGATTGGTCGCGTCCTGCGCTTCCTCCAGCACGCGTTGATTAAAGCTGAGCCACGACTCCTCGCGGTTGAAGTAGCGAAACTCGGCGGGTGGCTGGCTGAACTTCATGCGTATGTGTCTTCGGCACGCCATGCGTGCAGGCTTAGTTTCTCCAACCCAGGCCGCCTAGTTTTTCAAACATCGGCTTGGGAGTATGGGAATTGTACCGAAATCCCGTTGCAACGGGGTTACGGCTTGCGGGATTTTCATCGCAGCCTCCGAATCGGATACCATGAAGAGAGCGCAGCATTGCAGTGTGGCAACTAGGATCCTGTGGAAATTTTTTTCGATCATTTTTCTCCCCGGCGCATCTAAAGGTTCAAGAGCTTAGCAGAGATTGGCTGGACGATTCGTTTGCTGACAATTCGAATGAAGATGACCCAAAAACTGAACGCTGGCAGCTTGGCAATTGGGCTGGGATGCCTGCTGGTCGCGCACACATCCTGTGCCCGCGCGCAGACGCCAGCGGGCGCGGATTTTCAGGGCAGTGTGGTCAGCGGACACGCTGCGGCTCAGCGGCTGCCGCTCAGCTTGGACGACGCCATTGCCCGCGCGTTGCGCACAAATCTTGGCTTACTCTTGCAGTCCGATGCGGCGCAACAGAGGCGCGGAGAGCGCTTGCAGGCTTTGCAATCGCTGCTGCCCACTGTGACAGGAACAGCGCAGGACGTGGTGGCGCAAACCAACTTGCAGGCCGAGGGACTGCGCGGACCTGGTTTCCCGGTCATCATTGGCCCCTATGGCTACACCGATTTTCGTCTTACGTTGCAACAATCGCTGCTCAACGTGCCCTCGTTGCAGACTTACCTGGCCGCGCGGCATGACTTTCAGGCCACGCAATTTTCCCTGCAGGATGCACGCGACATGGTTGTCGTTACGACGGCGAATGCGTACCTGCTTTGCCTGGCAGATGCAGCCCGCGTGGCCGGGGTGCAAGCGCAGGCGGACACGGCCAAGCTCTCGCTTGATCAGGCGATCGCGCGACATCAGGCTGGAGTTTCACCGCGTTTGGATGAACTGCGCGCGCGCGTGGATTATCAAACGCAGCAGCAATTGCTCATTACCGCGCAAAATCAATATGACAAGGACAAGATCGCCTTGGCGCGCGTCATCGGCCTGCCGCTGGATCAGCAATTTGACCTGACCGACACGGCCCCTTATGCGGCATTGGATCACGTCGATGTGCAGCAAGCCATGCAGCAGGCTCTGGAGCACCGCAGCGATTTGAAGGCCGCCGAGCAGCAGGTGCTCGCCGCTAAAAAATCCAAGTCGGCTGCAACGCTGGAGCGGCTGCCACGGTTCGACTTCGAAATGGATTATGGGGAAATTGGCGTCAATCCCAGCAATTCCTATGGAACGTTGAACGTTGCAGGCACGTTGACTGCGCCATTGTTTGAAGAGGGAAAACTACGCGGGGATGCCCGCATCGCCGCTGCGCAGCTGGCGCAGGCAGTGGCACGCCAGAACAGCCTGGCGGCGCAGGTGCGCGCGGATGTGGAAGACAGTCTGCTCGACATTCAATCCGCAGCCAAGCTGGTGAGTGCATCGCAAAGCAATTTGCAATTGGCCAAGGAGGCGCTCAGCGAAGCGCAGCAGCGTTTCCAGGCCGGCGTCTCTGGAAATCTGGCCGTTTCTCAGGCCTTGACTGCTGTTGCACAGGCCAACGACGCGTATGTCGGCAGTTTGTATCAACACAATCTGGCCAAGCTTTCTTTGGCGCGCGCGCTGGGTGTGGCACAGACGCAATCCAAGATCATCCTCGGAGGAGGAGCACCGTGGCAGAAATAAGGAATGAGGCAACAGAAATGCAGGCAACGGAAAATTCCTCACGCAAGCGCTTATTGGCACTGAGCGTAATCGCCTTGCTGTTGGTGGGTGCCGCGCTCTTCTGGTGGCATGGTACGTATTATGAGGACACAGACGATGCGCAGATCGACGGTCCACTTGTGCAGATTAGCGCGCGCATCAAGGGCAATGTGACGGAGGTCAACGTCACCGACAATCAGCGCGTGGACAAGGGCCAGGTGCTAGTGCAGATTGATCCGCGCAATTTTCAGGCTGCGCTCGATCAGGCCGAGGCCAACCTGGCCAGCGCCCAGGCCAGTTACGAGGCGGCGCTGGTCTCCGTGCCCATCACCGACATTAACACCAATTCGCAATTGCATTCTGCGGATGCGGACGTAAGAGGCGCTCTCTCCGGCGTGGCGCAATCTGAAAAGCAGTTGGATGCTGCGCAGGCGCAGGTGCTGGCTGCCGAGGCGGAAAACACCAAAGATCAACTCGATCTGCAACGGTACACGCCACTGGTGGAAAAGGATGTCATCTCCAAACAGCAATATGACGCGACCGTGGCCGCAGCCGCTTCCAGCAAGGCTCAACTGGCCGAGGCGCAGGCCAATCTGATGGCCGCGCAGCAGGCCGTTCGCCAAGCCAAGGAGCGCCTGACCGAGGCGCAGGCCAACTACAACTCCGCGCAGACCGGGCCGCGTCAGGTCACCGTGCAAAAAGCCAAGGCCGATCAGGCCGCAGCGCAGGTGCATCAGGCACAGGCTGCCGTGGAGCAGGCGCGACTCAATCTGAGCTACACCGTCATCACCGCGCCAGAGTCGGGCATCGTCAACAACAAGACCGTGGAAGTGGGCCAGAACGTCAGCGATGGCCAGACCATGATGACGCTCATCCCGCTGGAAAATGTCTGGGTCACCGCCAACTTCAAAGAAACCCAACTGCGCCACATGCGCGCCGGCCAGCCGGTCATTGTCTCCGTGGATGCCTACGGTGGGCGTGAGTATCACGCTGTTGTTACACAAATTGGCGGAGCCACTGGATCCATGCTCAGTCTGTTTCCAGCGGAGAATGCCACAGGCAACTACGTCAAAGTCGTGCAACGCATTCCCGTGCGCATTGATTTCACCAATCCAGATGAGAACAAGGATCATCTGTTGCGACCAGGTATGAGTGTGACTCCCACCGTGCGTGTAAAAAACTAATCACCTCGCATCCCAAGCGGATCGAGAAAAGGACCGCATTGCCTTGCAGGCAGTGCGGTCTTCTTGCTTTGCGGGTGCAGACTGGTGCCAGGGTGCGTTCTCCAGCACCTTCTCCCAGGGAAAATCCCCTAAAAAACTAGATAAATCTAGGAAAAAACAGGTAAAATGCACAAGAGCGATAATCCTGTCAGGTGACAGCGTGCGCAAACCTTTGGAAGATGACGGCGTGGCGGACGAGCAGCTTGCGGATGAGCTGCGCCCGCAGGAGCGTCGGCAAAACCGCTCCAGGCGCGAACCCTCGGCGTTCTCTGACGACACTATAGGCGCACCAGAAGCCGATGCGAAATTTCAACGCACCCAGAATCGCACCTCCGTACGACGTAGAGCCGTGCATTCCCGCGCTCGCAGAATTCTTTTGCTGATACTGGTGCTGGCAGCCTTTGCGGCGATCGGAGTGGGATTCTGGCAAGCACGCGCGTTTTTATTACACAATCCGCGCTTCCTCGTGCAGAATGTTGGCGCAATCGAAGTGCAAGGCAACGCCGCCGTTGCCGCCAGTGATGTGCAGCGCATCTTTCGCGCGGATGTTGGGAGTAGTATTTTTTCCCTGCCGTTGGCCGCACGCAAAGCACAGATCGAGCAAATCCCCTGGGTGCAGCGTGCGACGGTGATGCGGCTATGGCCAAACCGGCTGCGCGTTTCTTTGGTTGAGCGCATCCCTGTGGTCTACGCGCGGGATGGCGACAGCGTGCATTTGATGGATGCCGAAGGCGTATTGTTGCCCATGCCCGACGGCGGCCTGCATCTGGGGTCGTATCCAATCGTCAACGGTGCCTGGGCCAGTGATGCGGCTGCGCGCGCACGCAAGCTGCAACCGTGCCTGCAATTTTTGGCCGCGCTGGATGCGCAGGGCAATTCCATTTCCCAGCAGATCAGCGAAGTGGACATCCGCGACCCAGAGGATGTGCGCGCGCTCGTTTCTGGTGGTGAAGGCGGAATTCTTGTGCATTTTGGCAAGGAGAAATTTCTGGCCCGCTATCAGGCTTTCGCTGCGCATCGAGCGGAATGGCTGCGCATGTATCCGCACTTAGCCTCAGTGGACATGCGGTATGGGCGGCAAGTGGTGTTGGACATGACTCCCGGCACATCGGTGCAGACGGTACCGCAAAGCGCGCCACAGACATCGGGCGCAGCGCAGACGCCCCCAAACACGGAGGTGCAATGATGCAGCGCAAGGACTCCCATTTGGCCGTGGTGGATGTGGGGCAGGCGAAGATTCGCGTGCTGGTGGCGGACGTGCGCGACGGCGCGGTGCGTTACTGTGGGCACGCCGTGGAATCGGCGCGTGGCATCAAGCGCGGCATCATTACGGATCTGCAACCGGCCAGCGCGGCCATGGACGCGGCCTTCAAACGCGCGGAGATTGCAGCCGACTGCTCCATTGCACACGCGACTACGGGCATCGGCGGAGTGCATGTGCGCGGCTTCACCAGCCGCGGCGGAATTCGTCTGGGCGGCAAACTGCGCGAAATTACCCAAGAGGACGTGCGCGCTGCCGTGGAACATGCGCGCAATGTGCAACTGCCTTCGGACCGCTCCATCTTGCATCTGCTTCCTCAGGAGTATCTGGTCGACGAGCATGGCGGCATCCATAATCCCATTGGCATGGTGGGCAGCACGCTGGAGGTGAATCTGCAAATGCTCACCTGCCTGACCAGCGCGATGCAGAGCGTCGTTACCTGCATGAACCACGCGGGCATTGAGGCTACGGACACTGTGTTTGAAGCGCTGGCTGCAGCCGAGGCCGTACTCTCTGCCGACGAGCGGGAGCTGGGCGTTTGCGTGCTCGACATCGGTGCAGCCTCCACAGAAGTCATCGTTTTCTTTGAAGGCTCCGTGATGCACACAGCCTCGCTGCCCATTGGCGGGGATCATTTCACAAACGATCTGGCTGTGGTGCTGCGCGTGTCGCTGGCAGAGGCGGAAAATCTGAAAATAAACTTTGGCCACTCTGTGGTCACGTCTGTCTCTGAGGCGCAACAGGTGAACATTCCCGCTGGGACAGGAGGGCAGGAACAACTGGTGCCCCTACGCTATATCAGCGAAATTTTAGAGCCACGCGCGCGCGAACTCTTCCAAATGATCCGCGACAATCTGCGTCAGGGCGGCGTGCTGGAGGCCTTGGGAGCGGGCGCGGTACTCACCGGCGGCGGAGCCAAGCTGGCTGGATTGCTGGACCACGCAGAGAGTCTGCTGCGCGCACCGGCACGCATCGGCACCCCAGTCCCACTGTCGCGGATGCCACATGGTTTGGCCGATCCAGAGTTTGCCACGCTCGTCGGGTTACTGCTGTATCGCCATCGCACCAGCAGCCTGCGCGCGGCACAGGATAGCAGCCTGCGCTCGAAACTGCGGAGCATCGCTGGCGGAGAAATTTAAACGATTCGTAGAAGGAGGGAAGACATGTTCGATTCCAACGGCAACGGGGAAGAGAATCTGCGCATCCAGTACAACGAAGAGATGATGCGCGGCGCCAAGATCAAAGTGATTGGTGTGGGCGGCGGTGGCGGCAATGCTGTCAACCGAATGATTGAAGCGCAGGTGGAGGGCGTGGAGTTTATTGCCGCCAACACAGATGTGCAGGCACTGCGGCTGTCCAAGGCTCCCATCAAGCTGCAACTAGGTGTCAAGCGCACCAGCGGACTGGGAGCAGGCGCAAATCCCGACATCGGACGGCAGGCCGCGCTGGAGGATTCTGAAAAAATCCTGGAGGCGCTCGACGGCGCGGACATGGTCTTTGTCACAGCGGGCTTGGGCGGAGGCACCGGCACCGGCGCCGCTCCAGTCATCGCCTCTCTCGCCAGCGAAATGGGAGCTCTCACCGTGGCCGTGGTCACGCGCCCCTTTGGCTTTGAGGGCAAACGCCGTCGGTTGCAGGCCGAGCGCGGACTGGAAGAGTTGCTCGACAGTGTGGATACGATGATCGTGATCCCCAACGAGCGGTTGTTGAACGTGGCCAAGGATGCAGGCTTCTTTGAGTCCTTCCGCATTGCCGATGATGTGCTGCGCCAGGGGGTGCAGGGCATCTCAGACATCATCACGATTCCGGGCATCATCAACCGCGACTTTGCCGACGTAAAAACCACCATGGCCGGCATGGGCTACGCCGTGATGGGCACGGCGGTGCGCAGCGGAGCCAATCGCGCCATGGAGGCTGCACACGCAGCCATGGCCTCACCCTTGCTGGAGGAAGGCGCAATCGATGGTGCGCGCGGCATTCTGATTAACATCAGCGGCTCCAGCACGCTTAAGCTTAGCGAGGTCAATGAGGCCTCCATGATTATCCAAAGCGCCGCGCATGAGGATGCCAACATTATTTTCGGCGCGGTGATGGACGAATCGCTGGGCGAAGAGATCAAGATCACCGTGATCGCCACCGGCTTTCGCCATGAAACCCCGCAGCGCCGCGAAAAGATGATGCGGCCCGCCACGACCACGATCCATTCCGGCGATGGAGCCGCACCCAAGGCGCGCTTTGCCAGCGAAATGGTTGAAGTCGACGACTACGCCACCGCCCCGTACCCGCAAATCGAGGAGACGCCCGCCTTCGCCGCCGCGCCCGCTGCGCGATCGCTTGCACCTGTACCCGAAGCCGCCTATGCAGAAGAGCCAGAGCGGGCACACTCTGCAGCCGCACAGCCTCCGACGCACACGGAGGATTTGTTTGCGCCCGCTGTTGTCTCCGCGCCCATGGCTGCGTCCGAGTTGGAGGCTGAGGACCAGCTCGACATCCCGGCCTTCTTGCGAAAGAACAGTACTGAGTAGATTCCCATTTTGGATTTTGTAGGATTTAGAACAAGGGAACGACCTTGTCGGCGGTGTACGGCAAACTTTTCCATTGCCTCAAGCCGCATATCGCCGATACTGTTAACAGGTGGGCTGCGAGCCAGCCACAGCAGAGTTGCACCCGGGTCAAGGGTTCAAGAATTTTTAGAGAATCAGCAGTAAAAATATGCGGCATTTTGCACATCTTCTCCCCCTCCATTGGCAAACGCGACGCGGCGCGTTGCACACGATTGCGCTGCTCGCCTTCCTTTTGTTTGTGCTGCCCGCGCATGCGGCTCCAGCAGCAGAAGGCTCCAGCGCGCCTGTGACAGCCGCAACCAGCTCCAGTGAAAAGCAGGGCACACAGGCCTCCGCGCTGAATGAGACCACGCGCGTACACAGCCGCATGGCGGCGCGGCAGCATCATCACTCCGTCACCAATGTACATTACCGCCGCGTCTACTCTCGCCGCCGCCATCGCTACTATGAACGCTTCACTGGCAACTCTTTTGCCACAGATCAGACCGAAGGCGATGTTACCGACGGCGAGGATGCCACGGTGCGCCAGGCGGCCATCGACGCGCTGGGGGACATGAACGGAACCGTTGTGGTCATCAATCCCAACAATGGACGCATTCTGGCCATGGTGAATCAAAAGCTCGCGCTTTCCAGTGGCGCGGAGCCGTGCTCGACCATTAAGCTCTCCGTGGCGCTGGCTGCGCTGGAAGAGGGCGTCATCACCAAGGACACTCCCGTCGATTTGGGCGGCCACTATCACCTCACACTGACTGAAGCGCTAGCGCACTCCAACAACTTGTATTTTGAAACCGTGGGTCGCCGCTTAGGCTTTGATCGCGTCAAACATTACGCCAACCTTTTCGGCTTGGGTGAGTTGGCCGGGTATGACATTCCAAATGAACAACTCGGCGAGTATCCCACGCAGGTGTTGCCGCAAAGTAAAGGTGGCGTGGGTCGCATGTGTTCCTTTGGCGAAAGCGTTTCCATGACGCCGCTGCAACTGGGTGCGCTGGTCTCTGCCATTGCCAATGGAGGCACGCTCTACTACCTGCAACACCCGCTCACAGCCGACGAGGCCGCCGACTTCACTCCGCGCATCAAGCGCACGCTCAACATCGGCCCGCTGATTCCGCAGATGATCGACGGCATGGCCGGTGCGGTGCGCTATGGCACGGCGCGCTCCCTGCGCACCAACTTCAAAGAGTTTCCCGTCTTCGGCAAGACCGGCACCTGCTCCAACAATGGCACGCGCTTCGGCTGGTTCGCCTCGTATGCAGACACGCCCTCTGGGCGCATCGTGGCTGTCATCTTTTTAGAAGGTGGACGCCCCACCTTCGGCCCCAAAGCTGCGGAACTGGCCGGTGTCTTCTATCGCAATCTGGAAGAGCACAACTACTTCGCCACGTTGTCCTCTGCCTCGTCGGGTCCAGCTACGACGACGACAGCGCCGTAGCTCTCGGATTCCAAGTCTCAAACGCAAGACTTGAAGTACCCGAAGGCTGCGCAACCGGAAAGGGAATTTGCCGGTGCCCCATGCAAGCCATCATTTAGCTTACGTGGGCGTATCGTCAGAAGCACGGCGCTTTTCTGGCTCGAAACATGCAGACAGAAACCTTCACAGAAACCTTCTCCGAGACGCGGAACAAGGACAGAGCGTTCTCCTGCGGCTCAAACCGCACGGCAATGCTGGAACTTGAGGACGGGCTATAGCTCGTCCTCTTCGTGGACGCAAGTCTCGCTCCTGCAAAGCACAGACGGATTCAGAGATTCCCTAGCGCCACATCGTATAGAAGCCGGGGGCCTGATCCAGCAGCGTCTCCGGGCTGGGCAGCAGCGATTTCGCATCGGCTCCGAGCAGGGCCTCCAACACGCTGCGGTGGGGCTTTTCCGGACGCACAATAGTTGGCTCGCCTTGGATGCCCACGTACGCGGCGGTATTCTTCAGCGCCACGCGAAAGCCACCAGTCGCGTCAATCAAGTGCAGAGGCAGCGCTTGTTGGCCGGTCCAGACCTGGCCGGTAGCCAAGGGCTGAATCTGGGCTACGGTCATCTTGCGGCCTTTGGCCACATCGGCGATGAACTGCTGGTGCATATTGTCGATGAGCGCCTGTAAATAGGCCTGCTCCTGCGGTGTCAGATCGCGCGTGGGCGAGCCTGCGTCCTTGAGCGCGCCGGCCTTGATCGTGACATCCTTCAGCTTGGCCCATTGCAGCAGGCCTCCATAGTTAACCCACTGCGCGATGACGCCGATGCTGCCGACAACGCTGGCCTCATTGGCATAGATGCGGTTGGTGGCCGAGGCGATGTAATACGCTCCACTAGCTCCTACACTTTCGATCGAAGCAACAATGTACTTTTTATGCTGCCCGCGGATGTGCATCACCTCGTGATAAATCTCTTGCGAGGCCGCCGCGCCGCCGCCGGGCGAGTTGATGTGCAGAATGATGGCCTTGATGGATTTGTCGTTGGAGTACTGCTCCAACTGCTTGTCGATTTCGTCGGCAGAGAGAATCACGCCGGTGATGTCGATGACTGCAATCTGATTGGAGCGGAAGGAGGCAAAGCCGCTGGCGTCGCTGCTGCTGCGCAGCGAAAGCAGGGCCACGCCCCACAGAACAGCCACGACCACGATGAAGGCTCCGCCTGTCAGGGAGAGCCATAGCCAAAACGAACGCTTCTTGGGAGATTCCTGCATCTGCATGGGGATGAGTGTACACCGTGCGCGGGCTGGGATGCGCTCCCCGCACGTTGATGGATGTCGCGGCAGCGGCTGCGCAGGTTACAATCATCTCTAATTGTTCCGTTGCAGTGCGCGCTGGGTGGGCTGCAGCAAGTCCGTTTTTTCCGTTAACGAAATCAATGCAAGAACTGCAATACAGCATCGTGATCCCTGCCTATAACGAACAGGCCCGTATAACCGCCACGCTGAACGGTGTGCTGGCCTGCGTGCGGCGGAACGGATGGGCTGCCGAGGTGCTGGTGGTCAACGATGGATCGAGCGACCAAACAGCAGAGATCGTGCGCACCATTGCCCAGCAGAACCCGGCTGTGCGGCTGATTGAGAACAGTCGCAATCGCGGCAAGGGCTACAGCGTGCGCAACGGCATGT
Source organism: Acidobacteriaceae bacterium (assembly GCA_027343585.1). Classification (GTDB taxonomy): domain Bacteria; phylum Acidobacteriota; class Terriglobia; order Terriglobales; family Acidobacteriaceae; genus JAJZCX01. Next base: position 16,583 of record DAHWKP010000213.1, read on the forward strand.
TGCAGGCGCGCGCGCCGATCGTCATGTTCACGGATGCGGATCTGTCCTCTCCAATGGAAGAGGCTGAGCGACTGTTTGCCGCGCTCCAGCAGGGAGCTGACGTTGCCATTGGCTCGCGCTGGTTGGAGCGCAACCGGCAAACACTGCGCCAACCTCTGTACCGCAGATTTTTTGGCCGCTGCTTCAACGCCTGCACCCGGCTGGTGATGGGGCTGCCATATGCGGATACGCAATGTGGCTTCAAGGCCTTTCGCCGCGAAGTGGTGCGGCCCATCTTTCTGCGCCAGCGAATTGAACGTTGGGGCTTTGACCCGGAGATTCTCTTCATCGCGCGCAAACAGGGCTACCGCGTGCGAGAAGTACCTGTGACGTGGGGCCATGATGCTCGCTCGCGCATCAGCTACCTGCGGGACGGATTGCAAATGCTGCGTGAAATTGCCTGGGTGCGGTGGAACTCGTTGACCGGCGTCTATCGCCGCGAGAATCCACGGCTGTATGTGGAGCACCAGCACTTGGAAGAGCAGCCGGTTTCCTTGACTTCAGCCGGGGCCAAGGCGAATCTGCGCTAGAAAACTCTCTGCGCTGGCAGTGGCTGTTGGCTGTTGCTTTCCCATGCCAGATTGCATCGAAACCCTCTGCTTGAACCTCTGTCCACAGCGATGGTGACCCAAGGCGCGGCAGTTGCTCCTTGGCTACAATGGGTGCATGCCGATCGCTCCGATTATGCTCGAAGGGCGACACGTGCGGTTGGAGCCGCTGACGCAGGCCCACTTTGCTGCCCTGGCGGAGATTGCCTTCGATCCAGAACTGTGGCGGCTCT
>DAHWKP010000218.1:0-1723 GCA_027343585.1 Acidobacteriaceae bacterium
GAGCTAGTGATTACTTGCATAAGTAATAGATATTGATTAATATATCTGGGCAAGGGGGGGTTCCTTTGCCCAGGACGGCTCCGATCCCGCAGTGTAGCGAGACAGATCGACAGGTTTTACAAGAGTGGGCGCACAGCCGGACCATGGAATCGCGCTTGGTGGAACGGGCGCGGATCGTGCTGGGGTGCCTGGAGGGGACGCCGGTCAACAGGGTCGCCGAGAGTTTGCAGGTACGGCCCAACACGGTGATCGATTGGCGTCGGCGTTTTGAACGGGAGGGAGTGGCGGGACTGAGGGACCGGCCTCGTCCGGGCAAGCCGCCGCGATATACGGCGGAGTTTCGCAGGCAAGTGCTGGCGGCGCTGGAACAACCGCCCCCTCGGGGCCAGGCTCAGTGGGACGGGCCGACGGTGGCCCGGCATTTGCAGCAGTCGGTCCATGCCGTCTGGCGCGTGCTGCGCAAAGAAGGTATCTGCCTGGCCCGGCAGCGCAGTTGGTGCGTCAGCACAGACCCGGAATTTGCCGCCAAAGCGGCCGACATCGTGGGACTGTACCTGAACCCTCCGCAGCAGGCCTTGGTGCTTTCTGTGGATGAAAAACCCAGCATGCAGGCGTTGGAACGAAGGACCGGATACGTGGAAACGAGCAGTGGGAAGATCGTCCGTGGTTTTAAGAGCACCTACAAGCGACATGGCACGCTGAATCTGTTTGCCGCCCTGGAGGTCGCTACGGGGACGGTGCACACCCAGACGACCGCGCAAAAACGCCGCATCGAGTTTCTGGAATTTATGGACCGGGTGGTCGAGGGTCTACCTGCGGGAAAAGAGCTCCATGTGATCCTGGACAACTACTGCATCCATAAGAAGAACGATGCCTGGCTGGCAGCCCACCCAAATGTGTCTTTCCACTTCACGCCAACCTCGGCCAGTTGGCTCAATCAAGTGGAGATATGGTTTGGCATCCTGAGCCGCAAGGCATTGCGTGGAGCGTCGTTTTGCAACCTGGAGCAATTGCGCCAAGCCATCGAAGACTTCGTGGCCGCCTATGGTCCCACCGCCAAACCGTTCGTCTGGCGCAAACGCGAAGTCAAAGGCTCCCAGTTGAGAAATACCATCGTTAACTTACGCAATTAGACACTAGGCAAAGCGTGAAGTTGAATCCATCATGCTGCACACCCGCCTCTATTTCCGCTGCACGGCAGGGGTTTCGCATGGTAGCGTGGAGGCATGAACGATGCGTCTCAGAACCCTGACTTGCGCTATCCCATCGGAAAATTTGTCCGGCCCACCCACCTGTCCGCAGGGGAGCGCACCGCTGCGATTCAAAGCATTGCGGAGTTGCCGGAAAAACTGCGCGACGCCGTTGACGGACTGTCTGAATCGCGGATCGACACGCCATACCGCGACGGTGGCTGGACTGTGCGCCAGACAATTCATCATGTGGCCGACAGCCACATGCAGTCGGCAGGGCGCATCCGGCTGGCGCTGACGGAAGACTGGCCGCAGATTGCGCCATACAAAGAAAATCTCTGGGCGGAGCTGGCGGATGTGCGCACCCAGCCCGTCGAAACTTCTCTGCAACTGCTCGATGCGCTCCATGCTCGCTGGGTCGTTCTTTTGCGCTCGCTACCAGAATCAATCTGGATGGAACGCGGCTATAAACATCCGGAGTCCGGCAATCAAACCCTGGACCAGGTTCTCGCGTTGTACGCATGGCACGGGCG
>DAHWKP010000224.1:0-43224 GCA_027343585.1 Acidobacteriaceae bacterium
ACCTTCGGGTTGACTGAAGTCGAGGATGCCCACTTCTCCTTCCGGGCGCAGTACGCGATGAATTTCCTGCAAGCCGGCTGTGTAGTTCGCCAGATTGCGAAAGCCAAAGGCTATGGTGAGCAAATGCGCTGTGTTATCGGGAACCGGCATGTGGAGTGCATCGGCTTCGAGAAGCGTAGCTCGGCTCGATGGAATCTTTTTTTCTGCGCGCTCCAACATGGCGTGGGAAAAATCTATGGCCAGAATCGGCGTGGCTGCTTCAGGCCGGTGCCGTAGCAGGGCCAGGGTTAAATCTCCCGTGCCGCAACACAGATCAATGATCTGTGTCTCTGGCTGCTGCAGGATTGTGCGGAACGTGCGCGCTGCCCGCCGCCACCACAGACGGTCAATGTTGCAGGAAAGGATATGGTTGAGTCGGTCGTAGCTGGGAGCAATTGCATTGAACATGGACTGCACAGCAGCGCTGGCGCTCTGTTCTGTTGTGGCTCCTTGCGGTTGTGCTCCGGGCGCAGACATTTTCAGGCTCCCATCTCCTGCACGGTTTGCATCATGCTGCGAATTGCTGACAGCATCTCGTCTGTAGTCACATCCGTGACCACAATTGCCTTGCCGATTTTTACCGGAAGAATAAAGTTCCGTGTACGGGAGCGATTCTTTTTGTCTGCGTCAGTCAGTTGCAATAACCGTTGCGGCGTCGCTGAGAATTTTGGCAGCGGGCCTAGCCGCAGCAGCAGGTGTTCAATGCGCCGGGCTTCTGCGCTTTGCAGGGATCCGCGCGCCTCGGCCAGTCGCACAGCGGCGATCATGCCCCATGCAATCGCCTCACCATGCAATAGTTTTCGGTATTGCGTTGCCGCTTCAATTGCGTGGCCAATCGTGTGACCTAGATTGAGCAACATTCTCTGGCCCGATTCGCGCTCATCTGCACTGACGATGCGCGCCTTGATGCGCACGGAAACGTGAATCGCCCGTGTGAGCGCATCGATGTTGCCGTGCAGCAGCGCACCACAATTTTTTTCCAGCCATTGAAAATAAGCGCCGTCGCCGAGCACGCCGGCCTTGATGCTTTCCACCAGGCCCGCGCGCAGCTCACGCGGTGGCAAGGTTCGCAGCAGCTTGGGGTCGGTGAGTACAACGGCCGGTTGATGAAAGCTGCCGATAAGATTTTTTCCGGTACTGAGATTGACTCCGGTTTTTCCGCCCACGGAGGAATCAATTTGCGCCAAATAAGTGGTGGGCACCTGCACGTAGGGAATGCCGCGCATATAAATCGCGGCAAGAAATCCTGTCAGGTCTCCAGCCACGCCGCCTCCAAAGGCGATCAACAGCGAGTCGCGGAGTGCGCTGCGCTCCACCATGGCATTGGCGAGTTTCTCCACGGAGGCAAGGCGCTTATGCCGTTCGCCAGAGGGAAGAAATAAAATCTCGGGCGCGGCGGTGTCCTTTGCAAACGAAGCTAGAAATTTCTTGCCCCACAGCTTCCAAATCTCCGGCGTGGTTACAACAAAGATTTTGCCTTTGGCCAATCCAGTTTTGCGCACGTGAGTCGAAAGGTTTTGCAGCAGTCCAGGCTGCACGAGTACGGAATAATTGCCACCTGCGGTTTTTACGGGAATGCTTGCCACAATGCTTCCATCGTATCGCAGACGGCGGAATGCGTTCACGGGACGCATATTCCTGCGTGAGGCACAGAGTCGCACTGGATGCTGGAGCCGTGCTAGTCTCGAATCGGTGGAAGTTGTTTCGCAGTTCGATTTTGTCGTAGTTGGCGCGGGAATCGCAGGGTTGCGCGCAGTCATTGCGCTGGCACAGGCGGGGCGCGTGCTGGTGGTTACAAAAGAAAGCGCCTCGGAATCCAACACACAATATGCGCAGGGCGGCATTGCCGTAGCCATGGGCGGCGACCAGGATGTCACGCTGCATTTTGAAGACACATTGGCCGCTGGTGATGGGCTTGTTTATGCGCCCGCCGCCGATGTACTGGTGCGCGAAGGTCCATTGCGCGTGCAGGAGTTGTTGGACTGGGGCACATCCTTTGATCGCCAACAAGGCGAGTTGATGCGTACTCGGGAAGGCGCGCACAGTATGTCGCGCATCTTGCATGCCAACGGCGATGCGACTGGCCGCGAGATTGGCCGTGCATTGCTGCATCACGCCTCCTCGGATCCAAATATCCAATTGATTGAGTGGACAATCACGACGGACTTGATCGTGCAGGAGGGCCGCGTGGTGGGCATCCTGCTCTTGGATCGTGAGGGCAGGCATATTTTCGTTGCAGCCCGGGCGATTTTGCTGGCCAGTGGTGGTGCAGGCCAGGTCTACAGTGATACGACCAATCCCAGCGTCGCCACTGGCGACGGCATTGCCATGGCAGCCCGCGCAGGCGCGGAGATTGCCGACATGGAGTTTTATCAGTTTCATCCCACGGCGTTGAGTCTGCCGGGCGTGCCCCGTTTTTTGCTTTCGGAAGCACTGCGCGGCGAAGGAGCCTGGCTGCGCAATCATCGAGACGAGCGCTTCATGCGTCGGTATCACCCATTGGCTGAGTTGGCCCCGCGGGACGTGGTGGCGCGCGCCATTGCGCAGGAAGGTATGGGAAGTCGCGCGGATGAGGCGCTGCCCGTCTACCTGGATATGCGGCACATTCAGGGCTTGGATCTCGCGCAGCGCTTTCCGGGTATCTCCACCTTTTTGCACCAGCATGGATTGGCTCTGTCCCGCGATCGCATCCCGGTGCGTCCCGCTGCCCATTATTTGATGGGGGGAGTGCGCACGGATTTGGATGGAAGAACCTCGTTGCCCGGTTTGTATGCTGCGGGTGAGGTGGCTTGCACGGGTGTACATGGAGCCAATCGATTGGCCAGCAACTCGCTGCTGGAGGGATTGGTCTATGGTGCACGTGCAGGCGAGGCCATGCGCGCCGAACTCGCGCAGCAAAATTCTCAACACTCTCACGCACGCATCCCTGCAATGCACAAAAACGCAAAGAATTCTGAGTACCCTGGCGATTGCGAGTCACTGCGCACGGCAATTCGCGAGGCTATGTGGCGGGATGCGGGCCTGTTGCGTGATGCGAATGGGTTGGCGCGTGTGGCGCACAGGTTGCAAGCGATGGAGCCAGAACTGCCATCCGCACATACACGAGAGGGCATTGAATTGCGGAATCTCCACGGCGTGGCCAGTTTGATTGTCACCGCTGCGCTGGCACGAAAGGAATCCCGGGGAGCGCACGCCCGCACCGATTTTCCCGCGAAGCAAAGCGGACGGCCCTTGCACTCGTGTATCTGCGCGGGGCAGGTGCAGTGGATTGACTTGGATTCAACGGTTCGAGCCACGCTCCCCGCGCCGCATCTGTAGCAGGGAAGCTGTCACACTCACCGTTAGAATCATTCCCAGCGCGGCCAGAGAAGCGACGGCAGAGATGGGCCAAATCGGGGCCAGGAGCAGTTTGGCTCCAGCCAAGAATAGAATGAGCGCCAACCCATAATGCAAAAGAGTAAGTTGCTCCAACAGGCCCGCAATCACAAAATACAGTGCGCGCATGCCAACCACGGCAAAAATGTTGGAGGCGTAGACAATAAAAAAATTATGGGTCACCGCAAGCACGGCGGGGATGGAATCTGCGGCGAAGAGCAGATCGACTGCCTGTATCAATAGCAGTGCAAATATAAATTTCTTGCTCTTCCACGGATGCGGATTGCTCCCTTCTGGGGCTGGAGAAATTCGCAGGCCCATCCACTGCTCCAGCCTGTTCATCCATCGCGGTTTCTGTTGCTGTCTGCGGGTCAGCAGCATCTGCGCAGCGGTTAGGATTAAAAATCCGCCCATGAACATCTGCGCCCAGAAGAATTTCTGAAATAAGGAAACGCCAGCAGCAATCGCACAGGCACGCAAGAGCACAGCGCCAGCCAGTCCCCAAAAGAAAACGCGGCGTTGTTGTTGCGCATTCAGTTGTAAGGAGGTAAAGAGCAGTAGGAAGACGAATAGATTGTCAATGCTCAGCGCTTCCTCAATGCCGTAGCCAGCCAGATATTCTGTTGCCGCCTGTTGTCCCAGAGCATGACCGACAACCCAGCTAAACAACAACGCGGCTGCAATCCACAAGGCCGCAGCCCAAGCCGCAGAGCGCATGGTTGCTGCTGCAGAAACAGAATCGTTGCTGCTTGTCCTGCGGCGAATCCATGTATCCGCACAGAAAAGAACAACCAGCAAAAGGTGCAATCCAGCCCACAACCATTCCGGCTTAAGCGGAAACATAGGCTGATGGTATCGCAGGAACGAGAAATACAATGAGGAAATCCATAGGAAATATCGAGGACATCCATTCTTTCGGATGGGCGTCTGCTGGTTGGGTTGGCTGCTGACCATTCAAAGAATGGCGGTGCTCAATGCCAGGCGCAGCGTCCAAGATGAAATGGCGAACAAAAGTTTTGATCACCAATGCGATGCAGTTGCGAGCAGGGAGGATTGCATCTCCGAATGTGCGGAACCTGGATCTGCGCGGGAGTCTGCTTCCAATTGATGGCGCAAATCCGCCCAGGTTGCTATGGAGACCTGAAGAAAGGATCGGGTTAAGCTGGGGTCAAAATGTGTGCCTGCGCAGCGTTCAATCTCTCGGAGTGCGGCTTCAAAGCTTTGGGCGGGTCGATATGTGCGATTGCTGGTGAGTGCATCCAACGTATCCGCCAAGGCAAAGATGCGCGCACCCAGCGGAATTTGATCGCCGCGCAGCCGATCGGGAAATCCCTGCCCATCGTAACGCTCGTGGTGGTGGCGCACGATTTGCGCCGCCGGGCGCAGAAAGCGGATGCGATTCAAGATTTGCTCGCCCGTGACGGCGTGGGATTGCATCCGATTTACCTCTGCTGGCGTGAAGGCCCCGTGGCGAAACAGCAGTGGATCCGACAGGCCGATCTTGCCGAGATCATGCAAAAGCGCAGCACGCTCCAAGTGGGGGAGCAGGCTCTCCGGATACTGAACCATGCGGGCAAAATACGCCGCGTATGCTTGCACGCGCAGCGCATGGGGAATGCAGTCGGCCTCGCGCAGTGCGAGCACATCCAGCAACGCATCCACAATCGAGTCCTCCAGATGCTCCATCTCCTCTTGCAATTGCTCTTGGTGTTTTTTGTAGAGATGCATCTGCTCTTGCAGGTATGCAGCGCTTTGCTCTTCCTGCCGTTGCTCCAAGAGTCGAACGTGGCACTGTTCCAGCGTTTGCAACAGTTGCGCAGGCTGCACTGGCTGGACGAGCAGTGCCTGCACCTGTAGCGGGGCCAGCGCGGCCAGTAGGGACGCATCCATGCTGCTGAGCAGCACAATACTGGCAAGCATTAGCCCGCTGCCCTGCACAAACCGCAACACCTCCAACCCAGTCGGCACGGCGGAATCCAGATAGACCAAAACCATGTCCCAGGAGGATTCGGTCAGATGCTCGCGAACGGCATCCAGCGTATCGGCCACGCCAAGGATGGCTCCGTAGGGTTGCAGCGTCTGCCTTAAGAGATGCAGATCTGCTGCGCCGGAGCGGTAAACGAGCAGCCGGAGTGCTTGGTTTGCAGGGAAGGCCGCGACAAATTCCAGCCTGTTTGCAGACGGGGAATCCATGTAGGCAACACGGTGGACGGAGTCGTTTTGCATGGTTTGCCTTGTGTTTGTGGCACACAATTCGTGCCACTGAATTCCGTATCGGCATTTTTGTCGGTCGCAACAGAAATAAGTTTCACTTCGGGACAGTCTTCCACCATTCCCAAAAAAGTTATCCACATTTTCCTAAACTGCTGCTTTGTATTGAATCCTCTTGATTTTCGGCCCAATGTGTAAATGCGCAGCCGGATTTTCCAGAGTCAGTGCCTCAAAGTCAGGGCAGGGACGCGGTTGCTACGAAATTGAGCAGAAAAGCTGAATGGGGCTGCAGTTGCGCCAAGGAAGCAAGCCACCTTCAGCCATTGGAATCGGAAAGATATTCAGGGGGATAGGATGCGCGTGCTGATTGTGGAAGACGACCCGGCGTTGGGCGCATTGTTGGCGCGCACGTTCCAATCGGATGGCCATGCCGTCACCCGTGTGCAGGATGGAGATGCAGCGCTGCAGGCCTGGGGGGAGACGAGTTTTTCACTGTTGATGCTCGACTTGAACCTGCCTACACGCGATGGCATCGAAGTTTTGCAGCAGATTCGTTCTGCCAGTGAAGCGGCCATCTTGGTTTTAACTGCGCGCGCAGAGGCGGAGGATCGGCTGCGCTGTTTGGAACTGGGCGCGGATGATTTTCTTGCCAAGCCGTTTTCGCTGCGAGAACTGCAACTGCGCAGCCGCCGATTGCTGGCACGTGCCTGCAACGGAGCGGCCAGCGTATTGCGTTGTGGGGATTTGGTTTTGGATCGCGTGCGGCGCACGGTCGAACGCGGCGGAGTTTCCATTGATTTAACAACGAAAGAATTTGCATTGCTGGCTTATTTGCTCGAACACCGCGGCGAGTGTGTCTCGCGGGCGCATCTACTGGAACAGGTTTGGCAGATGCACCCGGGCGTCAACACAAACGTGGTGGATGTCTACATCAATTACCTGCGCCGCAAGCTGGACGAAGGCAGCAGGGAAAAGCTGATTCACACGATGCGTGGCAATGGATACATGCTGCGCGAGGGTTTGGTTCAACCCGTCTAGGCTCGCTGGAGCTTGGCGGATTTTTTTTGCCGAGGTTGCCTTATGCAAATGTCCCATGCTCGCACTTTGGCTGCGAGGACGGCGATGCTGGTCAGCGCCGATGTCTCCTTGCGGCAGCGTTTATCGGAAACATTACTAGGAATGCGTTGGCAGGTGCGCGAAGCCGCAGGCGGGGCTGAGGCGCTTAGTTATCTCGAAGAGAATCCCTGCGAAGCCTTGCTGCTGGACGCCTGGCTGCCCGATCTGGAGGCACAGGAACTGGCGGCGCATCTGCGCGCTTTGTATCCCGCGTTGGATTTGATCTGCATGGATGAACCCGCCCCTGCAACAGGGGGAGCGCGCAGCAGCCGCAGAAATGAATTGCTCTTTGCTTTGCATCGTGCACAGCAGGAGGCAACCGGCGATTGCGCTGTGGCAGAGAGCGTCTGGCCGCAAAGCCCGCGTGGCCCGAAGCGTGTAGTCAGCCTGGCACCGCACGGTGTGCGTGCTCCGCAGACGCATGGCATCGATCCAGCGGCGGGTTTTGTTTCGGAGAAGAGCATCCTGGCAGGGAAAAAATCCGTGGCGGCATCCCAGCCCCTGCAGATGCCGGGAACAATTGCTGGGATGCGCAGTGAGTGCATGGACGTCGACGTGGAGGGATCCATCCACGATGGATCTGTCCACAAGGATGCAAAGAACAAAGATGCGAAGAATGTCGATCCATCCATCGTGCGCCCCAACCACTGGGGCATCCCGGAACTGATTGGACGCAGCAAGGCGATGGAGACACTGGCGCAGCACATTCGTCTCGTTGCGCCGCGCAAAACCACCGCGCTGATTGAAGGGCCAACGGGAAGCGGCAAGGAGCTGGTGGCGCACGCGCTGCATCGGTTAAGTCCACGGGCGAACCGTCCCTTTGTGGTGCTCAATTGCGCCGCGATTCCCGACGCGCTGCTGGAAGCCGAACTCTTTGGCCACACGCGCGGAGCTTTTACGGGTGCCGTGCAGACGCGCGTGGGCCGCATCGAGGCCGCGCATGGAGGCACACTGTTCCTGGACGAGATTGGCGAAATGCCGCTGGCACTGCAAGCCAAGATGCTGCGCTTTTTGGAGGCAGGGGAGGTGCAGCGCATCGGCGAGAATAAACCAATTCAGGTGGATGTGCGCGTGATTGCGGCGACGCATCAACCGCTGGCCCAGCGTTCGGAGGCGGGCGCTTTCCGCTCAGATCTGTACTATCGGCTCTCCGTCTTCACGCTGCACACCGCGCCGCTCTCAGAGCATGCCGAGGACATTCCCATGCTGGCCACACACTTTTTGGAGCTTCTGGGACAAAAAGAGACGGCCAAGAGAATTGCGCCAGAGGCGATAGCGCGCCTCTGTGCGCACAACTGGCCGGGCAATGTGCGCGAATTGGCCCATGTGGTCGAGCGCGCCTACATTCTGGCCGAAGGCCGCGGCGAAATTACCGAGGAGGAGATTCACTTTTCCTGAGGGTGCGCTGTGGCTGCGGCTCACCACAATCGACAAGGATCCGCGCCGCATGCGGCTCAACCGTGGCGGCGCAATCTTTTCCAAAGCGGGACGATTCTGAGCGTTCTCTTAGGAAAAAGCCGGGAAAACTGGCCCTCCTACTGCTCATCGGTAGGTTGAGGGAAGACAGGATCGGCGATGGCAGGCAATTCGACTGCTACGCAGATCAGACAAGGCTAAAACGGGAAGCGGCGATGCAGATTACGACACCACTGACGGATGTGCTGGGCAAGTATCTAGACCTGACGGCGCTGGAGTTTAAGCTGACCAGCAGCAACGTGGCCAATCTGGACACGCCCGGCTACCGCACTATGGGCATCGACTTCGCCAGTGAGTTTGCTGCAGCCACATCGGATGCAATGGCCAAACGGCAGGCAGAAAACGTGGATGCAGCGATGGCACCCGCCTCGCACACGCCGCACATCTTAGCCGTCGATGGTCTGCTGGAGCGTCCCGATGGCAACAATGTCTCGATGGATCGGGAAGGTTTGCAATTGGGCGAGGAGCAACTGAAATACAAAACGGGCGTGGAGCTGCTCAAAGAGCAGTTCACGGAAGTTCGCAATGCGATTCAAGAGAAGTAAGGCGCACAGGCTGGCGCTGGCAGGAGGGCAGAGATGAATCTTTTTGGAGTGATGGACATCAGCGGATCGGCACTGGAGGCCGAGCGCGCACGCGCCGAAGTGGTGGCGGCCAACATGGCCAATGCCGAGACGACGCGCACGCCCCAGGGAGGCCCATATCAGCGGCAGCATGTGGTCTTTGCATCAACAGCCGTCGATCAGCCATCCAGCTTTGCCCAGGCCATGCTCTCGCAGAGCGGGATTCAGCCTGCCACGGTTCCGCAGGTGGGCGCGCCCAACTCGGGACTGCAGACGCCGGGCGTGCAGGTGGCCGCAGTGGTCAGCGATGGTTCCGCACCCTTGCAGCGCTATGACCCCGGACATCCCGATGCGGATAAGAATGGCTATGTCTCCTATCCCAATATCAACCCGCTCAGCGAGATGGTGGATCTGATGGGCGCGGAGCGTTCCTACGGAATGAATGTTTCCGCCGTAACCGCCTCCAAAAGCATGATTAGCGAAACGATGACGATTCTGGTCTGACCGGGATGGAAGCAAGCCTGCGGGTGCGGATGCAACGGAAGCGCGTAGCTAGGTACGGAGACGAAGTAGGTACGGAGACGAAGAACGATGAGCGCGATACCCAATTTGCAGCAGGCCGCACAAGCGATGAACACCGCGCAGACGGGCGCGTCCTCTTCTCTGGATGCGCTGTCGAAGTCTGCCGGGCTGGGATCGAGCGTAAGTACCACCGGCTCGCCCTCCTACAACGCTCCCTTTGCCGATGTGCTGCATGAAGCCATCGCCAAGACGAATGATTTGAATACGCAGGCAGCGCAGGCCGTCACCGGATTGCTCTCCGGACAGGGCGTGGATGTGCATACAGCCATGATTGCCACGGAAAAATCTGACTTGGCCTTTGAGATGATGCTGGCGCTGCGCAACAAGGCGGTTGGCGCCTATCAACAGTTGATGGGGATGCAGTTTTAGGCGATGCGTTTGGTGCAGGCCAGCGGAATGAAATGCGGGAGAAGGATGCGACGGCAGAAGGGAACGGGCGATGAGTGAGACCAAGACCGAAACGCAGCATGCGGCCTCAACCTCGCTGGTTGCGCGCGTCGAACAGTCCATCGACGGCAGCGCTCGTGCAGTGCAGGATCGTCTGAAATCCTACTCCAGCCGTCAGAAGATGGGCATGGCGCTCTCGCTGACCCTATTACTCGGCGTTATCGGCGGCATCTTTTATCTCATCTTCAAGCCAGACACGCGGCTGCTGCTGAGCGGCTTGACGCCGCAGGATGCGCAGCAGGTGGAGCAGGAGCTGAACGCCGCTGGCATCACGTATGAAGTTTCGCCGGATGGAGCCAGCATTCGTGTCCCGGCCAGCTCCTTAAACAAGGCGCGCTTGGAAGTGGCGGGCAAGGGATTGCCCTCCAGCGGACGTCTGGGCTTTTCGCTCTTCGACAAACCGAACTGGGTGGGATCGGAGTTTGATGAGCGTGTCAATTATCAGCGTGCGCTCGAAGGAGAGTTGGAGCAGACCATCGGCTCGCTTGACGCCGTGCAGTCGGCGCGGGTCCACATTGTCTTGCCACACGACTCCCTCTTCACCGATGAGCAGCGGGCAGCCAAGGCCAGCGTGATGCTCAAGCTGCGCCGTCGGTTGAGTGACGATGAGGCCGCCTCCATTCGCAATCTGGTGGCCGGAGCCGTGGACACGCTGCGTCCCGATCAGGTGACGCTGGTCGATGCCGATGGCCGCCAGCAACTGGGGCCGAAGAGCGCCGAGGCGCAGCAGGCAGCCTATGAGCAGGTGCTGACCGACAAGCTGATCGCCACGCTGGAGCCGGTGGCTGGTGAGGGCAACGTGCGCGCCTCCGTGACAGCGGACTTTGACAGTGGCAGTGAAGACGATCTGGATGAGGTTTATGATCCGGCGCGTGTGGCCACCACCGCGACGCAGCGCACGGACGTCAGCAGCGGCGGTCAGACGTTGCCGAGTGGCGTGCCGGGCACGGCCAGTAATGCGCCCAACGTCAAAGCCCCTGTCTACCCACAGCAAACCGCGCCGCCGCAAAGCTCGCATCAGGAGAACGACAACTACGCCGTCTCCAAGCATGTGCATCATCGCATCCAGGGGCCGGGCAGCGTGCGCAGAATTACGGCAGCGATTCTCATTAATGATCGCGCCGTCTCCGCAGCCAACGGCAAAAACCTTGTCTGGCAGCCGCGTACGCCAGAGGATTTGCATCAATTGCAGTTGCTGGCCCAGGCGGCCATTGGCTTTGATGCCCAGCGCGGCGATCAGGTGACGGTGGAGAACATGAGCTTCCTCAGCAATGAGGGGGAGCCGCAGCCGGGCACGATGACACGGCTACTCAATCAGGCTGGTGGCCCGGCCGTGGCGCTGCGGTATGCGTTGTTGAGTCTGGCGTTTATTTTGGCGTTGTTCCTGATTGTGCGCCCGGTGCTGAAACTAATGCGACAGTGGACCAAGCCGGTGGTGCAGACGATGGCCATGGATGCAAGTGGTCACATGGTCGCACTTCCCGTAGCCCATGTAGCTGAGGAATCCGGGCAACCCATGCTGGACCAGACGCATGATTTGGCCGCAGAGCGGAAACAGGCTCGGGCACAATTGCTCTTCGACAAGGTGGCCGACTATGTGCGCAAGGAGCCGACGCAAAGCGCGCGCCTGTTGCAAAGCTGGCTACATACCCCGGGGGTATAGGGGCGCGCGCAGGCGCAGAAGTTTTTTAACGAAGACGATGGAGAGAGACGATGGCGACCGCAGCTCCGCTTCCCGCTGAACAGAACGCTCCCCCCATGATTCCGTCCGAGTCCACGCCTGTGCCTGCCAAACACAAGGCCAGCGAGCGGATGTCTCCCATCCGCAAGGCGGCCATTTTGATGGTCACGCTGGGGGATGAGCTGGCGCGCATGATTTATCCACAACTATCCGAAACGGAATTGCAGTCTCTGACGGAGGAGATTGCCAACGTGCGCGATGTGCCACCCGATGCAGCGGTGGAGATATTGGAAGAATTCTATGAGTTGGTGGAAACGCAGCAGTACATGGTGCATGGAGGCATCGAGTACGCCACCAAACTGTTGGTGGACAGTCTGGGGAAGCAGCGCGCAGAGGATTTGCTCAACCAGGTCCGGCGGGCACAAGAGGCCACACACGGCGATCTGGCCATGCTGCAAAAGGTCGATCCTTTGCAGTTAAGCAAGTTCTTGGAAGGCGAGCATCCGCAGACGGTGGCCTTGGTGCTGGCGCATTTGGATCCCAAGCGGGCCTCTCAGGTTTTGCAGCAGTTGGCCGATGGCCAGCGTGTAGACTCGGTGCGCCGCCTGGCGGAGATGCAGCAGTTTTCACCAGAGATGGCACAAAAGGTGGCTCTGGTGTTGCACAGACGGCTGGAATCGCTGGGAGACATGGGCCGCAAATCCTACTCCGGATTTAAGGCTGTGGCCGATCTGCTCAATCGTTTGGATTCGACGGCGGCCAAGGCGATTTTGGAGCATATTGAATCCGACAATCCCAAGCTGGCGATCAGCATTCGCAATTTGATGTTTACCTTTGAAGATCTCATCACGGTTCCGGCGACCAGTATTCGGGAACTCGTTGGACAGGTGGACAAGAAGTTGCTGGCCACTGCGCTCAAAGGTGCCAACGACGAGCTGAAGGCGCATTTGTTCAAGGCGCTCAGCTCCCGTGCCGTGGAGATGTTGCAAGAAGACATGGAAGTGATGGGGCCGCTGCGTGTACGCGAAGTGACCCAAGCACAGCAGGAGATGCTGGGCTTGGCACGCAAGCTGGAGGCCGAAGGCAAGCTGATTTTGATGAGCGACAAGGAAGAAGACTTTATGGTCTAACAATCACATCGCGTGCCAAGCCAGAATGTTTTTTTTGCAAAATATGCAAAAAAACATGGAAACCAAGTGCATTTTCCAAAAAGTTTAGGAGCAGTTCCCCATGGCGCAGAATGGTTTTACCTCCGATCCACTGCAAGATCCCGTGCTGACGAATGGTCCTGTTGTGGAGGAGTCCACTCCGCGCGCTTCCACGCCTGTAGCTCGTTTGGAATATCACCATCCCAGCGCATCCGCTTCCCGTAATTCCAAGATGAATGGCAACGGGCATGCTGTTCCCATCCAGCCAGCGCAGGCGCAGTCATCCAACCAGCCCTCCGTGGAACCTTGGCAATATGCCGAGCGACCCGCCGCTGATGCAACGAAGCATGACCCTACCGTGGATGCGGCCCTGGTTGCCGCAGTGGAGCAACAATTGCAACAGGAGCGCGCATTTTACGAGCAGCGATTGGCGACGCAGGCTGCCGAGTCTGCTCGTGCAATTGCAGCAGCGCGTGAGGAAGGCCGCCGCGAAGGCCGCCATGCTGCCTCGGCTGAAATCGAGCAGGAGCGCGCGCAGATGCGCCAACAGATTGCGCAAGCACTCGAGGCATTTCGGCAACAGCGCGATCGCTACTTTCACTCCGTGGAACGCGAGGTGGTGCGGCTGGCGTTGGCCGTGGCCGCGCGCATCCTGCATCGACAGGCGCAGATGGATCCCTTGTTCCTTGCTGGAGCCGTGCGTGTGGCTCTGGAAAAACTCTCCGACACCACAGGCGTTACGGTGCGCGTGGCGCCGGCACAGGTGCTGGCCTGGCAGGAGATGCTGCGGCTGCACGGTGGCGCACGCATGCAGCCGGAGGTACTTGGGGATATGAATTTAAGCGCGGGCGAATGCGTTTTAGAAACGCGACTGGGCACGGTGGAGTTGGGCGTGAAGGCGCAGCTGGAAGAAATTGAAAAAGGATTTTTCGATCTGCTGCATCATCATCCCACGGCTTCAGACCGCAGATTGGATCGTACGATGGGTCGCGGGCCGGAACGGGCAACGGCAACGCCAAGTGCAGGGGGCAAGGGAGCCAGTTCCGCTGCATAGGTTGGAGAGCAGTTAGCACGCAACCAAGTTTGGGAAGCAGGGTGCGGAATGTACCGATGCTGTACGGTGTAGAAACGAGCACGCCATGGATCAGGGCTTTCTCTCCGATGCTGTGCGCGTTGCCCCAGTAACGGGAGCGGCGGCGGACACGCCTGTCTCGGACGCGCATGGCGATGCTCGTCGTGCGCCCGTGCGTCCGCTTGCCGTTCCCGAACCAGAAACCCAAACTGCGCTGCAAGAGGATATTTGGGAACCGCATCGGGAAGAGGATGTCGATGGCTTGCCTCAAGAGGAGACGAGTTATGCGGGCGTTCTTGCGGCAGGAGTGCTTGCAGCGAATGCCGATGCAGACAGTGATGCCGATGGTGCAGATACAGCCAACGAAGCAGAAGAGGACTTTGATCCAGCGCAAGCGATGTTGCGCGCCTATTTTCATCGCTTGGAGAATCGGCCTGCATGGCGCTGGCATGGACACGTCATCGAGGCCACGGGGCAGAGCATTGAGTCGGAAGGGCCGTTCTGTTCTGTGGGTGAGTGTTGTGAGATCTTCGATAGCGCAGGCCACAGTCATCTTGGCGAGGTCATCGGCTTTCGTGGCTCCCATGTTTTGTCGATGACGCTGGATGCTCCCGACGGCATTCGCTACGGTGACGCCGTGGCTGCCTTGGGCGAGACGCCGCGCATGAACATGGGGCCAGGGTTGCTGGGGCGCGTGTTGGATGCGCTGGGGCAACCGCTCGACGGCGAGCCACCCCCGCATGCCGAAGAGAGTTGGCCGCTGGAAAGTCTGATTCCACAACCGATGGATCGTGTGCCCATTACCACGCCGCTCGGCACAGGACTGCGCGTGCTCGATGGCCTGCTGACGGTGGGGCGTGGGCAGCGTGTGGGCATCTTTGGCGGCTCTGGTGTGGGCAAAAGCACGCTGATTGGCATGATGACGCGCTACACCGCCGCGGATCTGACCGTTGTGGGTTTGGTCGGGGAGCGTGGCCGCGAGGTGCGTGAATTTCTCGAAGACAATCTTGGCAATGAAGGCCGTGCTCGCTCCGTGGTGTTGGTCTCCACCTCAGATCAGTCGCCGCTGATGCGCATGCGAGCCGCGCAGGCGTCCACAGCGGTGGCAGAGTATTATGCAGCGCAGGGCAAGCATGTGCTGCTGGTGCTGGATTCGTTGACGCGCTATGCCATGGCCGCGCGTGAAGTGGGCTTGGCTGCGGGCGAGCCGCCCACCTCGCGCGGCTATACGCCATCGGTCTTTCGCAAATTGGCTCGGCTCATCGAGCGTGCGGGACAGTTCAACAGTGGGAGCATCACCGCGTTCTATACCGTTTTGATGGAGGGGGACGATCTGAATGATCCACTGGTCGACGCGGCGCGCTCGTTGCTCGACGGCCATATTGTGCTTTCACGCACGATGGCTGGGGAGGGATGGTATCCACCGGTGAGTGTTCTGGATTCGATCAGTCGCCTGATGCCTGCCGTGACTCAGCCGGCGCATCGCGAGCGCGCGAGTCTGGTGCGACGCTTGTTGGCCGCCTATGCACGTTCTGAGGATCTGGTGCGCATCGGTGCCTACAAGCCAGGAGCCGATCCAGAACTGGATCGCGCCCTGGCCGCGCGTCCGCACCTGCGCAAGTATATGGAGCAGACGCCACAGGAGCGCATTACGTTAGATGCAGCCGTGGCCCAGATGCAGGCTTTGCCGCTTTGATGCGTGCGCAAAAACTGCGGAGAGTGCTATGAGTGCGGCCCTGAAAAGAATTTTGCGCATTCGTCATTTGGCGGAAGAGCAGGCCCGGCTGGAGTTGGAGCGCGAGACGCAGCGTCTGCGCCAAGCACAGTCCGCGCGTCTGCACCTGGCCGCGCAGGTGCATGAGCAGCGCGAACATCTCACACAAAGTTTTGCGCGCGCCTCGACTGCTGCTTCGAGTCCGTCAGAGACCCGGATTCAGGAAAGCGATTGGCTGCTGGCCGAGGCGGCATTGGAGTTTTCCAGTTGGAGCCGCATGCAATTGGAGCAGTGGTGCATCCAAGAGGCTGAGCGCGTGGCTCCGCTGGCGGAGGCCTATACGGAACGGCGCAAAGAGTTGCGGCAGGTGGAGCGGTTGGTTGAACGGCAGAATGCGGTCGAACGCACTGCGCTGGACCGTCGCGAACAGGCTGAAGCCGACAGTTGGTTTCAGATTGAAACCGAACGCAGACGTCGTCGCGCGCGGAGCGAGAATGTATCGGCAACCCAGGCCACCACGATGCGGACTGAAAGCGATTTCTAAACGGTAATTTATCCATTTCCAACGCAAAGGCCTCCACTCTGGCCCTTCACCTGCAAATTCCCTCCCTGAGAAGGAGAGTTCCTTGCAGGCGCTACCTGAGATCGCACTTCCCACCGCACCGCCCACCGCGCCGCTGTCTGCGCCGAGCTTGGCCGTGTCTTCGAATGGAAATTCGATGGGCATGAGCGCTGCTTCAACTCCCAATGCAGGCGCGCCCTCCAGCTTTGCCGATGCCATGCAGCAACAGATGCATCCGACGACCACGCCCAACGCGGCTGCTCCGAGTGCTGCAACACATCCACCGATTGCGGCTTCCAAGATGCCGGTTGCCACGCAGTCCGTGCCTGCATCGCAAAGCCAGAAAACGCAAGCAGGAGCACAGAAGGCTGGCACCACCGCCGCAACCAATGCCAAGACAGCGAATTCCACTGCCACGCAAGGGCAAACCAGTGGAAGCGGAGTCGCGAATGGCACACCCACCAGCGTGCAGCCCAGCAATGCCGATGTTGCTGCTGCACAGAATCCGAATGGAAATTCTCCAAGTGAGATCGTAGTTGCGAATGCGCAGCCAGCGGCCGTGGTTGCTTCGTTGGCGGGAGCAACTCCGGCGACGACCGCAGCCGTCGATGGCACCGCAGCTGCGGCTGCCACACAAGATGCTTCCGGTCAGGCATCGGGCGTATCGTCCTCCGATCGCAGCAAGAGTAAGCCAAACGGAGCGCAGCCAGCTGCTGGACCCGGCGTTGGGATTGCAGCGAGCGCCACGACCAATGCTGTTGGGGTCAGCGTTCCGGTGCCAACGACCAATGCCGTGCCAACCAACGCTTCGATTACGGTTGGATCGAATTTCTCTCAAGGAAGTGCAAACGGTGATGCGAGTACTCTTGCCAGCCGCACACAGCCAACCGGAATGCAGAGCGCGAGCACAACCATTGCTCCAGCCACAGCACAAGCCAGTGCTGCAATCGGCACACAAAATAGCGCCAAGGCGGACCCGCAGAGCAGCGTGCAGTCGGGGCAGTCTGCGCTGCAGCCGCAGTCGCTTCCAGAAAATAGGAATGCAGCGATTGCAACCAGCCCGGCCATCCACGCCAATACAGCGGAAAAAGTTGCACCTACGCCCACAACGCAAGATGCCGGGGCAACGCAAGCATCCCCAGCCCAGAACCCAACCAATAGCGCGGGCGTTGCCACACAAAATGCAGGCACCGTCTTTGGCAGCGACACAACCGCAGCCAATCCGCCCCTTGCCGATGGGGGAACCAGTGCTGGGGCCAGCGTGGCCAATAGTTCCAGCAGCACGACCCCGGGTGCGATCGCACAGAATCTTTCCGCGCAGAATCCGAATGCAGCCAGCTCCGGCGCAGCGACGTCGAGTTCTTCTAGTTTGACGACGGCGCAGCTTTCGACTGCGGCATCCGTCAGCCCTGCAGTTCCTCACGCAGGCAATTCCAACGCGACAGCAAGCACGACGTTGACGATGGGTGCGCCAGGAGCGTCCATCGTTTCCAGCACGGCGCAGAGCACAACAGGAGCGGGCGCAACGCAGGCCCATGCTCTGCCCGTCGCTGGAGCGGCCACGCCAAACCTGGCAGGCGCAGCGAATATACGCACGCAGGGCTATGCACCTTCGGCGGCCTTTGCCGCTCTCGATCACGCTCCGGTGGATGCAAGCCGTTTGCTGCATGTCACGCCGAATCAGTTGGCCGTCGGCGTCAGCGATCCGCAACTGGGATGGTTGGAGGTGCGCGCCGATCGCGTTTCTGGACAGATCTCCGCATCCATTGCTTCCGATTCCACTGCGGCCCATGCAGTTCTGGCCGCCTCCTTGCCTGCGATGACCAGTTATCTGCAGGAGCAGCGCGCAGGCGTGCAGAATCTGGCGGTCTTCAATCCCTGGGCGCAGAGCGCAGGCCACAGCCCGGGGCAGGGCCAAGCGCAGAGTCAAACACAAAATGGCGCACAAGGTGGAACCCAGTCGAGCGGGCAGGGCAGTTCCGTATCGAGCGTGCAATCCGTCGGCGCAGGCGCATCCCTGGCGACTTGGGGAACGGGCGGGGCGACCAGCGCTGCGGTCTCCGCACTGGGCGGGCATCAGGTGAATGTGCATATTTAGGCGAAGGAAGACGATCACGGAATGATGTTGGGGGGACGCGACGGCGTCTCCGGAAGGGAAGAGAGCAATGCAGAATGCCATGTTGACATCGCTGCTGGCGCAGCAGACCACGGGGGCAACGATTGCAGCGCGCGGCCAGCGCATGACGGCGGCAGCGACCAGCAGTACCAGCGGGACGAGCGGCTCCAGTTCCTCCGGCAACAGCGCGACGATTACCGCCAATGATTTTCTCTCGCTGCTGGTGACGGAGATTCAGAATCAAGATCCGACGACACAGACCGATCCGATGCAGTACATCACGCAACTGGTGGATGTGAACAGTCTGGAGCAACTGGTGCAGATCAATCAGGAACTGACACCCGGTACCGGCACCTCGGGCACGGGGGGGACGGGTTCCTCTCCCACGGGAGCAGCGCGGACGGGTTCGCCTGCGCAGACAGATGGAAGCGGTCCCGGCAGTGCTGCCTCCGCCGCATCGTTGCTGTCTCCCGCAGCTGCGACGGCTGGCATCGCCCAGCCCAGTGCGTCCTCGGCGCTGTTGCCCTTGGGCAGTCACAGTGCGCTCAGCTCCTCCGCCGTGCAGGCGGTGGCACAGGCCCTGGGCGGTCACGCTGCGGCAACATCCGCCGCATCGCCCGCGCATCTTGCCATGCAGCCAGAGGTATTGCGCGCCATTCAAATGTCCATCCCCGGCGCGCATTTGAGTGGGCTGGGCAGCCCGACGGCTCAGGTGCCGCTGCCCACTTCACCGCCAGCAACCCGAGCGGCAGGAGGCCTGCCCTAGAGACGTGGCCTTCCTGTAGCGGGTCGAAGCGAACTTCGATCCAGTCTCCCCGGCCAGAGGATCGGCAGCGTTTGTTTCAGGGGAGAATCCAGAATTTCCATCTTCGATTGAGGAGAATGTTATGGCATCCTTTTCCATTCCACTGACGGGCCTTGAGGCCGATTCGACGGCGCTCAATACCATCGCCAACAATCTTTCCAACATGAGCACCACAGCATACAAGGCGCAGACGACCTCCTTTGAGGACCTGTTTTACCAACAGGTCGGCTCCTCCGGTTCGGGCGATCCGGTGCTCTCCGGCCAAGGCGTCAAGGTTTCTGCCAATAGCACGGATTACACGCAGGGCAGCGTCAACTCCACCGGAGTGGCCAGCGACGTGGCGCTTACGGGCAATGGGTTTTTTGTGGTCAACAACAACGGCACACAGGAGTACACGCGCGCCGGCAACTTCCAAACCAATCAGAATGGCAATCTGATTACCAGCGATGGCATGTCCGTCATGGGCTACCCGGCGACCAACGGCGTGGTGAACACGAACGCGCCGCTGGCGGCGATTCAGATTCCCGTGGGCGCAACCGAAAGCCCGAACCCGACCAGCCAGTTCACGTTGAATATGAATTTGAACTCCAGCACCGTTCCCGGCACTACGGTTCCGGCGCAGGTGACAGTCTATGATTCGCTGGGCAACAGCCATATCGCTACGGTGAACTTTACCCAGTCCACAACCGCGTTGACCGGTGCGAATGCCGTTTATGCCGCTGGCCCGCCGTCCACGTACACCTACACGGCGGCCTCGGCTTCGGATCCAATCATCTCGGCTACCAACTCGATTACGTTGGGTACAACAACGCCAACCAACGTCGCCATTCCCAACACCGGTCAGACGCTGACGCAGCTTGCGGCCTCCATCAACGCGGCCAGCATTCCCGGTGTCACTGCGGCGGTCGGCGGCGGCGGCACCACGCTCACCATCACCGGCGCGGCCAGCAATCCGCTGTCGGCCACAGTTCCTGGACTGACGCAGGTGAATCCGAATTCGTGGAATTACTCCATTGGATTGCCCTCGAGCGATTACACTGGCGCAACGGCCAATACCACTGGCACGCTCACCTTCAACAGCAGCGGCCAGTTGATCTCGCCCGCGTCGAATTTAACCGGTATCAGCTTTGCTGGCATGACCGACGGTGCCAAGAACATGAACTTCTCTTGGAACTTGTACAACTCTGCGGGCAACCCGCTGGTGACGCAGGTGGCCGCGGCCTCCTCGGTGGCCAGCACGTCGCAGGACGGCTACGCCAGCGGCACCTATCAGAGCTTCAGCATTGGTGCAGACGGAACTGTCTCCGTCCAATTCTCCAACAGTCAAACGCAGGCCGTCGGGCAGTTGGCTATTGCCACGGTGAACAACGAGCAAGGCTTACAACAGGTGGGCGGCACCAACTACGTTTCGACGCTGGCCAGCGGTCAGGCCACGGTGGGCGTGGCCGGCTCCGGAGGACGGGGAACCATTCAGGACGGCGCGCTGGAACAATCCAACGTGAATATCTCCAGTGAATTTTCCGACTTGATCGTGGCCCAAAGCGCCTATCAGGCCAACGCCAAGTCCATCACCACCTTTGACACGATCGAGCAGTCAACGATCAACATGATTCAGTAAGCCGCATTTCTCCGGCTGCACCGCCAGCTTGCCCGGCCAATCCGGCTGGCTGGCGGCAGCCGGAATCTTTTCCCGTTTGAGGATTTTCTAATCTACCGCCTTCCCCTTCGGTCTCAGGGCTGCACGGTACTTTCGTGCTATGGCGACGAAACCCACAATTCTCAAAACTCCCAACAGCAGCGGTTCCAGCGGTGCACCCAGCCCGGAGAAAAGTGCAGCTCCGGCCCCAGCCCCAGCCTCCGGCTCCGGCAGCGGTCGGCTGCGCTGGATTCTGATCGGGTCGGTCGCCTTGGTTCTGCTGGGCGCGATCGGCGTCGGCGGCAGGCTGTATCTGCGCAAACACTCGCACGGCGCGGCTGCGACAGCCCAGGCAGCTCCGGACAGCAAGGCCGAAGAAAAAACCACCGTTCCGGCTCCGCCAACAACGGTGGAGATGCCGATGGAGCCATTTGTAGTGAACCTGGCCGATCCGGGCGGGCATTCCTACGCGCGCGTGGGGCTTTCGCTGAGCCTCATCGCTCCGGCTGCGCCTGCAAAAAGTGAAGGCGAAGGCGGAGCCGCAGCCCAGAGCGCGGACGACTCCAGCGCGCTGCGCGATCTGGCCCGTGACACGATCATCACGGTCATCAGCCAGCAGCAGTCCGCAGATTTATTGGCTCCCGGCGGCAAAGATCATCTCAAGCAATTGTTGAAGCAGGCGCTGACGGCCCGCGATCCACGCTTGAAAGTGGCCGACATTTACATCACGGAATTTCTGGTGCAGGCCTAGGCAAGAGCTGCGCGGATTTGTGTTGGAAAAACAGCAAGGCGCGAGGTGCGCGATGGAAAGCGGAGACAAACAGCAGATGCAAATGCCGCACGCGGCTGGAGCAGGCGTGGCCGGAGTGTTGGAGCCGGGCCAGCCTTTCGCGGGGGAGCTGGAGAGCGGCAGCGAGGTGCGCAGCGACGGAGTCGAGTCCGCAGAAGGGCAGCGCCTTGCCGAGCGTGGAGGCGCGTATCCCGAATGGCCGGTGCTGGACTGGTTGCCGATGCTTTTGCAGGTCGGCCTGCCCGTGCCCAACTTCCGCGTGCGCGATCTGCTGGCGCTCGAAGCCGGATCGCTCGTAGTCACCCAATGGCCCAACGGCGATGATCTGCCGCTCTCCATTGGCGGCGTGCAGCTGGCCTGGGTGGATATGGAAACCGTCGAACAGCAAATGGCGGTACGCCTGACGCGGTTGGTCTGACGCCATGAAACCGGCAGAGAGAACGCAGAGGAGGCAAACGATGCTGAGCGCATGGACATGGAATTCGCAGGCAAGCGTGTCGGACGTGTCGCCCTCGCTTTCCCAGGCAGCCCCAACGCTATCGGAGGCAGAACTGCACAGGGAGCAGCAGCCATCCACTGGACTCGGCCCGCATACGTTGCGAGAACGCATCCGCTCGACTGCAGCGCAGATTCCTGTACTGGCTGCTGCGGAGCGGCTGGCGCAACGCATGGTCGCCTTGGGAGCAGGTGTGCGCAGCAAAGAGTCCCCGCGTCCCAGCCAGAAGATTTTGACCAGCCTTTCGCTCGGTGGCCGCAAATCGCTGACGTTGGTGGAGATGGACGGGCAGCGCTATCTTGTCGGCTGCGGTGCCGAAAGTGTGACGACGATTTTGCCTGTGTCTGCAGGAGCCAGCGGATTGGATGCTGCATGCCGGGAGCCGCGGTGAGCGCAACTCTTTCCATTCCGGTTGCGGCATGGCTGGCCGCGCCTCGGCCCGTTCTGTTGCCGAACGCCAACGGTTTGCAGATTGCCGGCAACGGCACCGTGCCGTGGACCATTGTTTTTCTACTGACATTCTTAACGCTGTTGCCTGCGCTGCTACTGGCCATGACGCCGATGGTGCGGCTGTTGGTGGTCTTTCACTTTTTGCGGCAGGCGTTGGGAACCCAGACAGCGCCGAGCAATCAGATTTTGATGGCGCTCGGTCTGATGATGACCTGGTTTTTGATGCAGCCCGTGCTCCTGCAAGTTGACCATGATGCGGTGGAGCCATTTCGCGCCGGGCAGATCAGCGGCATGGCGGCTTTGGAGCGTGGCACGGAGCCGCCCAAGCACTTCATGCTGCACTACGCGCGGGAAAAAGATCTGGCACTGTTTGCCTCCGCAGCGATGCCGCAACGCCCGGCCAAGGCCGAGGATCTGCCCATGAGCGTGGTCGTTCCCGCCTACATGCTCTCGGAATTAAAGGCGGGCTTTCAGATTGGTGCGGTTCTCTTTCTGCCCTTTCTGTTGATTGATTTGGTCGTGGCATCAATTACGACCTCCATTGGAATGTTGCAACTGCCGCCGGTCATCATTTCCACGCCGCTCAAAATTTTGCTCTTTGTGATGGTTGATGGATGGAATCTGCTGGCGGGCACGTTGCTGAAAAGTTTTTAGCGGAGGCTGGGCATGGGACCGGATCAGGTAGTGGAGTTGGCGCGGCATCTGCTGATCGAAGCCATGCTGCTGAGCGCGCCGTTGCTGGTGTTGACAGCGGTGGTCAGTGTTTTTTTAAGCGTGGTGCAGACCTTGACCTCGGTGCAGGAGCAGACGATAACTGCGGTGCCCCGGCTGGCGGTGATCGGCATTGTCTCGGTGATTGGTATGCCTTGGTTTTTGCGGCAGTTGGTGAACTACACGCTGCAACTGTGGACGGATATGCACCGGTACTTGGGATAAAGAAAAACAAACATATTTCTTTTTGTGGTTTTTTCTATGACTGACTGGAGCCAATATCTCATCGCCGTCGTGCTGGTGCTCATCCGCATCAGCGGTCTGATGATCTTTGCGCCCATTTTTTCCTCGCAGGCGATTCCACCGCAGGTCAAGGTTGGCTTCACGGTGGCGTTGACGGCGCTCTTGGCTCCCATTGCCGCGTTGCATGGAGGCGGACATTTGGTGCTGGGCTTTCCTGCCGTGGCGGGGGAGCTGAGCGTGGGACTGATCTTCGGTCTCTCGCTCAAGCTGCTGACGGAGATGCTCAACATGGCGGGAACGCTGCTCGGCTTTCAGATGAGCTTTTCCCTGGTCAATGTGCTGGACCCTAACTCGACAGTCGAGACGCCGGTACTGAGCCAGTTGCTATCGCTGGTGGGCATGCTGGTGCTCTTCGCTGCGGGTCTGGATCGCACGATGCTCTCCGCGCTCTTGCGCACCTTTGTCGTGGTGCCAGCGGGCATGGCCGTAGTGCCGGGACACACAGGCGCGATTTTGCTTTCGATGATGGGCGGTGTCTTTTTGTCTGCCGTACAACTGGCGGCGCCGGTGATTGCGGCCACAGTGATGGTCGACGTGACCTCGGCCCTGATGGGGCGCTTGGCGCCGCAATTGCCAGTTTTGTTTGTGGGCCTGCCCGTCAAGTCCCTGGTGGGCTATGGCGTGTTGATTGGCGCGCTGGGGATTTGGCCGCGGTACATTGAGGCGCGCTTTGACGCCTTGCTGAACGCAGCCATGCAGATGGTAATGGCTGCGGGCACGCATTCCTAGGGCGGCGGTAAAGGAAACGGACGGAAGACCATGGCAGGCGAGCGCACAGAGAAAGCAACCCAACACCGGAAGCAGGAAGCCCGCAAAAAGGGCGACGGCGTGCGCAGCCGTGAGCTGACCGGTGCCATGGCCACGCTGGCCGGTGTGTTGACCATGGGCGCACTGGCGGTTCCCTTTGCCGTGAACTGGCGGGGCACGCTGGAGCAGTCGCTGCTTTTTAGCACGCACGCGGACCTGAGCCTGGGATCGGGCCGCGCGATGGCGGATTTGATTACCAGCTGCGTGGCTCCCTTGTGGCTGCCGTTGGCGATGGTATTGGGCGCGGTGCTGGCCACGGCCCTGGTGGTGGGTGTGGCGCAGAATGGTGGGCTGCAATTTAGTGCGGAAGCGCTCCAGATGCAGATCAATCGCATCAATCCAGTCACGAACCTCGGCAACATTTTTTCGCTGCGCACCACGGCGCGTCTGGCCAAATCTTTTATTCCCGCCACGCTGGTGCTGATTGCGGGCTTGGTTTCGATTGAGCAGGATGTCTTTGCGCTGCCGGTGCTTTCTCTGGCGCGCATTCCAGCCCTGCTGCACGCCATCAATCACACGTTGCTGGTGGCCAGTGAGATTTTTCTCGGCTGGTCGGCGCTGGACTATCTGGTCGAGTGGCGCAGTTGGGAACAGCGCCTGCGCATGAGCCGCGAAGAGTTGCGTGAGGAGTACAAGCAGACCGAGGGCAATCCGCAGGTGCGCGGACGCATCCGCTCCATTCAACGCGCCATGCGTCGCCGCAAGCAAGAGGCGGACGTACGCGCGGCCAGCGTGGTCATCACCAACCCCACACACTATGCCGTGGCGCTCTTCTTCGACTTTGACACCATGCAGGCCCCCAAGGTTCTGGCCAAGGGACGCAATCTGCAGGCAGAGCGCATCAAGCAAACTGCGCGCTGGGCCGGTGTTCCCATTGTCGAGAATCCACCGCTGGCCCGCTCACTCTTCCGCTCGGTGGAGCCGGGTCAGGCGATTCCGCAGGATCTCTACGCAGCGGTCGCGGCAATTTTGGCCTTCCTGTACCGGCAGCGTGTGCAGGAAAAGATGCAGGCCGAGGAGCGCGAGCGTGCCCGTCAACGCCATTCCGCAGCCCAGGCTGCGGGCCGCGCTGGATCACGACGCGCGTCTGCGCAAGGAGCGCAACCAGCCCAACCAGAGACCGTGCGCGGGGAGACCGTGAATGCAGCCTCCACGCAGCCTTGGCTGCGCACGCCGTTACTCTCCGCTTCGGCGGAGTCAGTGGAAGCAAGCGCATCCGAGGAAAACGCAACCGATCCGAACGATGAAGGAGAGAGCCAATGAGCACGCAGGCAGTGGCGCAGAATGCAGGCAAGGCCGCGCCCATGGCGGCCAAGGCATTAACGTCGGGGCAGGCCAAGTCCACGCAGACCACGGCCCCAGGCGCGCCCGGTGCGCAGTCCAGCGCCCCAGCTGCTGCGGCGGGCCTGCTGGGGAAGCTGATGAAGCCAGAGACGGCCAAGCGCATCCATGAGATGCTCTTGCCCGGCACGGCCATCAGCATGGTGCTGGTGATGTTGATCCCGCTGCCGGCCTTTGTGCTGGACATGCTGCTGGCGCTGTCGATCACCGCTTCCGTCATCGTATTTTTGTCTGCGGTGCAGCTGCGTCGCGCGGTCGAGTTTTCCGTTTTTCCCACCGTGCTGCTCCTGCTCACACTCTTCCGACTTTCGCTCAACTTGGCCTCCAGTCGCAGAATTCTGCTGCATGGCTATGAGGGAACCGCCGCAGCCGGGCAGGTGATTCAATCCTTTGGACAGTTCGTTGTTGGCGGCAATTACGTTGTTGGCTTCGTGTTGTTTTTAGCGTTGATTGCGATTCAGTTCCTCGTCGTCAGCCACGGCGCGGTGCGCACGGCAGAGGTGACGGCACGCTTCACCTTGGACGCATTGCCGGGCAAACAGATGGCGATTGACGCGGATCTGAATGCGGGCCTCATTAACGATGTGGCCGCCAAAAAACGCCGCGAAGCGATTGCGCGCGAGGCTGAATTTTACGGCGCGATGGACGGTGCCGCCCGCTTCAATCAGCGGGACTCGCTGGCGACGATTCTCATCACCACCATCAACATTCTCGCCGGACTCTTGATCGGAGTCTTTCAGCAGAATATCGCCATTGGCGAGGCGCTCAAGACCTATACGGTGCTCACTGTCGGCGATGGATTGGCGACGATGATTCCCTCGCTGCTGGTCTCCGTGGCTGGTGCGGTGGTGCTGACGCGGGCCTCCTCGACGGCAGCTTCGCTGGGCGGCGAAATCGGAACACAGCTCTTTAAGCGCCGCTCCACGCTTTGGGTCGCCGCCGGTTTGCTGGCGGTCATGGCGCTGATCCCGGGCCTGCCCAAGCTGCCGTTTATTTTGCTCTCTGCCGGTCTGGGCTATATCGCCTACAAACTGCCAGAGACGCCGGTGCTGAGCGAGGCCGAAGCTGCCGCAGCCGAGTCTGCCACGCCCAAGCCCGCCGAAGCCGCCAAGGGAGACAACCTGGCCGCACTGCTGCCGATGGATGATCTGAGTCTGGAGATTGGCTTCCAGTTGATTCCGCTGGTGGATGAAAAACAGGGGGGACAGATGCTACAACGGGTGCGCGCGCTGCGCCGCCACTTGGCCACCGAGTTGGGCTTCATCGTGCCGCCAGTGCATATCACCGACAATCTGCGTATCAAACCGCGTGAGTATCTGCTCTCGCTGCGCGGCGTCGAGATCGCGCGTTGGCACACGGAGGGGAACTGTCTGCTGGCCGTCAACGCCGATCCCCAGGCGCGTCCCGTCCCCGGCATTGAGACACGCGAGCCAGCCTTTGGCGTTACTGCGCGCTGGATTCAACCTGCGTATGAGGAGCAGGCCATCGCCGCAGGCTACTCGGTCGTCGATCCCACCACGGTCATTGGCACGCATCTGGGCGAGGTCATTCGCCGCGAGGCGCATCGGCTCCTCAGCCGGGCCGAGGTCAAGCGCCTGCTCGACTCACTCAGCGAATCGCATCCAAAGCTGATCGAAGAACTGGTGCCCAAGCTGATGACGCTCGGCGAAGTGCAGCGCGTCCTGCAGCAACTGCTGCGCGAGCAGGTCTCCATCCGCGATCTGGGCGCAATTTTGGAGGTCGTGGTCGAAACCGCTGCCAATAACAAGAATGTGGTGCATCTGGTGGAAACCATCCGGCAGGCCATGGGCCGCTCCATCGTACAGCCGCTGCTCGATGGCGAAGGCGTGCTGCGCGCCTTTGTGCTGGAGACGGCGCTGGAGGAAGAGATTGTCTCGCTGCTCGACAACGAGGGCGCGCTGCGCCTGCTCGGCGACGGCAGCCAGCCCGTGCGGGCCGCCGGGGGATTTTTGCGGCGCATTGTCGAATCTTTGAAACGCCTAACCGGCGAAGCGCCCACTTCGGCCATGCCCGTGCTTCTCTGTTCCAGTCCGGCGCGCTTTTATCTGCGTCGCTGGCTGGAGCCGATTTTGCCGCGCATCACCGTGCTGGCGCCGTCGGAGATTCCCGCAGATGTGCGGGTGCGGTCGTTGGGCATGATCCGCGGCAGCGAGGTGCGCGCCGTTGGCACCCAGGTGGCCGAGGCGCGGCAGGGGGGCTTGCCGGTGCAGGAGGCGCAGATGGCCTGACGGCGGGGTTCGGAGCATTCGGACACTGCGGGGATGGCAGGGGGCAGGGCAGCACGTGCAGGGCTTGTGTGCGTTTGAAAACGGAAACGGAAGGGAAGCGCGATGCGGAAGAATGGAATGCAAGCGGAACCAGAGGCGCAGCAATACCGCACCAGTACGTTAACCGCGCCCTTGCAGGCTGCGGCGTCTGTGCCCGTCGTGCCGCAACGGTCGCCCGCAGAGATGAGTGCAGCCGAACGCGAGGCCTTGCTGCTGGAACATCTGCCCGTGGTGCGCTACATCGCACGGCGCATTCATGAGCGCCTGCCGCAGCACGTCGAGATGGACGATCTGGTCAGCGCGGGCATGGTGGGCCTGCTGGATGCCTTCAATAAATTTGATGCCAACAAAAATGTGCAGTTCCGCAGTTATGCGCAGTTTCGCGTACGCGGAGCGATTTTGGACAGTCTGCGCACACTCGACTGGAGTCCGCGCGAGCTGCGCCGCAAGGGCCGTGCCATTGAAGAGGCCATACAAACGCTGACGGCGCGCATGGGACGCACCCCACAGGAGAATGAGATTGCCGTGGAGATGGGCATTTCTCTGGCCGAGTATCAGCAGTTGCTCGGCGACCTGAAAGGGTTGGAGATTGGCAGTCTGCATGTGGAGCACACCGAGGACTCTGGCGAAGAGGAGTTGGCTTATGTTCCCAATAGCCCGGAGGAGGATCCGCTCTTTCGCTGCTTGAAGGGAGAAATGCGCGAGCGTCTGGCTACCGCCATTGGCGATCTACCAGAGAAAGAACGGCTCGTGCTCACGCTCTACTACTACGAAGAGATGACGATGAAGGAGATTGGCCTGACGCTGAATGTGGTCGAGTCGCGCATCTCCCAGATTCACTCCTCTGCTGTGTTGCACCTGCGTGCGAAGCTGGCGCAATCGGCGCGAGTTCGCACCCTGCGCCCTGCCACGGTTGCGCAGAGTGCGCCGTCCCGGCCCTCTCTGAACCATGCCATTGCTCCGCTGCCGACGGCGTCGGCCAAGGTGCCCGCCCCGCCGACACTAAGCCGGAAGCAGGAGACACGCCAGCGATTGTGGTGAGTCTAGGCACGCGACCCGGAAACAGAGATGGAGAATTCGAGGCAGATCATGGACAAGCCGCTGGCACAGGAAGAAATCGACGCGCTCTTTCAACAGGCACGCACCAAGGCCGCAACGCCCAAAGCCCAGGTGCGCAATCCGCGGATGCAGCCCTTCAGCTTCTCGCGCGGAGGCCAAATCAACAACGAGCAAATGCGCGCCATCAGCCTGCTCAACGACATCTTCGCCCGCAATTTGACGCACAATCTGGGTGCATTTCTGCGCACGCATTTCAACGTAAATCTTGTCTCCGCAGAACAGTTGCCCTATGCAGAGTTTTTGCAACGCATCCCGGACATTAGCTATGTGGGCTCCGTCCGGTTGGAGCCAATCGGGGCCATTTGCGTTTTGCAGCTGGATCTGAACCTGGCCCTGCCGGTCATCGACCTGCTGCTCGGCGGCGAGGGCAAGCCCTGCACCGTGCGCGAGTTGACCGATATTGAAGAGAGCATTCTTGGCAGCGTGGTGGAGATTATTTGCCGCGAGTTGACGGCCGCCTGGCAACCGGTGGGCTTGACCTTCGGCTTTGAGAAACGTCAGATGCAGACGCAACTGGCCCGTTTGATGGCGGTAACGGAGAAGACGCTCTCCGTCAGCTTTGAGATGCGCATGCCACAGGTGCAGGGAATTTTGAATCTCGCTTTTCCCTCCGTGGTTTCGAATACGATTCTGCGCCGCTTGATTACCGATTGGGGCCGCCAGAATCGGCGTCGTTCCCCGGAGATGTTGGCGCGCGTCGAGCAACGGGTGCAACAGGTGCGCCTGGGCGCATCCCTGCAATTGCCTTCCGTGCGGATTGCCGCCATGGAATTGGAGTCGATGCAGCCGGGTACGGTCTTGCGGTTGGGACTGCCCGCCACCACGGCCGCAGAGTTGCATGTGGCTGGCATGGCGCTCTTTCACGCGCTGCCGGTGCGCGCAGGCGAACATCGCGGGGCGCAGGTGGTGGGGCGAAATCATCCGCTCTTAAATCTATCGACGGAATAAGCAACAGCAAACGGCACAAATTGCAGCGGGACAGCACGGCAAACACGCAAGGGAAGTTGGAGAGAACAAGATCATGGCCGGCCACATACAAATCTGGATCGAAGAGTTGGAGCGACTGCTCGAGGAGCGCTCTGGCACGCAATGGACGGTGACGCATGAGGTGACCGAGCCGCGCTCGGCCCCGCTGTTTGTCAGCACGATTGCCATTACCGGTGCGGAAACAGGCGAGTTGTCGATCGCCATGCCGGGTGCAGAGTTGGTGCAACTGGTGCAACTGTCTGCGCAGCAGGCCAGCGATCCTCTCGCTCCGCTTGATGAGGCGCTGCTCGGCGCATGGAAGTCCTTTTTAGAAGCTACGCTGCCGCCCTTTGTTGCGCGGCTGCAGGGGGAAGGCACGGGCGAGTATCACGCCGAGGTGCGCTCCCTGCGCGCCGCCGAGCCAGAGGAAACCGAGGCTGCCGGTACGGCAGAGCCGGAGCCAACGCAGGCCTACACCCTGCGCACGGGCGAGATTGCCCTGAGCATCCGCCTGCGCGTTGTGCTGCAGCCATCGGAACAACCTGTCGCGGAGGCAGCAATGCCGCCAGCAGAGGCCGTGGTGCCCACGTCCGAGGCAGCGCCCGCGCCCGCGTCCGCGTCCGCGCAGGCACCCACCCAAGCGCAGGCGGAAGCCGAGGCCGCCGCCGAACGGCGCGCGCAGCAAGCCGAGGCCGATCGCGTGGCTGCGGAGGAAATGGAACGCGCCGCTGCCGAGGCGGAGGAGCGTTCCGCATGGCGACGCCAGGATGCTTCGGTGGAGGAGTCCAGTCCCTTCCGCACACATCCCGAGCGGTTGAATCTGCTCTTGGATATTGAACTCGAAGCAACGCTGCGCTTTGGAGCCTTGGAGATGCCGCTGCGCAAGGTGCTCGAATTAGGGCCGGGCGATGTGTTGCAACTCGACCGCCACGTGCAGGAACCCGTGGATTTGGTTGTGGGCGACCGCATTGTTGCACGTGGAGAAGTGGTGTTGGTGGGCGGCAATTTTGGCTTGCATGTGACCGAGGTCGCCGAGCCACGCCGCCGGCTGGATTCGATACGAGCTTTGTTTTAATGGGCTGCATTGCAGCAGTGTGAGGGCAATCTTATGAAAAACATGGCGCAGGATTCCGGAGCAGCGCGCACAGACGGTTTGCTGTGGAATCATAACCTTTCCTGGGAGCAGCGGGAACAAAATGCCCGCGCCCGATATGCCAACGGTCTTTTGGGCGTGCAGTCGCTTCCAGACCGCGTCAGTACGGAGCCGGAGTTGGAGCGCGCCTTGCGCCTGCCCCGCTTGCCGCGGCTGAGTGGAGAATCCTCCTTCTTTGCCTCCTGCATGAATCCGGACTGCCGTACCAACTGGCTGCGCCTGTGGCGGCGGCGACAAATTCCGCGCTTTGAAGGCCAGTGGGCCTGCAGCCCGGCGTGCATGGAAACCTTCGTTTCCAAAGCCGTGTTGCGCGAGTTGAACAGTGACATGCCCTGGGCACCGAAGCCGCATCGCCATCGGATGCCCTTGGGGCTGATCCTGCTGGGGCAGGGCGTGATCAGCGAAGAGCAACTGCGTCAGGCCCTGGAGTCCCAGCGGACCAGTGGCAAGGGCCGCATTGGGATCTGGTTGATGCGTCTGTTCGACATCAGCGAAGAACGGGTGACGCGCGCGCTGGCCCAACAATGGGGCTGCCAGCTCTACCAAGTCGTAGCGCACCAACCGGAGAGCGTGGCCACCTTGGTTCCACGTCTTTTCCTGGATAGTTATGGACTGCTGCCATTGCGTGTGGGCGGAGGCAAAGTCCTGCATCTGGGCTTTGAAGATCGCATCAACGCTGCCGCCGCTCTGGCCATCGGACGCATGACCGGCCTGCGGGTAGAGACGGGCGTGGTGCCCTCCACGCAGTATCTGCGCGCCCATGAGCGCCTGATGGATGCGGCCTATCCACGGACCGTGCTTACGGAAGCCTCCTCGGCTCAAACGGCCATCGAAAAAATCACCGAGACCGTCGAGCGCATCCGTCCGCACGCGGCGCGTTTGGTGCGGCTGCATCAGTACCTGTGGCTGCGGCTATGGCGTACGCCGATGGAGACTTCTGGCCAGCATTCCGTTGGCAATGACCTGCCCGACCGACCGCTGCCCGTGCCCAGAATTCATCAGGTGGAAGATTGGATCTGTCGCTACTCTGGCAACGATTCCTAGATGGTGTAACTATATTTTTTTACATAGATATATCGAAGGCTTGTTCATGGAATGCATGAATCCGCCTTCCCGCCACGCATTCTGAGCGACAGGCGCTGCCGGAGGCTCACGTTGCGCTGGCTCGGTGCCGATACTCCCAGAGACGACACGGCGCAGGCCGCGGGATGGGAGTGCGATGCCAGGGATACGGGTGTTGATCGTGGATGACTCGGCCGTCATGCGCAAGATCGTGGAGCGCACGCTGCGGCAGGGGGGAATTGAAATTGCAACCGTGGCCGAGGCCGGCAATGGCGAAGAGGGGTTGGCCGTGCTGCGGCAGCAGACCGTGGATCTGATCCTGTGCGACATCAACATGCCGGGCATGGATGGGTTGGAGATGCTGCGCACCATGCAGCAGGAGAAACTGGCCCAACAAGTGCCCGTGGTGATGATCACCACCGAGAGCAGCGAGAGCCATGTGCGCTCCGCATTGGAATACGGCGCGCAGGCCTATATCCGCAAGCCCTTTACGCCGGAGCAGATTCAAGAGCGTGTCATGCCTTTGGTAGCCGTGCGCGTCTGACGGTTCCTGGGGATTTTTTTGTTTCGGAGCAGCGAGCAACAGCAACAGGCAGGGACAGGAGCCGTGCAATTTTGGCAAGAGCACAGAAAGGTCTGGAAGACGCGATGACACTCGACCCAGCGATGGAGCGCAGCATTCATACAGCCGTGGCCGCCCCGGTTCCCGTAACCGACCCCATTCAAGCCTTGGACGAAGCGGTACAGGAGGTCTTCCTCTGCATGTTGGGTCTAGCCTGCACGCCGCTGGAGCTTCCAGCGCACCCAGCAACATCTCCAGGCATGGATAAACCGGCCTCGCACGCTGCGGCATGGCTTTCGCCCGTCAGCGCAATTCTTGGCTTTGGCGGGCGCATCACCGGCTCCTGCACCATGTGCGCGGAACCGACGGCGGTGGCTGCGATGGCCCTGCACCTGCTCTCGCCCGCATTGGCTGGAACTGCGTCCGCGCATGCACATGCCCTGCAGGATTGCGAAGCCTCACAGATCGGACACACGTCGATGGAGCAGTTGGATGCCACGCTGCTGGACTCTTTTGGGGAGATTTGCAATATGATCGCCGGTGGGTGGAAGAACCGCATGCCCGGCATGGACTCCGGCTGTGCGCTATCGGCTCCCACGATCGTCTGTGGCTCCAGCTATGTATTGCATCCACTCGGCAATCAACTGTTGGCCGAGCGGCTCTACCGCTTCCAGGGCCACCAGATTCATCTCTCGATTCGTTGTGAATCCCGTACAGGCCATGGCGCGGGTGCGGGGCGAATTTAGGGCGCAACCCGTTGTCGGCA
This sequence comes from Acidobacteriaceae bacterium, assembly GCA_027343585.1. Lineage (GTDB taxonomy): Bacteria > Acidobacteriota > Terriglobia > Terriglobales > Acidobacteriaceae > JAJZCX01. The sequence goes on from DAHWKP010000224.1 coordinate 33,358, forward strand.
CCCCATTTCCTCCGTGCCTTTTGTGGTCAGTGTGAGGAAGGCTCCGGCGGGTTCTCGACCGGAAGCGCTTGGGCCTAAAATTCTCTAAGCTCCGCACGCTGCTGGTCCCTTCTGTGAGTTTCTTCTAATCTGCTCGGCCCGATTCCGGCCCTCCCACTGCACATGCACCTCATGCGGGAGGGGTTTCAACGTGGACAGTGGATACTATGCAGCGTTTACGGGTCTGATGGCGCGGATGCAGGCCTTGGACTCAGCGGCCAACAACTTGGCCAACACCGGCACCAGCGGTTTTCGTGCGGAAAAAGATTATTTTCGGAACACGGTCACTGGCCCGGACGCACTCAACTCCCAACTGAACACGGCGGTCAACAACTTCGGCGTGCTCGGTGGCAATCGCGTGGATCTGAACCAAGGCCAGTTGACGGCCACGGGCAATCCGCTGGATGTGGCCATTGAGGGCCAGGGCTTCTTTCAAGTCCGGCGCGCCGATGGCACCATTCTCTACACCCGTGACGGTTCCTTTCAGCGCTCGGTCAAGGGCCTGTTGGTCAACAGCCAAGGACAGCCGGTGCTGGACACGCGCAAAAAACCCTACAAGACCATCAGCCTGCCTACGGGACCGGTGACGATCGCCTCCGATGGCGCGGTTTCGGTTGCGGGCGCGGTGGTGGGCCAGATCAGCATTGTCAGTTTTCCCGCAAACACACCCCTAACGCCGGGCGGAATCGGACAGTACACCGTTCCAGCGACTACGGCCCGGCAGGCAGCCACCGGATCGCTGCATCAGGGGGTACTCGAAAGCTCCAACCAGGATGTTGTGCGCGGCACCTTGCAACTGATTTTGGTGCAGCGGCAGGCGGAGATGATGCAGAAGGCGCTCTCGGTCTTTGGCAACACACTGGATTTAGAGGCCAGTCAGGATTTGCCGCGTGTCGTTTAGCGCATGGGCGGCGAGCAACAGAGCAAGCAGCATTGAGAACGCAGGACAGGAGCAGCAGCGATGATTCGAGCCTTGTACACAGCCGCCAGCGGCATGAGCGCCCAGCAGTTAAATCTGGACACGATCGCCAACAATCTTGCCAACTCGGCTACGGCCGGTTTTCGCAGTCGTCAGTTGCAGTTCCAAGACATGATCTACCAGAACCTGGTGACGCCGGGAGCAGCCCAAAGTGCGCAAACCGTTTCGGCTGGTTTGCAAGTGGGACTGGGCACACAGCCCTCAACCACGGAGATTATTCAGACGCAAGGCTCTTTGAACCAGACCAACAATCCGCTGGATTTGGCAGTACAGGGCACCGGTTTCTTCCAAGTGCAGACGCCGAGCGGCACGATTGCCTACACACGCGCCGGAAATTTTCAGTTGAACAATCAGGGGCAGATGGTGGACGTCAACGGCAATCTGTTGATCCCGACCATCACGGTGCCGTCGAATGCGACCTCGCTGACGATTACGCAGTATGGCGTGGTGAACGCGACCCTGCCCGGGCAGACGAATCCTGCACAGCTCGGCCAGATTCAATTGGCCATCTTCACCAATCCCGGCGGCTTGAATAGCGTGGGCAACAATTTGTTTGAGGCAACCTACTCCTCGGGCCAGCCCGCCTTGGGCAATCCCGGGGACACCACAGGAGCAGGCACGTTGCAGCAGGGCTACGTTGAGAACTCCAACGTGGATATTGTGGGGCAGTTTGTGCAGATGATTCTGGCGCAGCGGGCCTATGAGAGCAACTCCAAAGTAGCTACGGCAGCAGACCTGATGTATCAGCAGGTGAACAATCTGATTCGCTAACGGGAGCCGGTATGACGGATTGGCAACAGTTTCGCAAAATCAGCTCCGGCATCCTCGGCCGCAGCGCCGGTTCTTGGATCGGCCTAGGGCTGGCCGTATGGCTTGTGCCCTCAGCGGCGCATGCTTTGCTCTGCACGGCGCAGACCCCGGAGCAGGCCGTGCGGCAATGGCAGCGCGCGCAGGGTACAGGCGTGCAGATCAGCGCCGAGGAATGGGCGCGGCCGCTTGGCTACGCTGTGCTGCGCATTGTCCACGACCCCATCTCTGGCCAGGTCTGGGCACAAGTGCAGGATTGCGCGCATCTATCTCGCCCGCTGGTTGCCATCGCCATGCCAGAGCACGCAGCCACGTCAAAAACATCTGCCTTAAAAAATAGCGCAACCGACGCGGAGGCTTCAGATCCAGCGATGGCTTCCCGTGCCTTCGCAGCGCAAATGCAGCGCGCATCGCTGCCGCAGCTTCCCGCCTACACGCCGCAAGCGGTGCGTAGGGCTCGGCCCCAGGAAGTGGCTCCGTCTCAGACGGAACAGACGTACTCGACCGCGGAACCTGTGCTGGTGCGTGCAGGCGATCGGGTGACGCTCTGGAACCAGGAGCCGGATTTGCAGATGAGTATTGCTGCGGTTGCGTTGGAGTATGGCCGGGCAGGTCAGGTGATCCATCTGCGCAGCACCAGTGGATTTGCCAGCAAGACCGAAACCATTGCAGGGGTGGTGCGCGCCGCTGGATCCGTGGAGCTATTGCCATGACGCGCCTATCAATTCCCGCAAAACAAACGTTGCGTACGGTCTTCTGCACGCTGCTCGGCCTGTTCCTGCTGGTCCCCAATGCAGTCTGTGCTAACAAAAAGAAGAAGAAAAATCCGCCCTCGAATCAGATCAAGGCCAACCCAGCCAGCACCGACATGGCGGAGTACATTGCGCGCGTCGAGAAGTTGTACCCGACGGCGAGTACCTCCGGCTCCATCTGGTCCAGCACCGGGCGGCTGACCGCGCTCTCCTCGGACGTCAAGGCCATTCATCCGCACGATCTCATCTCCATCCTGGTCTCGGAGAGTTTGAATGCCTCGACGCAGGGCACGGTGAAAAATCAACGCGCTTCTTCGGCCAACTCGCAACTGGCCTCGCTCTTTGGAGCCTTGTCCCCCTCCAGCGCCGCAGCCAATATGCTGAACGCAAATGCAGCTTCTGCGCTGAACGCGCAAGGTCAAAGCGTGACCAACAACAGTTTGGATACGACCATTGAAGGCGAAGTGGCCGATGTGCTGCCGAATGGAATGCTGGTCATCTCCGCAGCGCGTCAGTTGGAGTTTAACGAGCAGACGGAAACCATCCTGCTGCGCGGCATCGTGCGCCCAGAGGATGTGAGTCCGTCCAACCAAATACTTTCCACGGCCATCTCCGGTTTAGAGGTGCGCGTGGTGGGCAAGGGCATCATCAATGACTACACCCACCGGCCCAACTGGCTGGTGCGCACGCTGGAAAAGATCGCGGTTTTCTAAAGGGAGCAGGCAGTGTTGAACCCGAAGCAGGCGATGCAGACATTTCGGAGTATCCCGGGCCACGGTGGCAGCGCCATGCTGGCACGGCTGAGCCTGTGCGCGCTGCTGGGTTGGCCCTCGGCACACGCTCTGGCCCAGACAGCTGCCACGCAGCCAGCCTCGGCAACGGCTCCAGCGGCTGCGCCAGCTCATGCTGCGCTTGCAAAAATCGCAGCCACGCAGTCCACTGCGCCGTCGTCCGCGGCATCGGCGGCGGCTGCACCAGCGGCCAGTGCCGATGCGCGTCCCGTGGTGCGGGAAGCCTTGCTGAAAGATGTCAGCTCCATTGCCGGCATCCGCGACAATCAACTCATCGGCTACGGCATCGTGGTGGGGCTGCAAAACACCGGCGACAGCCAGATGACGTACTTCCCCCTGCAAACACTCTTTTCCACCTTGCAGCGTTTGGGCATCGTGGTGCCATATCCGCTGACAACGGTCATGGTGAAAAATATGGCCGCTGTGTTTGTGGAGGCGACACTCCCACCTTTTGCGCAGCCGGGAGCCAAAATTGACGTAACCGTGGGATCAACAGGTGATGCGCGCAGCCTGCAAGGCGGCATCTTGCTGATGACTCCGCTCTATGGCCCGGACGGCCAGATCTACGCAGAGGCACAAGGGCCGCTCGTGGTCGGCGGTTACTCGGTCAGCGCCAATGGCAATACCAAGCAGTTAAATTTTCCTGACACCGCACGCGTCCCCGAAGGCGCGCTGGTTGAGCGCGCCGTGCCCATGTCGCTGGCCGGTATGCGTGCCTTGACCATTGAGATGCACGAGTCCGACTTTGAAACCACCACCGGCGTGGCCGATGACATCAATCGTGCGCTGGGCCGCAGCGCCGCCCGCGCACTCGACAGCCGCCAGATTCACTTGGATGTTCCCGCAGGCCAGGATATTCCCACGCTGCTGGCGCAGGTGCAGGCGCTGCCCGTGCATGTGTATCCCAAAGCGCGCGTGGTGGTCAATGAACGCACCGGCACGGTGGTCATTGGCGGCAATGTGCGCCTGCTGCCGGTTTCGATTTTGCATGGCGGGCTGGCCATCGACGTGGTCACGCAGTTCCAGGTCTCACAGCCCAATGCCTTCGGCGGCGGCAGCACGGAGGTGGTGCCGCAGACGCAGGTGCAGGTGAACAATCAACCCGTCAACCGCATACAGCTCAAAGAGGGTGCCACGGTGGATGATCTGGTGCGCAACCTGCAAGCCATTGGAGCCACGGCGACGGATGTGATCTCGATCTTGCAGGCGATGAAGCAGGCGGGCGCGCTCGAGGCGGAGTTAGTGGTGATTTAAGCAGCCCATGGGCAGGAAGACTCAGGACTGCGCGGCAGCATTGCAACACGAACAACGATCAGGAAACAACGGAGGCAGACGATGACCCACGGAGCACACTTGGCAAATTTACATTCGCTTCCCCCCAGCGGCGTGCAGATACGCGGCGCGAATGCGGCGGCAACCGCCAGTCCGCGACTGCGCAAAGCTGCGCAGGAGTTTGAAGCCAATTTTTTGCAGGAGCTGCTCAAGCCCCTCAAAGAAGATCCACTCTTTGCCGGCAGTGATGGCTTGGGAGGCAGCGGTGGGGCCGACGGCACAATAAGTGGCAGTCTGGGCACGGTGGACAGCCTGGGCACACAGGCTTTGGCTGATGCGCTGGCCGCTGCGGGCGGACTGGGCATTGCGCAGCATATCCTGGCGCAACTGGCTCCGGTGGAGGCAGCCGACGCTGCGGCCACCAAGGGATCTGCAGCTTCCAATGCTCTTGCCAGGGAGGCCGAGGATGGCACTTTGGGCAAGAAAATGCACGGGTTACAGCGCACATCCAGTGGATTTCCTTTGTTGCAGCATGGGCTGGCGATTCATCCGCTCCGGTAATGGGAAGGGAAGGACTGTCAAGCAGAATTTTTTGCAATTCGGTACTAAAGTTTGCATTTTGTCCGCCGATGGAATGGATGAGGTGAGGAGGAAGTATGAATCTACCGGGCATCTTTAATTTTCCAGGCACGACGCAGCAACCTGCAGCGGCGGGTCAGACCGGGCAACCGGCCAGTGTGCAGCCGGGCCAGTCGGGAGCCAGCGCGCCTCAGACGTCGGCCTCGCAGCCGGGTGCAGACCATGCCGACCTGAGCGCAGGCGGATTGTTTGCAGCCATGAATGCGCAAGGTTCGCAATCGGATGTGCGCATGGCGCTGGTCAATCAGGTGCAGTCGGCCATTCAGGCCGGCACCTACAACGTTCCTGCCGATGCCGTGGCGGGCAGCCTGATCCAGAACATGCTGGGTCAAGGCAACTAGTTCGGCAGCACGACCAGAGAGGCGAAGCATCATGCAGCATTTGGTGGAAGAAGCGATTGCAGCGCTGACAGAACTCGACGCCGAGCGGCTGGACCGCTTGCGCGGTGAGCTGGCCGAGTTGCAACGCACGCCGCCCACGCTGCCAGAGATACGCGCCGCCCAGCCTGCGCAGGCTGTCTTGGCTTTGCTCTTGCAGTTGACGGAGCGCAATCTGCGTCTGATGCGGAGCACAACGCTCTGTGCTGGCATGGGCGCAACTACAGAGTTTTCGCGGTACCCGGCATCGCAGCCAACGGCTGGCACCGGTTTGTAGGGCAGTTTCACAGCGGTACATTTGCACCACTGAAGCACTCTTTGCGGCAGAACTACGAGGGCAATTGGCATGGCCACGATTAACTCTGCATTGCAGATCATGGCGGGCGCGCTGAATGCGGACCAGGCAGCGCTGAACGTGACCGCCAACAATACGGCCAATGCCAGCACTCCGGGCTATACGCGCCAGGTGGCCGTCTTTCAGGCCAACGATCCAGTCACCATCAACGGCATCAGTTATGGCCAAGGCGTGCAGATGGTGGCCGCTCAGTCGCAGCGCAATCTCATCCTGAACGCCAATCTGGACCAGCAGCAACAACAACAACAGGCCACGCAGGCCCAGTACACGGCCATGCAGCAGGTGCAGGACATCTTCAATCAGGTCACGACGAGCACCTCTGGCCCATCCCCGGGCAGCTTGGGCGATCTGGTCACCAATTTTTTCAACTCGGTCAACCAACTGGAAACCAGCCCCACCAGCACCGCGCTGCGCCAAGGCGTCTTGAGCGCGGCCAGCACACTGGCTGGCCAATTCAACAGTTCGGCTGCACAACTTTCTTCGTTGACCAACGGTATCAACCAACAGGTAATTGGCGTCGTCAATCAAATCAACCCGCTGCTGAACTCGATCGCGCAACTGAACCAGCAGATCAGCACGACCAGCCCCACCGCCGATGCCGGGCAGCTTGAAAATCAGCGACAATACGATCTGCAACAGCTTTCGCAATACATCGGCATCAACACCATCAAGACGGAAAACAACGGCCTCACCATTACCACCACCAGCGGTGCTTTGTTGGTCTCTGAGGGAAAATCTTTCGCCCTGACCACGGGCAACGTTAGCGGCAACGTGCATGTCTTCGCCACCGCCTCGGGCAGTTCTGGCGACATCACCGCAGCGCAAGCCAGCGGCGGCGGCCAACTGGCCGGCCTGCTCACCACGCGCGATCAAAATATTCCCGCCGTGCAAAATTCCATCGACACCATGGCCTACGATCTGGCCACGCAGGTCAACGCGGTCCAGGCGGCTGGCGTCGATCTCAATGGTGCCGTCGGCACGCCGCTCTTCAATATTCCCGGCACGGTCACCGGCTCCGCAGCGGGCATTTCGGTCGCCATCACCGATCCATCGAAGATTGCTGCGGCAGCCACGGGCACAGGCCCCGGCGACAACTCCAATGCAGTCGCCATGGCCAATCTTGCGAATCAATCCATCGTGAGCGGCCAGACAGCCACGGATTTTTATGCTTCTTTTATCTCCGATCTTGGCAGCCAGGTTTCCGGTTTGAACACATTGAACACGGCGCAGCAGGCCTCGTTGACACAATTGCAGAACCAGCAGAGCGCGCTTTCCAGCGTCTCTCTAAATGAAGAGGCAGCCAATCTGCAAACCTACGAGCAGGCCTATCAATCGGCGGCGCAGTTTTACAGTGTTTTACAGACGGTTGTCATCAGCGCATTGAATCTGGGAATGCAGACACCCGTCGGATAGGAATGAATTTTTAGAACGAAGATTTCGACAAAGGATGCAAAGCGGTTATGCGAATCAATCCCGACTTCGTGCAAGGCTTGGTCTCTGCGGTCAATCAAACCCAGGCCAATGAGCAGAAGTATACCAACGAAATCTCCACGGGCGTGTCCGTCAATAGCCTCTCGGACAATCCCGCCGCCGCCTCACAAGATTTTTTGCTACGCACGGAGATCAACGCCAACGATAGTTTTATCCAGAGCGCCAGCACACTGACCAGCCAGATGCAGGTGGCCGATACGGCGCTGGGCAGCGTGGTATCGCAGGTGACCTCGGCCATCACACTGGCCACAGAGGGAGCGAACGGAACGCTGAACGCCTCCAACCTGCAATCGATCGCCAACCAGCTTTCTGGCATTCGGGATGAGGTGGTTTCACTGGCCAACAGCAGTTATCAGGGGCAGTATTTATTTGCGGGCAGCCAAACTACGACGCAGCCATTTAGCCTGAGCACAGGCGCGCCGCCTGCGGTTATCTACAGCGGCGACAGTGCGCTTTCCTACACCATGACGCCTAACGGGCAGCAGATTCAGATGAATCTGCCGGGCAACTCCGTCTTTGGTTCCGGCAGCACAGGCGTGATTGCAGCAATAAACAATCTGATTAACGATTTCAATACAGGCGCATCTTCTGCGACCGTTTCGAAAGACATCGCCGGCTTAACTTCCGGCATGAACACTGTGACCCAGCAGCGCGTGATTCTCGACAATAGCCTGAACCGCCTGCAGGCCAGCAGCACCTATGCGCAAAGTGAAACCACGCAATTGCAGGCCGCGCAGAACGCCGTGATCCAGTCCAACCCAACCCAATTGGCCACGCTGCTCAGCCAGACGCAGACGCAGAACACGTCACTGATCGATATGATCGCCAGTCTGGATGCGATGCCCACGCTCTTTAGCCGCTTAAATTGATCGGCTACCGCGTCAATGGACGGTCCGTAAGCAGTACCTTGTCTGACAGTTCTTGCAACTGCGTATATCGCCCATGCAAGAGCGACTCCACATGCTCGCGATCATCGCCGCCTACGAAGAGAAATTTGCGCGGCCCTGTGCCCCACATCGTCAGCAGTTGCGCATCCGTCAAAAAAATCTTCGGAGCATCGGGATAGCACGATCCCCACAGCATCGACGTACTGCGGCCTTCCACCAGATACGCAGGCCGTTGCGTGTAAAAGATCACCGATGAACCATACGACTGATCGCCATAGAGCATCAGCACATCCTGCGGCCCGGCCAGCCGGTTGACGGTCTCCGCGATGGCGCGGGAAGACATCATGGGAGCAAAGCGAGCAAAGGCGATGTGCGCAGCCACCAAAAACAAGGTGGCCGTCAACGCTGTCGACAGCGTGGCCGCAAGATGCGCACGCCGAGCGCGCAACCACCACGCTAGCGCTGGCCCCAACAGCAGCGCCAACGCCGCCAGCGCCGCGGGCAGCCGCAACGCGGCAAAGGATGGTCCGGTCAGATCAAAAAAGTGCGACATCGACAGCGAATAACCGCCCACATCCCGATGCGCCAGCACGGAGCCAATATCCGCCACGAACGGCAGATGCCGCGACGACCACAATCCGTAGCCAAGCGCTAGGGCTGCCACCACTCCCACCACGGCAAAGAGTGCGTGTGCGATGAGCAGCCAGAGGCGATTGCCCAACGCGCTGCTCTCCGCGCCTGGCGCATCCGCTTCTTCCATGTCGGCCAGTGCGATGGCCGTCAGCGCCAGCAGTGGAAAATACGCCGGATAGGTGTAGTACTCCTGATTGGTGGAAAAAGAAAAGAAGAGCAGAATAAAGCCGCCGTAAAGCGCGAGCAGCAATTTCGTTTTTCCAGAAAAACCTTTCGGCGCCAACCGCTCGCGCAATGAAGGTGATGCTGCATTCGCGCTTGCTTCGCGTTGCGTGCGCCACCACCGGCGGATGGCCGCTGGCCAATACAGACTCCACGGGAATAGCCAGACCAGATGCGAAAACCAGAAGACCGCGCCCGGCTGTTTGTTGTAGTCATGCGGGTAACGCTTTCCTAAAAAGCGCAGTACATGCTCATTGATGAAGTAGAAATAAAAAAATCCATGCACATGGCCCGGCGTAGGAATGTTGCCGATGGGATGTCCGTGGTCGGGATTCTGCAGGCCGGCGAGAATGTGCCAGGGCGCTGCAATCAGCAAAAAGAGCAGCGTGCAGCGCAGCCAGGGAAATTCACGCCAGCGGCGGTACTCCCCAGTGAGCAGCAGGTAGGGAACCGCTGCGCCGAGAAAAAAGACAGGCGCGATCAATCCCTTGGCCAGCATGGCCAGCGCCAACATGGCCGCGGCTGCATAAAAGCGATGTGGCTTTCGGTCTTCCAGTCCAGTTAAAAACCAATACAGCGCCAGAGCGATCAGCAGCGTCAGAATCGACTCAGGTATAAACCAG
>DAHWKP010000229.1:0-7543 GCA_027343585.1 Acidobacteriaceae bacterium
CGCGTCAGCCTCTTGCAGCAGAGCCACGCGGCTGGCGGTGACCTCGCCCAGAATGCGCACGGCCAGGCCCGGCCCCGGAAACGGCTGGCGCTGCAGGATTTCCTCTGGCATGCCCAAGTCGCGGCCCATGCGGCGCACTTCATCTTTGAATAGGTCGCGCAGCGGCTCAATCAACTTCAACTGCATTGTTTCGGGCAAACCGCCCACGTTGTGGTGGCTCTTGATGGTCTGCGACGGCCCCTTCACGGAAGACGACTCAATCACATCGGGATAGAGCGTTCCCTGCACCAGCCAATCCACCGTGCCGGAATGTTCGGCAATGCGCTGGGCTTCGTCATCAAAGACAGCGATAAACTCGCGCCCGATGATCTTGCGCTTGGCCTCTGGATCCGTCACACCGGCCAGCCGCGATAAGAAGCGCTCACGCGCGTCGACGGCCACCAGATTGAGTCCGAGATGTCCGCGCAGATTTTCCTGCACCTTTTGGAATTCATTCTTGCGCAACACACCGTTGTCCACAAAAACGCAGGTGAGCCGGTCGCCAATGGCGCGATGCACCAGCACCGCGGCCACAGAAGAGTCCACGCCGCCAGAGAGTGCGCAGATGGCGCGGCCTGCGCCCACTTGCTGGCGAATGCGCTCGACGGTGGTTTGGATGAAGTGCTCTGGCGTCCAGTCGGCGGCGACGCCGCAGATGCGGAAGAGAAAGTTACGCAGCAGCTCCGTGCCCTGGCGTGTGTGGTGTACTTCTGGATGGAATTGCACGGCCCAGATGCGACGTTTTTCATCAGCGATGCCGGCCACGGCGTTGTCCGTTTTCGCCGTTAAGACAAAGCCCGGCGGCAACTCCAGCGCCTCATCCCCGTGGGACATCCAAACATGCTGCTGCTTGGCCAGGCCAGCCAGTAATGGCGTTTCGGCGACGAGCTTCACCTCGGCATGGCCATACTCCCGCCGCGTGGCCGAGCTGACCTTGCCGCCCAAATGATGCGTAATGAATTGCAAGCCATAACAAATTCCCAGCACCGGCTTGCCCAGCGCCAGCACGTGCGCATCCGCCGCCGGAGCGTCAGCGTCATAGACCGAGCAAGGCCCGCCGGAAAGAATAATGCCTGCCGGATTGGCCGCCGTGATCTGCTCCAGTGGAGCGGTGCAAGGCAGCACGATGGAGAAGACATTCTGCTCCCGAATCCGCCGCGCAATGAGTTGCGTGTACTGCGAGCCAAAGTCGAGAATCACGATGGTGGAGGCCTGCGTGGCCGGCTGCGATGGGGAGGAATTCAATGCGGTTTTGGAAGAGTGCACGGGCCGTTCCTTCTGCATGGCAATCGCTGGGAGTACCTCTCCAGTGTACTGGATGCGCAGGGCCGCGGTTACGCGCGCTCCGGTGCGGTTTTGCCTAATCCTCTGGCTGCTGCAGCGCGCGCCACAGGTCTAAAAACGCGGCCAGGCGCACCACTTGAAAGAAGTCCGATGCGGCCAGATACAAAATGCCGATGAAGACCCACCAGATGTAAAACACCGCCGGGGTCAGCTCGTCTTGAAACGGCACCAACACCGCAGAGAAGACCATCGCCAGCACCACCAAGCACAGCTTGACGATTCCCATCACCAGATTGATCTCGACCAGACGGCTGCGCAGCCCGCGCAACCGTTCGCGCCCATAGGCAACGCCCAGCCAAGCCGATGGCCCCAGCGCCAGGCCCAGCGCGGCGAAGACACTTTTTTTCTCCAAAAGCACCAAGAGCGGCGCGATGCTGAAAACCCAACTGCCCACGGCCCACAGCACGAAAACTCCCAGAGAAAGAAAGATGGCCTTGGCGAAGTAGCCGACCAGATTCGGCTGCGGCCCGCCGAGCGAAACCTGCGCCACATGCCGCAAGCCCATCCACCAGAGAGCGATGCTGCCACCCAAGGCGAGCACGCGCAGCCATTGCAGCGCAGCCACACGCAACGGCGCGCGATGCAGGTGCGCATCATAGCGGCGCAGCACGGCCACGCGGCCCACGCCAGAGACCACCGCCCAAGCCACAGCAAAGACCGGCAAAAACCACACGGCCACAGCGCGCACCGGCGGCAGCAGCGCGTCCACCACGGCAGAAAGAATCTGCGCAGCGGTCACTGAATCCAACAGGGAGAAATGTTCGATGCCGGTTGGCTCCAGCGAAACCGAGTGATAGATGCGCCAGCCCTCATGCAGCAGCACCAGCAGCGCGGGAATGCCCAGCGACCAGCGCCAGAGCAACTCCAGCCCCAGCAACGACGGCCTGCGCCAGCAGCGGGACATGGTGCCGACAAAGGATTGCGTACCTCGAATTGTTTGCTGCGATGGCGACATGGCTGGAATTTCAGGTTGTGCTGTTACGTTTCATTTCATCTTGGCGCTGCATCCAGGTCTCAAAATCGAGACCCGGGGCACCCACTGAAAAAACGGCTCTGCTGATTTTTTTTACTTCACCACGAAATTCACCAATTTGCCTGGCACCACAATCGCCTTCACGAGCTGCTTGCCAGCCAGTGCCGCTTGAATCTTTTCCTGCTCCAATGCGGCCGAGCGCAGCACGTCCTCGCCACTGCCCACGGGCACGGTAACCACGGCGCGCAACTTGCCGTTCACCTGCACCGGCACTTCGATCTCATCTTCTGCGGCCAGTGCGGCATCGGCCTGCGGCCAAGGCGCGCGCAACAGCGAATCCGTCTCGCCCAACTGCGACCACAACTCTGCCGCCAGATAGGGCGCGAATGGATTGAGCAAGAGTACAAGATTGCGCAGCGCGGCGTAGAGCACGGCATCGCTCACCGAGCCAGCGGTGATCTCAGCCTCGGCGGCGGTCAGATCATTTACCAACTCCATGATCGCGGCGATGCAGGTGTTGAAGTGCCAGCGCCCGGCAAAGTCCAACGTGACGCGCGCGATGGTCTGGTGCAGTTTGCGCAGTAGCTTGCGCTCGACCGGAGTGGCAGCGGTTACGTCCTGTCCACGTCCCGCCACGGCACGCGCATTGTGCTGCGCGGCAAAGCGGTAGACCTTCGCCAAAAAACGGCTGATGCCGGCCACGCCATCTTCCTGCCAATCCAGATCGCGATCTGGAGGCGCGGCAAAGAGCGCATACATGCGCGTTGCGTCTGCGCCGTAGCGCGCGATCATATCGTCGGGCGAGACCACGTTGCCCTTGGACTTGGACATCTTCGCGCCGTTCTTGATGACCATGCCCTGCGTAAAGAGCCGGTGTGCTGGCTCGGCATTTTGCACCAGCCCCAGATCGCGCATCATCTTCGTCCAAAAACGCGAATAGATCAGATGCAGAATCGCGTGCTCCACGCCGCCAATGTATTGGTCGATTCCCTGCTCACCAAACCAATAGGCCGCAGCGGCGGGATCAAATGGCGCTTTGGAGTTTTGCGCATCGGTGTAGCGATAGAAGTACCAGGAGGAGTCGACGAAGGTATCCATCGTGTCCGTCTCACGCCGCGCCGCGCCGCCGCACTTGGGGCAGACGGCGTTGACAAACTCCGGCACTCGCGACAACGGCGATCCGCCCTGTTGCGTGATGGCAATCTTCTCTGGCAACAGCACCGGCAACTGCTCCTCTGGTACGGGCACGATGCCATCTTTTTCGCAGTACAGCATCGGAATCGGTGTGCCCCAATAGCGCTGGCGGCTGACGCCCCAATCCTTCAAGCGGAAGGTGACCTTCGCCTGCCCAAAGCCATTCTTCTGCGCGTGTGCAGCCATCGCACGCTGCGCCTCCTCACAACCCATGCCGCTAAACTCACCTGAGTTGATCAGCAAGCTATCCTCAGCCGTGTAGGGCAACAGCGGCTCCGCATCGCCAGCCTGAGCGCTGGCATCCGCGCTGGCATCTGTGCGGCGCGGCAACACCACCACCTGCACATCCAGCTTGTACTTCTGTGCAAACTCATAATCGCGCTCGTCGTGCGCAGGCACAGACATGATCGCACCCGTGCCGTAGTCCATCAGCACATAATTGGCCACCCATACCGGCACGCTCGCACCGTTAAATGGATTCTTCGCATAGGAACCCGTAAAGACGCCCTGCTTTTCCAGCGTGCCAAAGGCATCTTTTTCGCGTGCGGATTTTTGCTGCTCCACCATCGCCTGCACAGCACGCGCCAGCGCCGGATCCTCTGCGGCCAATTGCGCCGTCATTGGATGCTCCGGGGCCAGTTGCAATGAGGTCGCTCCGTAGATCGTGTCAATGCGTGTAGTGAAAACGGTGACTGTTCCCGGCGATGATTCGGACGCGCGCGCGGTGAGGCGCAGCTCCACCGGAGCATCGGCATCGGTTTGCTTTTCGCGGGGCAGCATTGCAAAGTCCACCAGCGCACCTTCACTGCGGCCAATCCAGTTGCGCTGCATCGTGCGCACTTTTTCTGGCCAGCCGTCGAGTTGCTCCAAGTCGTGCTGCAAGGCATCGGCGTAGGCAGTGGTGCGTGCAAACCATTGCTCCAAATTGCGCTGCTCGACGGGAGTCTCCTCATGCCGCCAGCAACAGCCATCCACCACCTGCTCATTGGCCAAAACTGTTGCGCACTCCGAGCACCAGTTCACTTTGCTCTGTTTGCGGTAAACCAAGCCGCGCTTGTACATCTGCAAAAAGAACCACTGATTCCAGCGGTAGTACTCCGGCAGGCAGGTGGTCACCTCGCGCTGCCAGTCATAGCTGAAGCCGACGCGCTGCATCTGCACGCGCATGGCGGCAATGTTGGCCAGCGTCCACTCACGCGGCGGCGTGTTGTTCTTCAGCGCAGCGTTCTCCGCAGGCAGGCCAAAGGCATCCCAACCCATCGGATGCAGCACGTTGTAGCCGCGCATCCACATGTGTCGCGCCAGCGCATCGCCAATGGAGTAATTGCGCACGTGGCCCATGTGCAGCTTGCCCGAGGGATACGGCAACATCTCCAGCACGTAATACTTGGGCTTGCCGCAGGCAGGCGGCTCGGCGGCGTAAAGGTCCGGCTGCGCGGCCCAGGCCGCTTGCCAACGCGGTTCAATCTCCGCAGGGTTATAGCGCAACTCTTGCTGGGCAGGCGGCTCAGGGACAGACGACTTCGACGAACTGGAGGGGCTGTTGATCAACGCGGTCATACTGCTTTAATTCTAATCTGGCGCGATGGATGCACGGTCCTGCCAGATCGAACGCGACCCCTTATGCCAAGGCTACAAACCCAGCGTGCTCCACAGCGCATCGACCTGGGCGCGCGTGGTTGCGTCCATGCGCAGGCCCTCTGGCCATGGGCGCGTGAAGCCTTCCGCGGCCCACTTGCGCGTGGCGTCGATGCCCATCTTGCTGCCGTAGTTGGGCAGGCGTGAGGCGTGGTCGAGCGAATCCACCGGCCCCAGCGTGAATTGAATATCCCGCTCCGGGTCAATGTTGTTGGCCACGCGCAAGGTCACCTCGCGCAAATCCTGCACGTCGCAATCCTCATCCACCACGATGACGCACTTGGTAAACATCGCCTGGCCCATCGACCAGATGCCGTGCATCACTTTGCGCGCCTGCCCCGCGTAGCTCTTGCGAATGGAGACGATCATCAGGTTGTGAAAGACGGCCTCGGCGGGCAGATGAATATCTACGATCTCTGGCAACGTGAGGCGCATCAGCGGTAAAAAAATGCGCTCCACGGCCTTGCCCATCCAGGCGTCCTCCATCGGTGGCTTGCCGACCACGGTGGCCGCGTAGATGGGATTTTTTCTGTGCGTGATGCAGGTGATGTGAAAGACCGGGTAATCATCCGGCAGCGTGTAAAAGCCGGTGTGGTCGCCAAATGGCCCCTCACTGCGCAGCTCGTCGGTGCGCACGTAGCCTTCGAGGATGATCTCCGCCGTCGCGGGCACTTCCAGATCAACCGTCTCGCACCGAACTAAATCGACGGACTTCTGGCGCAAAAATCCTGCGATCAAAAATTCTTCCACCTCGGGCGGCGCGGGCACGATGGCAGCAAAGGTGGTGGCCGGATCGGTGCCAATGGCCACGGCGACCTCCAAACGATCGGCCTTGGGCGTGGCCCAGGCCTGCATGGAGCTAGCTCCACCAAGCGATGCAGGCAGCGCGGAGCCGCCAGCGGTTGCGGCCATCACGGCCACGCGCGCGGCTGCGGCGTCGTCTGGCGCGGAAGCCGCGGCAGCGGCCTGACGCAGGCGCTCACGGTAATGTTCCGCGGCCACCTTTTGCCGCTGCCAGTGCATGCCGGTGGTCTGGCCATCGTAGACCTGCATTCGGTACATGCCCACGTTGCGTTTGCCGCCGGGCTTGCCGTCGCTGGCTGCGTGTCGCGGGTCGCGCGTAATGACACACGGCAACGTGAGGAAGCGTCCGCCATCGCCGGGCCAGCATTGCAGAATAGGAAAGTCGAGCACGCTGAAATTTTCGCGCAGAATCACTTCCTTGCAGGGCGCGTCCTTGGCGCTGACCACGCGCGGAAAGTATTTGCCCATCTCGGCCAGCATGGGCAACATGCGCACCTTGTCAAGGAAGCCTTCTGGCGAGCGCACGTTCATCATCTCGTGAATGCGCGCGGCGATGGCGTCAAGTGAATCGGTGTCGAGCGCCATCTGCATGCGCCGCTCGCTGCCAAATTGATTCATCAACACGCGCGCGCCGGGGTAGCCCTTGACGCGCTCAAAGAGCAGCGCCGGACCGCCGGGCGCATATTGTTTCTGCGCGCCGGGCCAGTCCAGCTTGGCGACGCGGTCGGCGATCTCGGCCATCTCCAGAATCGGGCTGACCTCGGCGGTGATGCGCTTCAGCTCCCCGGCCCGCTCCAGTTGCTCCACCCATTGCCGCAGATCATCAATCGCCACGTTCATACTCCTTATGCGTACAACCCATTACAACGCGTTGGCCTCTTCGAGCACGTGTTCTTCGTTCTCAGAGGATTGCGCCACGCTGCGCAAAGAGACATGTTCCAAGCGCGCAAAAAACAATCCCGCCGGAATCACGCTTAAAAATGTCGCCAGATACAGCAGCAATCCGCAGGCCGTGGCCGCCTCAGGGCGAATGCCCAACACACTAATCATGGCGTGAATCGTGGCCAACTGCGAACCGCCGCCCACCACAGGCAATTGCAGCACGGAGCCGAACATGCTGTACATCATTAAAATAATGGTCTGCGCGGCGGGAATCGCAGCCAGCTCTGGCAGACGGAAGGAGTGCACCACTTGCACGTAGGCCAGCGCAATCATTCCCCACGTGGCGAAGGACCAGAAGAGCGCGGCCAGCAAGCTGGAGAAGCTCTGAATCGTGTCCAGACCGTGGCTGAAGGCAAGAATTTTTTCCTGCGCGTGGTGGCCCGCAGCGGGAGAGATCCAACCAAAGATGCGCGCAAAGATTGCAGCTACGCGCGCACCGGCCAAGCGCGCCGCCACAGCCAGCGCCCCCAGCAACAGCGCAGCCAGCATGGCTAGATAGCCCGCGCGGCGAAAGTCTTGGCTATACGGCAGCAGCCGCACCGAATGGCTGAAGGTCAGCGTGCAGGCGATGATCGTCGCCGCTGCAAAAAGATCAAAGACGCGCTCCAC
>DAHWKP010000266.1:0-2440 GCA_027343585.1 Acidobacteriaceae bacterium
GCCGGGCGACAACGTCAGCTTGGAGATTGAGCTGATTACGCCGGTGGCCATGGAGAAGGGCTTGCGCTTTGCCATCCGCGAAGGCGGACGCACGGTCGGCGCCGGAACCATCGCCGAGATCGTCAAGTAAGCAAGGGCACGCATAGGCAGTTTTTAGGGTTATTGTTTTGGCAGAACGGGTACAATAACGCTAGCGCGGGAGGAGACGAATATGGAGATTCGTGTTGACGGCAATCGTTCGAGCGCCGAAAACTGGATGCAGGCCCAGAAAGTCTCCTTGCAGTTGCTTCCAGAACTGAGCAACGAGCAAAAGATAGTAGCGGACAAACTGGGAATCAGCCATGAAGCGTACGCGAGAAGTCAATATGCGGGTGATTTGACGCGGAATGACCTGGCCAAAAAAGCAGAACTCGCGGCCCATTTGATTGAACGGCTGGCGCAGGCTAAAGTTCCTGGTCTTGTTGTGGATGCTGTGTGGTTGAAGACGTTTGATGGCAAGTTCCGGTTTGAACTTGAATGTAACCATAGCCGTGCGCTGATTTGGATTAACGAAGATCTTGTGGATGAGTTGCTAGAGTCAGGCTCCAAGACAGCAGAAGAGCAGATTGCGCGGATTGTGGAGTATGGTTTACCCGCCAGTTGGATGGCGAAAGCTTCATGAAATTGGCTGGCCAGACGGCTGCAGTTATACTGACAGAGGACGGTAAGGCTGTATTTGAACTTGCTTCGGTTCACCTGCCTGATACGCACCTGAATTACTGTTTCGATTGAAGAGTCGGAAGATTTGGGATTGTGGGTGCGCCTGCCACGCGAAGACCAGATGCACCTGTTTTTATTGAGGTGGGAATATATTCTCGGAATCGATTTACCGGGAGGACTCGGTAGGGTTGCGGGATTGAGAAGGGATTAGGATAAAAAGATGCGCGAAATTATCACATTGCAGTGCTCCGAGTGCAAGGAGCGGAATTACTCGAAGACGAAGAACAAGAAGACGACCACGGGCCGTTTGGAGTTTTCGAAGTTCTGCAACCGATGCCGCAAGCACACGTCGCACAAGGAAACAAAGTAGTTCGGGCGCTTGGGTCGGGCGGGCTGCGCGGCTTGGGCGGTTGATGTACAACACAGGGGCGTAAGCTCAATGGCTAAACTGTCGGTCTCCAAAACCGAACTTGGGGGTTCGAATCCCTCCGCCCCTGCCAGTTTTGCGCTGCACCTCTTGTGGGGCTGTGGGATTGGGGTTTCGTTTGCGAGCCGGGCTGGCAAGGGTTGCGAGCGGCGCGCAGGCAGAGAAGGATTTTGGCAATGGCAAAGGCAATGACGATGGCCGAAGAAGATCGCAAACCGGCGCAGCAGACGCAGGCGGTTGCCGCTTGGAAGCAGCGTCCGCTGGAGCTGGTGCAGTTTTTGAAGGATGTGCGCAGCGAGATGCACAAAGTGGTTGTGCCCTCGCGCAAAGAAGTGGAGACGACAACCGCCGTGGTGATTGGTACGGTCTTCCTGTTTGCCGCGTATTTTTATTTGGTGGACTCCGTGATTGGGCGCTTGGTGCAGGAGATGTTGCACCGGCTTTCCAACTAAGCGGACAGGTCAGAGAAGGTGAACAGGATGACGGCAGAAGAGACGAAACCGGAAGTGGAGCAGGCGGCGGAGACGCTGGCGCCTCCGGCCAACGAGCGCTTCAAGTGGTATATCATCCACGCCTACTCCGGCTTTGAGCGCAAGGTGCGCGAATCCATTGAGAGCCGCGTGCAGGCCTTTGGATTGCAAGACCGCATCGGGCGGGTGATGATCCCCACCGAGCCGGTGACCGAGCTGCGCAATGGCAAGAAGTACACCATTGAGCGCGTGTTTTTGCCCGGCTATGTGCTGGTGGAAATGGATTTGGACAACGAAATCTGGCACATGGTGAAGAACACGCCGCGTGTGACTGGGTTTTTGGGCACGGGCGACAAGCCGGTGGCGCTCAGCGATGAAGAGATCAGTTCGATTCTCTTCCGCAGCGATGTGGCCAAGGGCAAGCCGCGCATGAAGATCAAGTTTGAGCGCAACGAGTCGGTCAAGATCACCGAAGGGCCGTTCGCCAACTTCAACGGCGTGGTGGATGAAGTGAATGAAGACCGCGAAACGCTCAAGGTGATGGTGACCATCTTTGGCCGCTCGACGCCGGTGGAATTGGAATTCAGCAAGGTTGAAAAAATTGATTAACAGCAGCTTTTAGCCGTCAGCTTTCAGCTCAAAGCTGAAAATGCGATCAGCAAAAAGCTGTCTCGAAGGGAAAGAAAAAGAAGATGCCTCCAGTAAAAAAAGTTCAGACGTATGTGAAGTTGCAGATTGAGGCCGGTAAGGCCAACCCCGCGCCGCCGGTCGGCCCCGCGCTGGGCCAGGCCCAGGTCAACATCATGGAGTTCTGCAAGCAGTTCAACGCGCGCACGCAGAACAA
>DAHWKP010000290.1:0-2698 GCA_027343585.1 Acidobacteriaceae bacterium
CCAAGCCCGGCCCCATCAAGTGTGTACTTACACTGATGCGCCGCATCGAAGAAAATTACCGCCTGCCCATGGTTCCCGTGCAACCCGCCACGCGAGACCGTCTGCGCACACTGGCGGAAGAGTTAGGCCTGCTCCAGTGACCACAGATTTTTTTCAGCTCGAACGCCGCATTGAAACCGCCTTCGCCGCCGGAGCCGCCGCCGTGGGCGACGCACAGGCCGAGGCCGCTTTTCTTGAATTGCGCGCGGCTCTGGAAACCGGCACGCTGCGCTCCGCAGCGCCGGATGCGGCCTCCCGCATCGGCTGGCGCGTCAACGCCTGGGTCAAGCGTGGCATCCTGCTCGGCTTCCGGCTGGGCCGGCTCACCTCCTCCGGCACGGACCTAACCTTCATCGACAAGCACACCTATCCCGCGCGGCGTTTTTCCGCTGCGGATCAGGTACGCATCGTTCCCGGCGGCTCTTCTATTCGCGCTGGCGCGTTTATCGCCTCCGGCGTGGTCTGCATGCCGCCGATGTACATCAACACCGGTGCCTACGTCGATGCGGGCACTATGATTGACTCGCACGCGCTCGTCGGCTCCTGTGCCCAAGTGGGCAAGCGTGTACACATCAGCGCCGCGGCGCAGATCGGCGGCGTTTTAGAACCAGTCAATGCCAGCCCGGTCATCATCGAAGACGACGCGCTGATCGGCGGCAACTGCGGCGTGTATGAAGGCACCATTCTTCGCCAGCGCGCCGTGCTGGGCGCAGG
Source organism: Acidobacteriaceae bacterium (assembly GCA_027343585.1). Lineage (GTDB taxonomy): Bacteria > Acidobacteriota > Terriglobia > Terriglobales > Acidobacteriaceae > JAJZCX01. Next base: position 754 of record DAHWKP010000290.1, read on the forward strand.
CGTCATCCTCACACGCTCCACGCCGGTCTATGACACCGTGCGCGGAGAAATTCTGCGCGCCACAGCGGAGGCACCGCTCATCATTCCCGCCGGAGCCGTCGTTGTTCCCGGCTCGCGTCCCATCCAGCGCGGCCAGGGCGCGGACTGGGGTCTGTCGCTCTCGACGCCAGTCATCATCAAGTACCGCGATGAAAAAACCGAGCTGTCGCTGGAGCTGGAAGACCTGCTGCGCTAGCTCCAATCGCAAGCTGCGCGCGTCTCTGCGTGGTACCATCAGTATTTGCGCATAAAAATCCCTATCATCACCGATGGACGCGATGGCTGACAATAAGCTGAAAATTATTCCCCTGGGCGGGCTGGGTGAGTTCGGCATGAACTGCATGGCCCTGCGCTGGCAAGACGACATCGTCGTCATTGATGCCGGACTCATGTTCCCAGAAGAGGAGCTGCTCGGCGTCGACATCGTTGTCCCGGACATCACCTACCTGCTGGAAAACCGCAAGCATGTGCGCGCCATTATTCTCACGCACGGCCATGAGGATCACATCGGCGGCCTGCCGTGGATACTTTCTGAACTGAACGTGCCCGTTTACGGCACAGAGTTCACGCTGGCCTACGTCGAAGGCAAGCTCGACGAGCACGCCCTGCTCGACAACACCGAGATGATCGAGATGCTACCGGGGCAATCTTTTTCCCTCGGCGCATTCAAGATCACGCCCATCCGCGTCACGCACAGCTTGGTCGATTGCGTCGCGCTGGCGATTGAAACTCCCGTCGGCGTCGTCATTCACACCGGCGACTTCAAAATTGATCTGTCGCCCACCGATGGCCGGGCCTTCGATCTGCAAACCTTCGCCGAGTATGGCAAGCGCGGCGTGCTGGCGCTGCTGCAAGACTCCACCAATGTGGACCGTCCCGGCTTCACACCCAGCGAACGCGCCGTGATTCCCGCGCTGGATGAAGTCTTCGCGCGCACTAAGAAGCGCCTCTTCTTCAGCTGTTTTTCCTCGTCGATTCACCGGCTGCGCATCGCCACGGATCTGGCCATCAAGCATGGCCGCAAAATCGCCATCGTGGGCCGCTCCGTCACCAACTCCTTTGAGATGGCGCAGGACTTTGGCTACATCAACATTCCCGATGGATTGCTCATCTCCACCGGGCAGTTGCGCGACATCGCCCGCGAAAAGGTTTGCGTCTTTATCAGCGGCACGCAGGGCGAGCCTATGTCGGCACTTTCGCGCGCAGCGGTGGACAACCATAAGCAAGCCAAGATCGATGCCGGCGACACCGTCGTGCTCAGCTCGCGCGTGATTCCTGGCAACGAAAAAGCCATCTTCCGCGTGGTGGATCACCTTTGCCGCCGTCAGGCGCAAGTGGTCTACGACGACGGCACCTCAGGCATGATCCACGTCAGCGGCCACGCCAGCCAGGATGAGCTGCGCATGATGCTGCATCTGCTCAAACCAAAATTCTTCATTCCCATCCATGGCGGTTACCGCCAACTGCAACGTCACGCCGCGCTGGCCACGGAATCCGGCAGCGTGCAGCAGGTGCTGCAAATCGAAAATGGCGACGTGCTGGAACTGGACCGCACCTCGGCCAAGAAAAAAGGCACCGTGCCCGTGGGCCGCATCTGTATTGACTCCGGCTCCACAGGCGACATCGTCGAAGACCTCATCATCCGCGACCGTCGCCACCTGAGCGAAGGCGGCATCGTGCTGCCGATTCTGGCCATCAACAAAACCACGGGTCGCGTGGAAAATGCGCCAGAGATTGTCATGCGCGGCTTCGCCCCGGCGGAGCAATCGCTCATCGACGAGGCACGCAATGTGGTTGGGCGCACGCTGGAGACCTCCAGCGCGGAAGAAAAAGCCGACTACGGCGTCATCAAGGAAAAAATCCGTCAGGACTTGAAACGCTTCATCCAGAAAAGCACCAGCCGCCG
>DAHWKP010000303.1:0-5827 GCA_027343585.1 Acidobacteriaceae bacterium
TTTGGGGGCTTGAAAGCTCGTGGACTTCGATAGCTTGCCCTGCACGCCGGTCGTTGCGGCCTGGGCAGCGTGGAAGTTCGCCGACTTTAACTCTGTCGCGTGAAAACCTTTGCCCGACTTCGGCGCTTGAAAGCTGGTGGATTTGGAGAGTGACTCGTGAATCCCTTGGCCTTCTTTGGGGGCTTGAAAGCTCGTGGACCTCGACAGCTTGCCCTGCACTCCGGTCGTTGCGGCCTGGGCGGCGTGGAAGTTCGCCGACTTTAACTGTGTCGCGTGAAAACCTTTGCCCGACTTTGGCGCTTGAAAGCTGGTGGATTTGGAGAGTGACTCGTGAATCCCTTGGCCTTCCTTGGGAGCCTGAAAGCTCGTGGACTTCGACAGCTTGCCCTGCACTCCGGTCGTTGCGGCCTGGGCGGCGTGGAAGTTGCCATTTTCTACGGAGCGCTGGCTGGCAGCGGCCTTGGCCGTCGCTGCCGCTTGGAAGGCTGGAGATGTGGAGAGCTTTTCTTGCACGCCGGTTCCCGACTTCGGCGCAGCAAAACTGGTGGACTTCGACAGCTTCGCTCCAACTCCCGCGCCTGCCTTGGGAGCCTGAAAACTGGTGGATTTCGAAAGCTTCGCCCCGACGCCGGTGCCTGCTTTGGGAGCCTGAAAGGTCGTGTCCGTTACTTTTCCGGCAGGAACGGCTGCGGTGCTGGCAGCAGCAGGAGCAGCAAAGGACGCGCCTCCTGGGACGGGTTGGGATCTCTTGGCTTGTGTGGTGTGCGCTGTAGCCGTTGCGAAGCCAGCACTGTGCGCGGCTTTATCTGCCTGGAACTGGGCGGGAGAGGCTGTGCCTGAGGACTGAAAGGTGATGGTGGCTGTGGGTTTCTGCGCGGCGTGCTGGCGTTGATCCACCGAAGGCGCGCTCTGAAACGAGGTGCCCAGGGTGGGCTTGCCCGTTTGCTTTCCATTTTGCAGCACCGTAGGCGCAGTTTGAAAGGCTGCTTTGGGCGCAGGCTGCGCAGACGTTGCAGTCGACTGCTGTTTGGAAGCAGTTTGAGCAACAGCAGTTGGCGCAGCTGTGCTTTGCGCGGGGGCAGCGTTTTGCTGTGCGACCAGCGGCACCGTGGCCCAAAAAAGTCCTACCGTGATCCAACTGCGCGCCAACATGCGACGACACTCCAAGGAGCCTAATAACCGAAAGGTAAACAAATGGTTCCCTAATGTTTACCACAGTTTCGGGCTGCGCGCTTGGAAAAATACGCACAGCCGCGAAGCTCCGTGAATGCAGTCAGTTAGTTTGCCGCGGGCACGGGAATTGGGGCCTTGCCTTGCGCCGCCGGCTTCTGCGACAACGAGCGGACATAGAGCACCAGATTCCAGATCTCGTCGGTCTTGGCCCGGTCGCCTTCCTCAGGCATGGGACCTTTGCCATCATGGATCGTGTCAAAAAGCGTCTGATCTGGAATGTTCTTTAACGTGGCCGGGTCGGTAAAGTCGGGCACCGTGATGCCCATGTCTTTGGCCAGATCGCCCTTGCCATTGCCTTTTTCGCCGTGACAGGAGACGCAATCATAGCTGAAAAGCTCCTTCGCCTTTGCCAGGGACTGCGGCGTGGGCGTCACAGGATTTTTCTTCGCCGTGGCAGCGGCAGCAGGTTGCGAAACCGTCGGGGCTGGCTTGGACTGCGCCAGCAAAATTGCGGGAATCACCACGAGAATGCTTGGAACCCAAATGCGCTTCAGCATATTCCCTCCATTGGGAAACAACTGCCGATCCTATTGCGATTTTCCGCGTCGCGCTGTGACGTACATTACGAAACTGGGGCCTGGATCCGCAGGGCGGTTTTGCAGTTCGGATCGCTTGCCGTAGGCTAAGGGTGTATGCCGCGCTCTGGTTACTCCAATTCGATGACGATGACCTTTCCGCCCTTTGCGGGCGTGGTGCGCCAGTTGATCTATGCCAACCTGGCCGTCTACTTTGGACTGCTGCTGCTGGGTTGGGTGGCTCCGGGGGCGGCCAACACGATTCTGAGCCTGTGCGCGCTGACGCCGGTGATGGTGCTGCACGGGGCCATCTGGCAAATTGCAACCTATAGCTTTCTGCACACTGGCCTGTGGACGATTCTCTTCGACATGCTCTCCTTGTGGTTTGTCGGCGCGTACCTGGAGGCCCTCTACGGTGCGCAGTGGATCGTCGAACTTTACGCCGTCAGCGTGCTGGGCGCGGCACTGGCCACAATCGGTATCAGCTACACGGGCATTTTGCATCTGACGCCTGCGGCGACGACCTTTGGCCCGATGGGCGGCATCTTTGGCCTGCTGGCGGCCTTTGCCGTGCGCATGGGCGACCAGCAATTTCTGCTCTTCCCGCTGCCCATCTCCATCCGCGCCAAATATCTGGTGGTGATTTATATCCTGATCGCTGTGGCCAGCCTGTTGCAGGGGCCGGGCGGCTTTGCCTATCTGGCGTATCTGGGCGGCGCGTTGGCTGGATTTTTGTATGCGCGGCAGGCTCCGCGGCGGGGCTTTGCCTTTGCATTTTCTGAACGCGCCTACGGATTGCGCAACGCCTACTATCGCTGGAAGCGCAAACGCGCTGCGCGAAAGTTTGAGGTCTACATGCGGCGGCAAAACCGCACGCAAGAAACGCCGCGCGGATCGAATGTTCCCGACCCGGACCAGCACCGCGACCCCAATGATCGCCGATGGATGAACTAAAGGCGCGGCCTACACCGCTATGGTGAAGGTGTCTTCCGTGCGGGTGACGGCGCGATAGAGCGTGTCGCGCTCAAAGGGCACGCGCCCGGCCTCGGTGATGAGGCGGATGAAGTCTTGACGGCGCAGGCCCTGCGGCGTTTCCGCGCCGGCGTCGTGGTAAATCTTCTCCTCAACCACCGTGCCATCGATGTCATCCGCGCCAAAGCGCAGCGCGATCTGCGCGATTTTTGGCGTCACCATTTGCCAGTACGTTTTGATGTGCGCGAAGTTGTCGAGCAGCAGGCGACCCACGGCGATCTGGCGAATGTCTTCCAAACCGGTGGTGACGGGCAGATGCTCAAGCGCAGTGTTGGCCGGATGAAAGGCTAGCGGGATGAAGGTCTGGAAACCGCCGGTCTCGTCTTGCAACGTGCGCAGGCGCAGCATGTGATCGACACGGTCTTCGTCATTCTCGACGTGGCCGTAAAGCATGGTTGCGTTCGAGCGCAGGCCGAGCAAGTGCGCCTCGCGCGCCGTCTCCAGCCACTCGCCGCCATCAATCTTGTGGTCGCAGATGATGTGGCGCACGCGATCGGCGAAGATTTCTGCGCCGCCGCCGGGCATGGAATCGACGCCAGCGGCCTTCATCTGCTGCAAGGTTTCGCGGATGCTGAGCTTGGCGCGCTTGGCCAGGTAGGCCACCTCCACCATGGTGAAGGCCTTGATGTGCACTTGCGGAAAGCGCTCTTTGAGTCCGCGAACGAGATCTAAAAAGTAGGAGAATGGCAGGTCGGGATGCAGACCGCCGACGATGTGAAATTCTGTGACGGCTTCCGTGTAACCGGAGGCGGCGCTGCTCCAAGCCTCTTCAAGCGCCATGGTGTAAGCGCCGGACGTGTCTTTTTTGCGGCCAAAGGCGCAGAGGCGGCAGGCGGCCACGCAAACATTCGTTGGATTGATGTGGCGGTTGACGTTGAAGTAGGCCGTGTCGCCGTGCAACTTTTCGCGCACCCAGTTGGCCAGCCAGCCTACGGCGAGAATATCGGGCGTACGATAGAGCGCAACGCCGTCAGCCAAGCTGAGGCGCTCCCCGCGCAACACCTTGGCGGCGATGGGTTGCAGGGCGGCATCTTCCGTAAAAAAGTCTCGGCGCAAAGGCGCGGCTGGCGTGTGCATAGGCATCGGTTCCACGTACTTCGATGATACTGCAAGCCCGGCAGAGTGTTGGCATTGTGGGAACCATGGAAAAATTTAACCAGGATTCCGAATTGGATTGACCCAGAGTGCTGATAGCCTGTGATAGGCAACACGCACCTGAAGTTTTTTGTGACATTTATGATGCGACTGCGCTTGCAATCCGCACTTTTCTGCTTTGGCTGTGTAGGACTGATCCCCTGGCTCCTGATGTTCAACCCCGTGCGCAAGAGTGCGATGGCGGCAGCAACGGGGCTGGGCAATTTCCCCAGCGTTGAAGCCAACAGCCTGGACAAAGATCGGTACCTGCTGCCGAAGGACTTTGGCGGCCAGGTGAATCTGGTGCTGATCTCCTTTGCGCGCGAACAGCAGGCAGCGGTGGACACTTGGCTGCCCGCAGCCAAGCAGGCTGAAGAGCAGCACGCGGATTTGCGTTATTACGAGCTGCCGACCACATCCAAAGAAAATCTACTCTATCGCTGGTGGTTCAACTCCGCGCTGCGCAGCAACAATACAGACCCGGCACTGAATGGCCGCATCTTAACGCTGTATGTGAGCAAGGGCGCGTTTCTGCACGCTCTGCATATTCCCAATGAAAAAAAGATTGCCGTGCTGCTGGTCAACCGCACCGGCCAGGTGCTGTGGGCAACCGAAGGCGCGTACACCCCAGCCAAGGCCGCATCGATGGCTGCGGCTCTGCCGCAAACGCCTGCGCCCGCGTCGACACAAGCGGCTACGCCTGCACCTTCGGCTGCCTCCACGCCCACACCCAACGCGGCAACATCCTCAGCCAGGCAGAAATAATTCCACGCTTCAGGCTGCGCTACTTCCAGCTTTTTTCCATCCACCATGCGTCAATCGTGTGGTTGTAATAGCGAGGAATTCTGCCGCGCGTGCGGTACCCCAACTGTTGATAGAACCGCTGCGCCGCTTGATTTTCCACGGAGACTTGCAAGCGGAGTTTTTTACCGCCGCGCTGCTGCACCGCGCGCTCGATGGCCGCGTGCAGGGATTGCCCCACACCTTTGTGCCGCATCGTCTCCATCACGTCGATGGTGACCAGTTCGCCGACGGGCCGCAGGCCTTGCTTGCGCATCTCGACAATGGAAAAGCCAACGATGGCACCATCCACAATCGCCACGCGTGGCACGGAAGTGGGTGAGCACAAAAGCTGGTGGAGAAATTCTTTTGGATAAGCAATCTCCGGCGGAAAGCAGGCTGTATCGATGGCGAAAATGTCATCGAGGTCTTCCGCGCGCGCGGCACGAATGGTGCAGATCGCGCTGGCTTCCTGTGCGGGGCTTGCGGATTGTGAACTGGCTTCCATGAAACTCAACTTTTTGGCTGCATCTCTGCCAGCTTCTGCACCAACAGTACGGCGGCTGCGCCAAGCAGAATTCCCTGTACCAGCATGGTGTAGCTCGATGCCAGTGCTGCGCCTTTATGCTCCGCGCGCAGCGGCAAGGGCGCTTGAGATTCGCGGCTCCGCCGTGCGCGGCCTTGGGTTGCACGCACACTGCGCCGCGGATTTTCGTCAGCATCCGAGGCCGCTCCACCCAGCCGCTGCCTGCGCGCAACGCTGCGCACCGCAAAGATGACCGTGGCCAGCACGGCGCACAGGCTGAGAAATGCCGCAATGTAGAGAGCGCGCGTGGAGATCATTGTCTCTTCTCCTGTGCGTGCGTTTCGCTTTGCAAACATTGCTCCATCCAGCGCAGGTACTCTTCACTGCCAGATTCGACAGTGAGCACGAGCAGCTCTGGCAGCGTGTAAGAGTGCAACGCGCGCAGCGCCGATTCCAACTGTGGCAACAGGCTGGCCTGCGTTTTGATGAGCAGCAGCCACTCTGTGGCGGATTCGATTGCGCCCTGCCAGCGGTAGATGGATTGCGCGCGATCCACGATGTTGACGCATGCGGCCAGGCGCCGCTCCACCAGCGCGCGGGCCAGAGC
>DAHWKP010000309.1:0-12734 GCA_027343585.1 Acidobacteriaceae bacterium
GCCCAGCCCCAGGCTGAGGTCTTGCCGCCGCCAGCCATGGCCCATGCGTGGAATGCGCCAGCGACCTCGATTCTGCCGCCGATGTTGGAGGCGTGGAGCGGCTCGCGCGAGCGCATCGCCTTCGTATACGATCTCTTCGTCAAAAAGATTTTTCCTGAGCGCGGCATTGCGCATCCCATCTCCAGCCACTTTTTCGTGCGCAATCGCACCACGATTGCATTGCAGGTGGCCACAGCCGCCATGGTCTTGTTGCTGGCGCTGGGCACCACGTTGAACTATCTGCGTCTGCGTCAGGCCAAAAAGAATGTCGAGCCGTTGCTGGCGCGCATCGTGCACGACTTGAATACCAGCTCAGTGGACGCCTCTGGCCAGATTCAGTCCGCCAGCAATCCAGAGGATGCGGGCGACCTACTCTACGCCATGGCATGCTTCCGCACGCAGAGCTTCCGCTCGCTGTTTCTGCCCGCCTCCTGGGTCAGCCCCATGGATGCTTCCATCCGCGAGGCCATGGTGCCTGCCTTCCGCGTGCTGGTGCTGGAGAGCTTCAACAACGGGCTGGAGCATCGCGCCGCCGAGGTCACCAATCCCAACCTGCGCCCGCTGCCGCAAGCGCCTGCGCTCAGCAATCCCGATGCGCCCATCAGCCTCTCCATCGAATCCGAGCCGGAGTATCAGCAACTGCGCGCCTACGTCGACCAAATGCAGACGCTGGAGCAGAACATCGCGCTGTATGAGACGATTCGCAAGCGTGGCGGCGGAGCCGGGCTGTCGTCGATTCTGCAACTGGAAAATTACATCTCCGGCAAAAACTTCAACGTGGATATGGACGCGCCGCGGAATCCTTACTTTGAAGAAGCCTTGCAGCAGGCCACCTGGGCGCCGTTTGTTTACCGCCAGCCGGACATGCAGCACGCATCGCAGAAGATGGAGCAGTTGACGGCCCAGTTCTTCGCCGCGTGGATCGAGCACAACCCTACGTTGCAATCGCTGCAACGGCTCAGCGTGAATCTGAATCAGGTGAACACGCAGATGCAGGTCAGCTATGAGCAGTTGTTGGCGCTGCAACAGGCCTTCCATTTGGCGGATGCGGCCATGCACGCGCCCAATTTGCAGTGGGTGGCCGGGGAAAGTTATGCGCCCACGGGTTCCGTCTATTCCGTCACGATCGCGCCACTGCGCAACTCGCATTATCTGCTGCCGTACTTGCAGCAATGGGTGCCCTACAGCGCGCAGACCAGCTTCAACAAACTGCAAGACAGCTTGGCCGACCAGCGCAGCACGCTCACCGGGCCGCTAGTCGATGCCAACGGCAATCGTTTGGAGTTCACCAGCAACGCAGAGAACTTCCACATCTCGCTGGACAACCTGATGAACCTGCCGTTTGTGGCCAAGGCCAGCGCGCAGAAGATCGCAGGCCCTCCCGCTGCGGCGATGCAGATTGACTGGAATACGCCCGTGCTGCAAGACGCCATCGCCCTGCCGGATGCCTACACCCATTATGTGCAGGAAGACCTGCAGAACGCGCCCGTCAAGATGCGTGCAACCTTTGAACGCATCGCCAGCCAGCGCTTGGCGGCGGCGATGGAAGACGAAACCGTGCAGGCCGAGACCGTGCGCAGTTCCTCCGCCAGCAGCGCCGGTGCCTCCTTGCGCCAGGATATTTCTCCCGCAGTGGAGGAGTTTGCCAGCGCCGCACCTACGCTCTCCGATCTGCTCAGCACGTTTTCTGGCATGAGCATGGCTGGCCCGTATGAGCGGTTGCATCGCATCTCGACGGCGCAGGCCGCCACGCTCTTGCTCGCGCTCAATCGGGCCTTCGACGCCGGTCAGCCTTATGAAATTCCGCATTCGGCCTATAAAAACTGGTTGGGAGACGCCTCACCAACGCAAGAGATTTTGAATGCGCCCACCGCCGAGGATGTGAAGAGCTACCTGGGTGCGCAGCGCCAGCAGATGCTGGCCTACAACCAGGCCGCGGCTCCGCTGGTACATTTTTTGAGCACGCAACACGCGGAGCTGGCTCCGTCCCAGCGCAGCGTGCTGCTGCGGTGGGAAAAAATTGGCGCGCAGATGAGCGCCTATCAGGCCAAGCGTCCCGGCAACTCGGTCTCGCTGCTGGAGGCCTACGTCAGCGGCACGATGGACAAAATCACTCCCGACAGCCTGTGCGTCGCCGCGCCACTGCACGCGCAGGGTTCAGATTATTTCTTGCAAGTGCGCAGCGACATTCAACACGACCTGATGCAGCGCTGCCAGCGGCTCAGCACCTTTGACGTAGTCAAGGAATACGGCAAGCTCTCCGGCATCTTCAACCGGGAGTTGGCCGGGCATTTCCCCTTCGCGCCGCCTGCGCAGGCCGTTCTGGGTTCTGAGGCCGATCCGCAATCCATCCGGGATTTTTACGCGCTCTTTGACGCCGATGCTCCGCTGCTCTTGCAGGCTTTGACGCAGGATCAATATGGCGCATCCGGCCAAGCGGTACATCTGTTCCTGCAACAGATGGAAGAGGCGCGCGGATTTTTTGCCGCGATCCTCGACAAAAAGAACCCAGCCGCGCTGCCTGCCGTGGACTTTACGCCGGAGTTTCGCGTCAACCAGTCGCGCGAGTTGAACGGCAATCAGATTCAGCAGTGGACGCTGCAAGTTGGCCAGGATTCCTTCGAGTCTGGCGATAAGCCGCGCGTGGGCCGCTGGACCTATGGCGAGCCGGTCACGCTCACGCTGCACTGGGCCAGCAATTCGCCGCTGGTGCCGCTGCTGCGCTCGGCCAGCTCCAACGTGGACCTGAGCGGCCAATCGCTCACCTATCACTTCACCGACAACTGGGCCTTGCTGGCTATGATGGAGCAGCACCGTACCCCTGCCGGAGACTTTGCCACCATGGCCGATCCCAGCCCGTTCACGCTGGTCTTTCAGGCCGATGAGGACGCGAACCATGCGCCCGCCTCCGCAGGCGGCACAGGTGAGTCTGATCGCGCCCGCGTCTTTATGCGCCTGGCCGTGATGCCCGCTGGCCAGCAGAAAGGCCTCAGCGGCGATGACTTTCCGGAAGTGGCTCCGCCGCTGGCCTCCCCCATGAACACCGCCTCCAATGCAGGAGGGCAGCCATGAGCACGGCCCAGATTCCCGCTGAGTTGCAGCCGCTGCTGCAACCCATCTCTGCTTCGTCGCCTGCGGGCGAATCCTTGCGCTATGAGGGCACCTACGACCGCATCCAAGAGGCGCGGCGCGAGGAGATGGACCTGCCGCAGGGCGTCTGGCAGCGTGATCCCAAGCGTGCTGACTGGTCTGGCGTCGAGCAGCTTTGCACGCAGGCACTGATGCACCGCACAAAAGATTTGCAAATCGCCATCTGGCTCACGGAGGCCTGGGTGCATCTGGGCGGAGCTGCTGGTTTGATCCACGGTCTCCAGTTGATCCGCGGATTGCACGAACTCTTTTGGCAGACGATGTATCCGGCGATTGAGGACTTGGAATATCGCACCAGCCAGCTTGTCTGGCTCAACGAAAAACTGCCGGTGGCGATGAAGTTCATCACCATCGCGCATCCGGTGGATACCAGCCTGCTGCCCATCGTCAGCTACGCGCGTTGGGAGACGGCCCAGCACGCCGAATACACCCAGCGTCGCCAGCCGCAGCAGGGCAAGGGCAACGACGCCAAGCCGGAGCTACCGCTGCTGCAACGCAGCATGACGGCCACGCCGGACGGCTTCTACAGGGAATTGGACAAAGAACTGCGGGAGGCAATGCAAACATGCAGGGAACTGGATACACTCTTCGATACGCTCTATGGCCCGCAGAACCCAGGCTTGCGCCAGTTGCAAGAGGTCTTGTCCGCCATTGCCTCCACGGTCGGGCCGCTGGTGAAGGCCGAAAATATTGTGGTGCAGTCGGACGCAATCATCCCCGTGGAGGAGGTGCCGACCGCAATGTCCGATGAACCTGTTACCGCACCGGCAGCCTCCGGTACCATCCGCAACCGCCGGGATGCCTACCGCACGCTGTCAGAAATCGCCGATTTTCTGGCTCGCACGGAGCCGCACAGCCCGGTGCCTTACCTGCTGCGCCGCGCCATCGCCTGGGGCAACATGGACCTGGGCCAACTGCTGCCAGAGTTACTCAACAATGAAAATGCCCTAAAAGATGTTGCCGGATTATTACAGATTGATTCTCCAAGGAAGTGATGGTTTAATTGTTTCTCAACTCAGGAAAGCGAGGAAATCATGCCGGAAAGTACACAGCATAAATTAGACCGCGTCCGCCCACCACGCGTACAGATCACGTACGACGTGGAAACAGGCGGCGCAATACAGAAAAAAGAATTGCCCCTTGTGGTTGGAATACTCGCCGATCTTTCCGGTAAACCGGAAGAAGCGCTGCCGCCGCTCAAGGACAGAAAGTTTGTTGAGATTGATCGTGACAACTTCAACGATGTTCTCGCCTCCCTGCATCCGCGCATGGTGGCCAGCGTGGACAACCATCTCTCCAAAGATGGCGGCCAGACCAACATTGAGCTGAAGTTCAAAAGCATGGACGACTTTAGTCCGGTCAGCATTGTGCGTCAGGTCGATGCGCTGCGCAAACTCTTCGAGTCGCGCCAGAAGCTGAATGACCTGTTGGCCAAGCTGGACGGCAACGACACGCTGGACGGCATGTTGCAAGAGGCCGTGGCCAGCCCCGACAACCTGAAACAGTTGAAGGCCGCCAACGCGACGGAAGGAGACAAGCCCAATGCCTAACGAAACTCCAGACGCGGGCACGGCCCAATCCGGCGCTCCCGTGGCGCTGTTGGACCGCATCATTCAACAAGGCAAGATTGCGCGCGATGATTCGCAGCGCCCCTACGCCATCAATCTGCTTTCCGAATATGCCACGCAGGTGCTCGACCAAGGCATGACGGTTGGCAAAAACTCCGTCGTGGCTGGCATCAAGCAGCGCATTGCAGAAATCGATCAGCAGTTGAGCGACCAGCTCAACGCCATCATGCACTCGCCAGAGTTTCAGGCGTTGGAAGCAGCATGGCGCGGTCTGTTTTATCTCGTCACCAACACCGAGACGGGAACCATGCTCAAGCTGCGTCTGCTCAACGTCACCAAGAAGGAGTTGTTGGCCGACTTGGAAAAGGCGACGGAGTTTGATCAGAGCGCGCTCTTCAAGCAGGTTTACGAGCAGGAATACGGCACCTTTGGCGGCAATCCCTACAGCGTGCTGATCGGCGACTATGAATTTGGCCGCCATCCGCAGGACATCGCCATGCTGGAGAAGATTTCCAACGTGGCCGCTGCCGCTCACGCACCGTTTATCGCCGCTGCCAGCCCCAAGCTTTTTGATTGGGACAGCTTTACGGAGATGAGCGTTCCGCGCGACCTGGCCAAGGGCTTTGAGTCCACAGAACTCATCAAGTGGCGCGCCTTCCGTGATTCGGAAGACTCCCGCTACGTGGCCCTGACGCTGCCGCACGTGTTGCTGCGCTTGCCCTACGGCCCAGACACGGTTCCGGTTGACGAGTTCAACTTTGTTGAAGACGTCAACGGCAAGGACCACACGAAATATCTCTGGGGTAACTCAGCCTACGCACTGGGCCAACGCATCACGGATGCCTTCTCTCACTACAAGTGGTGCGCGGCCATTCGCGGCGTGGAGGGAGGCGGTCTGGTTGAAGGCCTGCCGGTTCACACCTTCCGCACCGACGAAGGCGACATCGCCATGAAGTGCCCGACGGAGATCGCCATTACCGATCGCCGTGAAAACGAGTTGAACAACCTGGGCTTCATCGCCATCTGCCACCGCAAGAGCAGCGACCAGGCTGCCTTCTTCGGCGGGCAGACGACCAACCGGCCCAAGACGTACAACACGAATGAAGCCAACGCCAACGCGCGCATCTCAGCCATGTTGCCCTATGTGCTGGCCGCTTCGCGCTTCGCGCATTACATCAAGGTGATTATGCGCGACAAAATCGGCAGCTTCATGACGCGGGAAAACGTGGCCACCTACCTGAACACGTGGATCGCGGATTATGTGCTGCTCAATGATGATGCGCCGCAGTCGGTCAAGGCGCAGTATCCGTTGCGCTCGGCACGCGTGGATGTCTTCGACATCCCCGGCAAGCCCGGCTCCTACCGTTCGGTTGTGTTCCTCAAGCCGCACTTCCAGCTCGATGAACTCAGCGTCTCCATCCGGCTGGTTGCGGACCTGCCCGCACCGGCCAAGTAACCCCGCACGCCGTGGCTGGGCCGTTTGGGCCTGGCCTCGGCGCGGGTGCACAGTTTCCACCTGAATTCTAGTGAGGAGAACTTCGAATGGACGTCCTGATTCTGGATTGCGGGGATGCAATCAAAGGTGAGTGCAAGCTCACTGACTACACTGACAAGATCGAACTGCTGTCGTACAGCCATGGTGTCGCCCAGCAGATTACCGGCGACCAGAGCAACCAGAAGCGCACCTCTGGCAAGCCGCATCATCAAGACTTTACCGTTACTAAATTTGTGGACTTGGCCTCTTGCAACCTGATTGACTATTGCAATCAGGCCAAGGTCATCGCCACGGTCAAGATCACCGTCGGCCAAAACGAATCCGGCAAGGTGAATGCCTTCATGGTCTATCAATTGACCAATGCGCTCATCTCATCGGTATCCGTGGGCGGCGGCGGCGGTGGCAAGCCGCAAGAGACCGTCACCTTTAACTACACGGCGATTGACTGGGCCTACAAGCAGCAAGTGGGCGCCGTCAGCGACGCCGGTACCAACGCTGCCAAGTGGAGCTTGGAATCCAACTCGACGGGTTCCTAGCGCTCGCGTATGCAGCCGAAACAGATGCAAGGCTCCCGGGTTCTCCTCTTCGACCGGCTCGTCGATGAGAACCCGGAGGCCCAAAAAGAACGCATCTCCTATCGCATCTATGACCGCGAGGGCCTGCGCCAGTCTGTGCAGCAGGAACTGATGCGCCTGCTGAACACCCGCCGAGCGCAAAGTGATGTGCTGGACCCAGCCAAAGCCACGGTGCTCGACTATGGCTTGCCGGATTTTTCCTCCTTCAGCGCTGCCAGCGCAACCGATCGCCAGCATCTGACCCGGTTGCTCTCCACTGCCATTGCCGCGTTTGAGCCGCGATTGCTGCATCCGCGCGTGGAGCTGTCGCCCACTGAATCCGATCAACGCGCCGTCGATGGCGTCATCAGCGGGCAATTGCGCATCGGCGAGGAACTGGAGCCAGTTTCGTTTCCCGTACTGCTGCGCCGCGAATCGGGCAGTGTTGAGATTCTGCAAGCGCCCGCGCTGGACGAACAGCCAGAAAAGTCTGCACCCAAGGAACTGCCCCGATGAAGGATCAGGAAGAAATCCTCGTCTACTACCAAGCGGAGCTGGCCTATTTGCGGCAGGCCGGGCAGGGCTTTGCCCGGAAATATCCAAAAATCGCCGAGCGACTGGAACTGACCGGCGATGGCTCCAGCGACCCGCATGTCGAGCGGCTCATTGAGTCCTTTGCCTTCCTGACCGCGCGCGTGCAACGCCGCTTGAATGACGAGTTTCCTGAGATCACCAACGCCCTTCTGGGCGTGCTCTATCCGCATCTGGTGCATCCTGTGCCGCCCATGTCGATCGCACGTTTTTTCCCCGATCCATCCCGCGGCAAGATGACCACCGGCCACCTGATTCCCAAAAATACAGGCCTGTTTTCGCAAACATCCGACGGCCTTACCTGCCGCTTCCGCACCGCGTATCCGGTCACGCTTTGGCCTGTGGTTGTGGAGGATGCGCAGTTGGAAGCGAAAAGCCAATTTGATTTTCTTGATTCCATCCCTGGCGTCGCCGCTGTGCTGCGCATTCAGGTGCGCGCGCAAAAGGGAAGTCTGCAAGAACTGGATCTGCGCTCGCTGCGCTTTCACATCCACGGCGACGCGCACCTGACCGGCAATTTGTATGAGCTGATTTTTTCGCATTGCCTCGGCGTTTATCTTTTCGATGCCGCCGCGCAAACATCCGTGCGCCTGCCGCAGAATGCGCTCCAGCCCGTGGGCTTTGGCCTGGATGAAGACGTCATCCCCTACTCCAGTCGCTCGCATCCGGCCTACCGGCTGTTACAGGAGTATTTCGCACTCCCGGAAAAATATCTCTTCTTTGATCTCGCTTCACTCGAACGCAATCCTTCTGCGGAGATGCTCGACATTCTTTTTGTGCTGGACACGCTGCCGCAGAACCATCGCGGCCTGCCCAAGGAAACATTTCTGCTCGGCTGCACACCGGTGGTGAATCTCTTCCAACGCACCAGTGAGCCGATCCGCTTGGATCACACGCAGACCGAGTACCGGCTTGTGCCCGACCTGCGCCGCGAACGCACCATGGAGGTGCATTCCATCCAGTCAGTCTCGTCTTCTTCCAACGCAGCCGAAACGGAAAAGCAGCTCAAGCCGATGTACTCCGCGCGTCAGGATGAGTCCATGCTGGCGCAGGATTCCTACTGGTATGCGCGGCGAGAATTTTCTCATCGTGCCGATTACTCTGGCACCGAGGTCTATCTCTCCTTCGTGGATCTGCAATTCAAACCGCAGAAGCCGCCCATGCAGACCGTCTACGCGCACATGCTTTGCACGAACCGCGATCTGGCGCTGCAACTGCCGGAGAATGCCGCGCTGCAAATCGAGGAGTCCGTTCCGGCTGCGCACATTCATCTGCTACGCAAGCCCACGCCGACTGGCTATCCGCCGCTGGGCGGCAGCAGCCGCTGGGCGTTGATCTCCAATCTGTCGCTCAACTATCTCTCGCTGGACAACGATGAGGAGTCGCTGCGCACCTTGCAGCAAATTCTCCGGCTCTACAGCCTCTCCAACGCACCATCCGTGCAGCGGCAACTGGACGGCATCCGCTCCATGCAGTGCAGAACCATCGCCCGGCCTATGCACTTCGATGGATGGAAGGGTTTTTGCAGTGGCAAAGAAGTTGCCCTCACCTTTGACGAGCAGTGCTACGCCGGTGGCAATATATTTCTATTCGCCGCTGTGCTCAACCGATTCCTCGGCATGTATGCGTCGATCAACTCGTTTGTACAACTCAAAATGGAATCCTTGCAGCACCCCGGCGTCAGCAAAAAATTTCCTCCTATCACGGGAACGGAGACGTTGCTGTAACCGTTGGCAACAGGCAGAGCCATGCAAACCTTTGGATGGAATAAAAGCGCGCCGGTGGAAGATTGGCTCTACGCCGAAGGCTACCGCTTTGACTTTTTTCAAGCGCTGCGCCTGTTGCAAAAGATTGCTGCGGAGCAACAGCTCGCTTCTTCATCTCCGCGCGACTCCATCGCGGCCACGGATTTGGCCGCCTTCGACGCCATCCATCTGCGCGCCAACATTAGCTTTTCTTTTCCGCCGGGTGAAGTGCATCAGGTGCAGAAGCTGGCAGACACGCCATTCCATGCAGAGGTAACCGCCAACATCCTGAGCCTGGTCGGTGCGCTGGGGCCGATGCCGGACAGCTTTGCCGAAACACTGCTGGAGCGCAGCAAGGCGCACGACGAAGCCATGCGCGACTTTCTCGACATTTTTCATCACCGCCTGCTGCTGCTGCTCTATCAGGTGCGCTTGCGCCACAGAATCTGGCTGGAGTGGTCTTCACCCGAGGCCAGCAGCATGGGCCGCTACACGCACGCCTTCGCAGGCATTCTCAACCTGAACAAGAAAAAACTGAAGCCTAAGCTGGCACAGTATGCCTCCGCGTACGCGGGCGCGCTTTGGCACAAGCCGCGTTCGCCCGTCGTGCTTCAGCAGATTCTCTCCGACGCATTCGCGGTTTCCATTCGCGTGCTCCCCATGCGTGGCGCATGGCTGCCCATGGAGCCAGATGATCGCTGCCGCCTAGGAAAATTGGGCGGAAATAGCCGCCTCGGCCTCAACACCTACGCGGGTACACGCGCTTGGAATTGTCAGGCGCAGTTACACATCGCTGCTCAAGCACTGCGGATCGATCAATTTCTTTCGCTCTTGCCGGGCGGCAGCGACCACGCTTCGCTCTCAGACTTCACGCGCTTTTATACCAACGATCAGTTTGACTGCCGTTTGCGCTTGCACTTGGATGCAGGCGCGCAATGCAATCTGCAGCTGGGCCGCTCCCGGCTGGGCTGGACGAGCTGGCTGCACGGCGAGCCAACGCGCAGACAGCGAACCGTAACGGTTAAACTCTAAAGAAACTCCATCCGCACGCGGCCCAGCCGTGGCCTCGCGGAGAATGGGAAAGTCCCATGGCAGACTCCGGCTCTACGCAACCATCGTTCAGCGTTACTACGCCCTTCACGCAAAATGCAATTTCCATTTTGAATTTTCATGGCGAAGAAGGAATTTCCAGCCTGTTTTCCTACGAACTGCATTTGAGTGCAGACTCCGACTCGCTGGACTTTTCCCAAATTCTCGGCCAGCCGGTCTACGTTACTGCGCAAATACCCGGCGGCAGCCAGCAATATATTCACGGCGTAGTCGCGCAATTTTCTCAGGAAGAAAAAAACGAGCGCTATACCCGTTATGTGGCGCAGCTTCGCCCCTGGCTTTGGCTACTCACGCTCAACTCCGACAACAAAATTTACCAGAACATGACCGTGCCGCAGATCATCGAGAAGGTCTTTTCTGATCTCGGCTTCTCCGATTACAAAAATAGCCTGACCAAAACCTATAGCCAGCGTGAGTATTGCGTGCAATACGGCGAGAGCACATTTCAATTTCTCTCGCGCTTAATGGAGTCAGAAGGCATCTTCTACTTTTTCACGCACAGCGATCAAGCGCACACGCTGGTGCTGGCCGACAGCACCGATGCCTACGCCAGCCTGCCGGGAATCACCTCCATTCGCTATCAGCAAACGGAGCGTGCCTGGGCCAGCATTGACGCACTCACCGCTGGAACCATCGCAGAAAAAATCGTTCCCGGCAAGCTCTCCATCGACGACTACAACTTTGAAACGCCAGCGACCAGTCTGTACACAACCGTAACCGGCAGCACCACTCAATGCTCGCTCTATGAGTATCCGGGCAAATACAAAACCAGCAGCGACGGCGAATCCCAGGCCAGCCTGCGCATTGCCGCGTATGAGGCGGAGCAGAAACTTTTCAGCGGCAGAAGCCAGTGCAGCGCCTTTCACGCCGGGTGCCAGTTCACGCTGACCGATCATTATCTTTCCAGCGCGAATGCGCAGTATGTTTTGCGTTCGGTGCGCCATGCTTATGACGGCGAACACTACGCCAACGAGTTTGAATCGTTTCCATCCACGGTGGCCTTTGTTCCGGCCCGCGTAACGCCCCAGCCAAAAATCTATGGCGCGCAAACGGCGCTGGTCGTCGGCAAATCCGGCGAAGAGATTTGGACAGATCAGTACGGCCGCATCAAAGTGAAGTTTTACTGGGATCAATCCACAGCCACAGATGAAACCTGTTCCTGTTGGATTCGCGTGGCGCAAATGTGGGCGGGCAAGCAGTGGGGAAGCCTTTACATTCCACGCATTGGGCAAGAGGTGGTGGTGAGTTTTCTTGACGGCGACCCCGACAGGCCGCTGATTATGGGCAGCGTCTACAACGCGGATCAAACCGTGCCGTACACGTTGCCGGATGACCAGACCAAAAGCACCGTGAAGACGAACTCTTCCAAAGGCGGCAACGGCTTCAATGAGATTCGCTTTGAGGACAAGAGCGGATCAGAAGAGTTGTTCATCCAAGCGCAAAAAGATATGAACGTCACCGTGCTCAACGATCAAACCATCACTGTGACGAATAACCGTACTGTCACTGTGTCCGAAAAAGACGAGACGCTGACCGTCAGCAAGGGCAACCGCACCGTTGCCGTCAGCACCGGCAACGAAACCCACACGGTGCAGGGAACGCGCGATCTGACCATCACCGGCAATGAGTCGCACACCAACAGCGCCGACTACAAGCAGACCGTCAGCGGCAACTTCACGCTCAAAGTATCCGGCGATTTAACTCTCGACGTCAGCGGTGCCATCACCATCAAATCCGGCACATCGCTTTCGATCAAGTCGGGCACCTCGCTGGCGATTGAGTCGGGAACTGATCTATCCAACAAAGCGGGCACCAGCATGAGCAACGAAGCGCAGACCACGCTCACCAGCAAGGCCAACGCCTCGCACTCCGTGCAAAGCTCTGGCGAGTTGGAGATCAAAGGCTCCCTGGTCAAGATCAACTGACCCAGGGAACGTGGGGACATGTTGTCCTAATCGGGATGCGCCGACTGTCATCGTTCCATCGCAAAGCTTCACTGTTGCAGTAGGATGGATACCGCCCCTGTTCCGTCTAAGCCGTTCGCGACCGCGAGATCGAGTTTTCCATCGCCATTGAAGTCCGCAGCCGCAATTGCGGACGGGGCTTTTCCCGCAGCGTAGGGCGATCCGGAAGGCTGTGTGAATGTCCCATCGCCATTTCCTAACAGAAGCGTGACTGTATCGTCGTTGTAGTTTGCTACCGCGAGATCCAGCTTCCCATCATTATTAAAATCTCCCATAGAGATTGCCAGTGGTTCATTGCCAACTGGAGTAGTGATGGGGGGCTGAAATGTTCCGTCCCCGTTTCCCAGCAGAACGAATACGGCGTTTCCAGTAAAATCCGTCACAGCGAGGTCAAGTTTTCCATCGCCGTTGAAATCGCCCGCTACAATTGCGGATAGGTTTTGACCGAGGGAAATCGGCGAACCATTTGCTTGTGTAAAGGTTCCATCTCCGTTTCCAAGCGACACAGACACTCCAGA